>NZ_CP076103.1:6014731-6315468 GCF_018732085.1 Lysobacter capsici | reverse complement strand
CGCACGATGCTCGCATCGCGCCGGAGGAGGCCAGGGGTCGGTCAGACTACCATCGAGCCTCGGTCCGGAACAGAATTAATCCACAGGTTCATGCACAGGCTGGGGCGGGCCGTAAGACGGTGCGGGTCACGGATCGCAAAGCCCAAACTAAACAAAGGCTTGACCCGGACTCGGGCGGTTCTATAGAATCCGCGGTCCTCTACGCCGTCTACATTCGAGCCGAATCATGGCCACCAAGCGCACCTACCAGCCCAGCAACCTCAAGCGTAAGCGCGACCACGGTTTCCGTGCCCGCATGGCGACTGCCGACGGCCGCAAGATTCTCGCCCGTCGTCGTGCCAAGGGCCGCAAGCGTCTCACCGCCTAAGCGTTGCCGGCGAACGCGCCGCGTGTGATCGCACCTGCCGTGCCGATCCCGCGTCGCGTCACCGATCGCATCCGATGAATTCGACCCGCTTCCCGCGCACCGCGCGGGTACGCGCGCGCTCCGATTTCGACCGAATCTTCAAGCATGGCCGGCGCGTGGCGCTGCCCGTGCTCGCTTTGCATTTCCAGCCCGATCCGGACCTCGCGCCGCGCATGGGCCTGGCGGTGTCGCGCAAGGTCGATCCGCACGCGGTCGGCCGCAACCGCATCAAGCGCGTGTTGCGCGATGCCTTTCGCCATGTGCGCGACGAGCTCCCGCGCGGCGATTACGTCCTCGTCGCCCGACCCGGCGCCTCGCGCTGCAGCGGCGAGGAACTCCGCGCGGCCTTCCTGAGTCTGCTCAAGCGCGCCGCTCCCCGGCCGGCGCCCGCATTGCCCGCAACTGCGGCGCCCGGCACAATGCCGGCCGCTTCCCCTTCCGACCCCATGCCGGACCCCGGTCCCGGCTGAGCCTGCCTGCTGCCCATGAACCAGACCCGTGCTTTTCTGATCCTCGCCTGGCTGATGGTGGCGACCTTGTTGTGGATGGAGTGGGGCAAGGAGAAATCCGCGCCGCCGCCGACCGCTGCGCCGGCGATCGTCGCCCCGGCCAGCACCGTGCCCACCGCCGCCAATGGCGCCGTGGCCGCGGTGCCCGGCGTGCCGAGCGCCGCGCCGGCCGTGCCCGGTTCGCCGGCCGCCGCCGCTGCCACCGTCGGCGCTGCCGCGGCGGACGCCAGCGACGGCATCGTCACCGTGACCACCGACGTGCTCAAGGTGAACCTGCGCGGCGGCGAGCTCAGCGAAGCCGACCTGCTCAAGTACCCGATCACCTCCGAACCCAACAGCCCGCCGATGCGGCTGCTGGCCAGCGACTCGACCCTGTTCTTCGTCGCCCAGAGCGGCTGGGTCAGCCAGAGCAATGCCGCGCCGACGCATGAGTCGGGTTTCCGCTTCGCCGGCCCGCAGCGCAATGTCGTCCTCGCCGACGGCGCGCGCGACCTGTCGGTGCCGTTCGTGTGGACCGGCCCGAACGGCGTGACCATCACCCGCACCTACAGCTTCCGCCGCGGCGACTACGCGGTGAAGGTGCGCGACGAAGTCGTCAACGCCAGCGCCGCGCCGTGGTCGGGTTTCGTCTACCGCCAGCTCAGCCGGGTGCCGCGCGAACTGGTCCACAAGGGCCCCTTCAGCCCGGAGCAGTACAGCTTCCAGGGCGCGGCGTGGTACAGCCCGACCGACAAGTACGAGAAGCGCAAGTTCGACAAGTTCCAGGACGACGGCAAGCTCGACAAGCAGGTCACCGGCGGCTGGATCGCGATGCTCCAGCACCACTTCTTCGCCGCCTGGATTCCGGGCACGAAGGACCAGGGCCAGTTCTCGCTCGAGCAGCTCAACGCCGGCGGTCTGCCGCAGTACCTGATCCGCGACCTCGGCCCGGGCGTCACCGTCGCCCCCGGCGCCAAGGCCGAGACCGAAGCGCGCCTGTGGATCGGCCCGAAGCTGGTCAAGGCGATCGAAGCGCAGAACGTGCAGGGCCTGGACCGCGCGGTCGACTTCAGCAGCTACAGCATCTTCGCCACCCTCGCCAACGGCCTGTTCTGGCTGCTGGAAAAACTGCATAACCTGTTCGGCAACTGGGGCTGGGCGATCATCGGCCTGGTGGTGCTGCTGAAGCTGGCGCTGTATCCGCTGTCGGCCGCGCAGTACAAGTCGGCGGCGAAGATGCGCAAGTTCCAGCCGCGCGTGGCTCAGCTCAAGGAGCGCTACGGCGAGGACAAGCAGAAGTTCCAGATGGCGCTGATGGAGCTGTACAAGAAGGAGAAGATCAATCCGGTCGGCGGCTGTCTGCCGCTGCTGCCGCAGATGATCATCTTCATGACCTTGTACTGGATGCTCGCCGAGTCGGTCGAGCTGCGTCACGCGCCGTGGATGCTGTGGATCCACGACCTGACCGCGCGCGACCCGTTCTTCGTGCTGCCGCTGATGAACATCGCGATCATGTGGACCACGCAGAAGCTCACGCCGATGACCGGCATGGACCCGGCGCAGGCCAAGATGATGCAGTTCATGCCGCTGATCTTCGGCGTGATCCTGGCGTTCCTGCCGGCCGGCCTGGTGTTGTACCAGGTGGCCAACGGCGGCCTGGGCCTGCTGCAGCAGTGGCTGACGACCAAGCGTTACGCCGAGGCCTCGGCGACGCCGGGCAAGGATAAAGACAAGGACTGAGGTCGTTGTCGACTTGCTGTGATACGAAGCCCGCCGTTTGGCGGGCTTCGTGTTTTTGGGGACGTCGTGGTTACATTCGCCGACTTCGGCTTCAGTTCGAGCTTCGGTATCTGACCGCCGCCCGTGCTCGTCATTCCCGCGAAGGCGGGAATCCACGGCTTCACCGAGGCATGGCTCTGAAGTCTCTGGATGTTCGGCTTCGCCGAAGTGAAGCAGAGCCCGCCTTCGCAGGAATGACGAGCAAAAAAAGCAGGCCGGGCCAGAAAGTGCTCTTTGCCGCACAAACACGCGCGTTCCCGTCCCGAGATTTATCCCCGCTGCCCGTGCTCGTCATTCCCGCGAAGGCGGGAATCCAGGGCTTCATCCAGGCATGACTCTGAAGTCTCTGGATTCCCGCCTTCGCGGGAATGACGAGCAAGGACGGCGTGACCGCCGGTAAGTCCCGGCGTCGTTGCGCACGGGGAACCCATCTCAACCGTCATCCCAGCGCCGCCTAGCCAAGCAAACACGCACGCTTCGCAGCCCCGAGATTTATCATCGCCGCCATGACCTCACCCTCCGCCCGCGACACCATCGCCGCGATCGCCACCGCCCCCGGCGCCGGTGGCGTCGGCATTGTGCGCGTGTCGGGTTCGCGCTCGCTCGCCATCGCCCAGGCCATCGCCGCGCGCGAGTTGCAACCGCGCCACGCGCACTACGTGCATTTCCACGATGCCCAGGGCGAAACCCTCGACGACGGCATCGCCTTGTACTTCGCCGCGCCGGCGAGCTACACCGGCGAGGACGTGGTCGAACTGCAGGCGCATGGCGGCCCGGCGTTGCTGGAGGAGTTGCTCGCGCGCGTGTGCGCCTTGGGCGCCCGCCGCGCGCGACCGGGTGAATTCAGCGAACGCGCGTTTCTCGAAGGACGCCTGGATCTTGCCCAGGCCGAAGCGGTCGCCGACCTGATCGCGGCTGGCGATGCGCGCGCCGCGCGCGCCGCGCGCCGCGCCCTCGACGGCGAGTTTTCGCGCCGGGTCGAAGCGCTCGCCGACGACGTGCTGGCGATCCGCGTCCACGTCGAAGCGGCGATCGACTTCGCCGACGAATCGCTCGACACGCTCGGCGGCGCCGCGTTGCGCACACGCTTCGCCGCCGCCTCGACCGCGCTCGACGATCTGCTCGCCGCCGCCGAACGCGGCCGCCGCCTGCGCGACGGCCTGCACGCGGTGATCGTCGGCCCGCCCAACGCCGGCAAGAGTTCGCTGTTGAATGCGCTGGCCGGCAGCGAGCGTGCCATCGTCACCGACATCGCCGGCACCACCCGCGACCTGCTGCACGAAACGGTCAAACTCGACGGTGTCGAACTCACTTTGGTCGACACCGCCGGCTTGCGCGAAGGCGGCGATGCGATCGAGCGCGAAGGCATGCGTCGCGCGCGCGGCGAACTGGTCCGCGCCGATCTCGCCATCGTGGTGCTGGATGCGCGCGATCCCGACAGCGGCCTGGCTTCGGTCGCCGATGCCATCGTCGGCGTGCCGGCCTGCCTGTACGTCTACAACAAGATCGACCTGATCGAATCCGACTACGGTTCGCCCACGCCGGCCGACATCGGCGGCGAAGACCGCGTGTTCGTGTCCGCGCGCAGCGGCGCCGGGCTCGATCGTCTGCACGCGCGTTTGCGCGCGCTGGCGCAGGGCGACGCCGCCGACGCCAGCGAAGGCGCGTTCACCGCGCGCGCGCGCCACGTCGATGCGCTGCTGCGCGCGCGCGACGAACTCGACGACGCGCGCGCGCAACTCGACCACGAAATGCTCGACCTCGCCGCCGAAGCCTTGCGCCAGGCGCACGATGCGCTAGGCGAAATCACCGGCCGCGTGCGCGCCGACGATTTGCTCGGGCATATCTTTTCGAGCTTCTGCATCGGCAAATAAGCCGCCGCGCGAACCGCCTCAGGCGCGGCCGTGACCGTGCCGCCGCCGATACTCCGCCGGCGTGACGCCGAGGTGGCGCGCGAACGAGCGCCGCAGCGTGTCGGCGTTGGCGAAGCGGCACAGCGCCGCGACTTGCTTGGGCGCGTGGCCGGATTCCAGCAAATCGCGCGCGCGGTCGATCCGCGCCGACTCGACCCACGCCGCCGGCGTGATCCCGACTTCAGCCAGGAACAAGCGCGCGAAATGCCGCGGGCTCAAACCCGCGCGTTCGGCCAGCGCATCGACGCTGTGATCCTGCGCCGGATTCGCCGCGACCCAACGCTGCACTTCCTGCAGCGCCGAACGTCCGGCCGGATGCGCCTGGCCGTGGCGGCTGAACTGCAATTGCCCGCCCGGGCGCTTGAAGAACATCACCAACTGCGACGCCACCCGCATCGCCAGTTCGCGCCCGAGATCTTCCTCGACCAAGGCCAGGGCGAGATCCAGGCCGGCGGTGACGCCCGCGGCGGTGCGCAGTTTGCCGTCGCGCACGATCAGTGCATCGGCTTCGATCGTCGCGTTCGGATACGCCGAGGCGAGCGCGGCGGCGGCGGCCCAATGCGTGGTCGCGCGGCGGCCGTCGAGCAGGCCGGCGGCGGCGAGCGCGAACGCGCCGGTGCAGACCGAGCCGTAACGCCGCGATTTCGTCGCGCTCGCACGGATCCAGGCCAGCACGCTGTCCTTGAGGCGCGCGCGCGAGGCGTTCGGCGCGCCGGCGATCAGCAAGGTGTCGAAGCGTTCGTCCGAGCGTCCGGCGATCAGGTCCGGCAACAGGCGCATGCCTGAGGAACTGCGGATCGGCCCGGCCTCGCAGGCGACCACGCGCAGCGCGTAGGCCTCGCGTCCGGTTTCGGTATTGGCTTGCGCGAACACGTCCAGCGGACCGGAGACGTCGAGCAGTTGCACCGACGGCAGGGCGAGGATCGCGATGGTTCGGGCCATGACATTCGCCTCTCGACGCACCGGCGTCGGCTGCACGCGTGAAATGGCAGTCTAGGACGTATTGCGCCGATTGAGGACATCGCACCCCGGGTGGAGCATGAAAGTCCCCCGACTCCCGACACGGCCATGAACCCCGACATCGACGGCATCCGCATTCCCGACAGCGCGCTGGCGCGCGAGATCACCGAGCTGGTCCGCGACACCGCCTCGCCGCTGCTGTTCCATCATTCCAGCCGGGTGTACTACTTCGCCGCGCTGGCCGGCCGCGAGCGCGGGCTGAAGTTCGATCCGGAGCTGTTGTACTGCGGCTGCATGTTCCACGATCTCGGGCTGACCCACCGCCACAGCAGCGCCTGCGAACGGTTCGAGGTCGACGGCGCCAATGCGGCGCGCGATTTCCTCGGCGCGCGCGGCATCGCCCCCTACGACATTGACACGGTCTGGACTGCGATCGCGCTGCACACCACGCCCGGCATTCCGCAGCACATGCATCCGCTGATCGCGCTGGTCACCGCGGGCGTAGAGATGGACGTGCTGGGCCTGACCTACGACCGCTACAGCGACGCGCAACGCGAGGCGGTGGTGCGCGAACATCCGCGCGGCGCGCGCTTCAAGGAAGCTATCCTGCAGGCTTTCTACGACGGCATCCGGCACAAGCCGGAGACGACCTTCGGCAACGTCAAGGCCGACGTGATCGCCGACAAGGAGCCCGGGTTCGCGCGGGGCAACTTCTGCAGCGTGATTCGCGGGTCGAAGTGGCCGAGCTGAAAAGCGGTCGATTGATTCGCCGCCGCCTGTCGGCGCCGATGCACGGCGTCGAAAGCCGACGTACCTCAGGCGGCCCGGGCGTAGTCGGTATACCCCTGCGCGCCGCCGCCGAAGTAGCGCGTGCGATCGCCTTCGCTGAGCGGCAGATCGTGTTCGAGCCGATGCGGCAGATCCGGATTGGCGATGAACGGCCGGCCGAAGCCGATCAGGTCGGCCCAACCGTTGCTCAACGCTTCTTCGGCGCGTTGTTTGGTGTAGCGGCCCGAATAAATCAGCGTGCCGCCGAACACGATGCGCAGCGCTTCGCGAAACGCGTCGGGCATGCCGGGCGCGTCGTCCCAGTCGGCTTCGGCGACGTGGATATAGGCCGCGCCGAGGTCGTCGAGGATTTTCGCCGCGGCCAGATACGTCGCCTGCGGAGTGTCGTCGACCGCGCCTTGCAAGGTGGTCAACGGCGCCAGCCGCACGCCGAGGCGGCCGGGGCCGACCACGTCGAACACCGCTTGCGCGACTTCGCGCAGGAAACGCAGGCGGTTGGGCAACGAGCCGCCGTATTCGTCGCTGCGCGTGTTGGCCTGCGAGTCGATGAACTGGTTGATCAGATAGCCGTTGGCGCCGTGCAGTTCGACCCCGTCGAAACCGGCCTCCAACGCGTTGTGCGCGGCCTGGGCGAAGTCGGCGACGATGCCGGCGATTTCCTCGATCGTGAGCGCGCGCGGCGCGGAGTGCTGGACCATTTCGCCGACGCCGGCTTCCGGCCCGCGGCCTTCGACATCGACGAACACTTTCACCCCGATCGCGGTCAGCGGCGACGACGACACCGGCGCGGCGCCGCCTTCCTGCAAGGCCACGTGCGAGACGCGGCCGACATGCCACAGCTGGGCGAACATGCGGCCGCCCTGCGCGTGGACCGCGTCGGTGACCTTGCGCCAGCCGGCGATCTGCTCGGCGGTGTAGATGCCGGGCGTCCACGCATAACCCTGGCCCTGGCGGCTGATCTGGGTGCCTTCGCTGACGATCAGGCCGGCGCCGGCGCGTTGCGCGTAGTACTGCGCCATCAGCTCGGTGGCGACATCGCCACGGCCGGCGCGCGAGCGGGTCATCGGCGGCATGACGATGCGGTTGCGGGTGTCGAAGTCGCCCAGGCGGTGGGAGGTGAACAGCATGGCGGGTCTCGGTGGTTCGGGGGGGGAAGTGTAGGGCTGTGGATGTGGCGGAAAAATCGGGTGTGGAGCAAACGATCTTTTCCGTGGAGGCAAGAATCGTTGGAGGGGTTCGCTTGCGGTAGGTCGGTGGCGACGTTGGCGATGATTCGCGGTCGCGACTTGCCTCGCTCCTACATGGGCTACCTGTAGGAGCGGCGCGAGCCGCGACCGCGGAGTTTCGGACAGCCGCGTTCGTAGCCGGAAGGATCACGCCGCGATCAATCCCACGCAGGCGCAAGGCGATCGGGATCGGTCAAGCGCTCGCCACGATCAAGCGTGGCGATGCGCGCCATGTCGTCGTCGCTCAGGCGCAGCGAGGTCGCGAGCAGGTTGCTCGCCAGATTCTCGCGCCTGGTCGAAGACGGGATCACCGCGTAGCCCAGCTGCATCGCCCAGGCCAGCGAGACCTGCGCCGGCGTCGCGTCGTGCTTGCGCGCGATCTCGACGATGACCGGATCGCCGAGCACCTTGCCGTAGGCCAGGGTCATGTACGAAGTCAGCCCGATGCCTTGGCTCTGGGCGAACTGCGCGAGCTTGCGGTTCTGCAGGTAGGGATGCAGTTCGACTTGATTGGTGGCGATCGCATCGGCGCCGACAACATCGATCGCGCGCTGCATCAGGTCGATGTTGAAGTTCGACACGCCGATCGCGCGGGTCAGCCCTTGCGCCTTGGCTTGCGCGAGCGCGGTCATGAATTCATCCACCGACACCGCGTCGCCCGGCGACGGCCAATGGATCAAGGTCAGGTCGACGCGATCGGTGCGCAGCTTGTCCAGGCTTTCGCGCAGGCTGGGGATCAGCGCGTCCTTGGACAGGTTGTCGACCCAGATCTTGGTGGTGATGAAAAGTTCGTCGCGGGCCACGCCGCTGTCGGCGATGGCCTGACCGACCTGCGCTTCGTTGCCGTAGATCTGCGCGGTGTCGATGACGCGATAGCCCAGTTCCAGGCCGTTGCGCACCGAGTCGATGACGACCTGGTCCTTGAGACGAAAGGTGCCGAGGCCGAAGGCGGGAAGGTTCATGGAGAAATCCTCAAGTGTCAGAAAAAAGAATCAATGCGCGACAGCGATGGCGCCGCTGGCGCGATCAGGCAGACCATCGCGACGGTCGAGCCAGCCGCTCAGCGCGGTCAGGCCGAACGCGCCGAGCACCACCAGCGCGCCGACCCACGGCGTATGGCCCAGGCCGAGGTGAGTGACGACGAGGCCACCGGCCCAGGAGCCGCCGGCGACGCCGAGATTGAACGCGGCGATGTTGAAACCGGCGGCGACGTCGACCGCCTGCGGCGAGTAGTGCTCGGCCTGCTTGACCACGTACACCTGCAGGCCCGGCACGTTGCCGAACGCGACCGCGCCCCAGGCCAGCGCAGTGAGTACCACCAACCACGGGTTGTGCGCGGTGAAGCTCAGCACGAACAACACCGCGGCCAGCAGCAGGAAGATCGTCTTCAAGGCCTTGATCGGGCCGTGCCGGTCGGCGAGCTTGCCGCCCCAGACGTTGCCGAACGCGACCGATACGCCGTAGGCGAGCAACACCAGGCTGACCATGTTCGGACTGAACCCGGCGATGTCCTGCAGGATCGGCGCGAGGTAGGTGAAGGCGATCAACGAACCGCCGTAACCGACCGCGGTCATCGCATAGACCAGCAGCAAGCGCGGTTGCAGCAGCACCGCGGCCTGCTTGAGCAGCGGCGCCGGCGCGGTGTGGGCGATCTTCTTCGGCACGAACAACGCGCTGCCGAGCATCGCGATCAGGCCGAACGCGGCGACCACGAGGAACGTGGTGCGCCAACCGAAGTGCTGGCCGATGAAGGTGCCCATCGGAATGCCGGTGACGAAGGCGGCGGTCATGCCGCTGAACATGGTCGCGATGGCGCTGGCGGCCTTGTCCTTCGGCACCAGGCTGGTGGCGATGATCGAGCCGACCGAGAAGAACACGCCGTGGGCGAGGCCGGTGAGGATGCGCGCGACGATCAAGGTGGCGTACCCCGGCGCGAGCCAGGCAACGAGGTTGCCGACGGTGAACAGCGCCATCAGCCCGACCAGCAGGGTCTTGCGCGGCACCCGCCCGGTCAGCGCGGTCAGCAGCGGCGCGCCGATGGCGACGCCGAGCGCGTACAGGCTGACCAGCAGGCCGGCCGAGGGCAGGTCGACGCCGAGGTCGGCGGCGATGGTGGGGATCAGGCCGACGATGACGAACTCGGTGGTGCCGATGGCGAAGGCGCCGAGGGTCAGGGCCAGGAGGGCGAGGGGCATGGCGGGCATCCGGTGGATGGGGATGCGCAGTGTCGGCGGATGGCCTTTGCCGAAAAATGGGGTTTTCGGCGAATTACTCTTGATCTTCAATCAAGAATTGATCTTGGTTGAGCGCAGCCGCCGGGTGGCAGGCGTCGTGGTCAACGCCTATGGCGGCTCAACGGCCCGGCTTGGGGATAACTCTTCCAGGTTTGCTGGCCGTCCGGAAATCCAGGTTTCGGTGGCTGATGCAATCTGAAATTGTCGCTGTCGCTGTCGCTGTCGCTGTCGCTGTCGCTGTCGCTGTCGCTGTCGCTGTCGCTGTCGCTGTCGCTGTCGCTGTCGCTGTCGCTGTCGCTGTCGCTCGCTTCGCTTTGGCTTGCGCCGCATATCGAGCTGTACCTCCAGCACTGCGAGGCTTGTAACTCGCGTTAGCAAAAGCACACCCGGAGGGCGGCGCGCATGGATGCGCGCCGCGCGCCACCGGGACATGGATGTCCCGTGTGGCGCGTGCCTGCGCAAGCTCCGCACTTGCGGGCACTTGATTCAAAGAAAAGCGTTTTTCTTTGGTTACCTTTCTTTTGTCGCTTTTGACAAAAGAAAGTAACTCGGCCGCTTGCGGACGAAAGCTGTTGATCTTGCCTTTGGCTTCAAAGGCTCTACAGCTTCAAAGCTTTGAAGCCTCAGGAGCTGCAAGCAGGATCAAAAGCTTCCGCCACTAAAGCGGCGGGTCACTTTCTTTTGTCAAAAGCGACAAAAGAAAGGTAACCAAAGAAAAACGCTTTTTTCTTGAATCAAGAGCCCGCGCGTGCGGAGCAGGCGCAGGCATGCGCCACACGAGACATCCTGTCTCGGTGGCGCACGGCGCACATCCCTGTGCGCCGCCCTCCGGGTGTGCTGTTGTTCTCGCGAGTGAGTCGCCTCGCAGCGCTGGATGAACTGCGCGACTTCAGGCGAAAGCCGCATGGCCTACCTGTAGGAGCGGCGCAAGCCGCGACCGCGGGAACGCAGCTATGACGAAAGTTGCGAAGTCGGCGCGATGGCGCGGTCGCGGCTTGCGCCGCTCCTACAGGGGGCGGCCCAAGCGGCGACGGAGTTCGATATCCACAGGCGATCGAAGACCGGCGCCGCGCCCATCACCCTGGTCACTGCACGCTGAAACCAACGCAGGTGCGCCCACCGCGCCCACCCACCCATCAGCGCCCCAACACCCCAAAAATCACCACCAACGCAATCAACGCCGCCACCACCGCGAAGAAAATCTTCACCCAGCTATACGGCCGCTCACCCGCGATCTGCCCCGTGTAGCCGTTCGCCAACACCTGAAAACTGCGCGACCCATAGGTGTAGCTGACCAACCACACCGGCACCAGGATGTGCTTGAAGGTGCGGCCGCGGAACGTCGCATCGACCTGCAGGTTGCGCTGCGTATCGCCGGGCACCTGCGCCGAACACAACGAACGCGTCTGCTCCTGCATCGACGCTTCGCTTTGCTGCGCGGCGCGGCGCAGGTCGACCTGGTAGCGCTCGACCAGCCAGCCGCGCACGAACTCGGGCGAGTACGGCTTGAGGTCGGTGGTGGTCGGGAACGAGCCGATCTGCTGCAATAAATCTTGATGCACGCCGACCGTGCCCGGCACCAGGTCGTCGTCGAAGAAATGCCGCAGCGAACCCGAGGCGTCTTCCCAGCGCGTGCGCTGCACCTGCCGGGTCTTGCGTTGGCCGTTCTCGGTGTAGCTCTCGGTCTCGTAGTAGTGATAGCCGGCCTCGGCCGTCCAGTTCGCCGAGACCTGCGCGTCGAAGGTCCAGTACGGCAGGTAGATGCCCTTGAGCGTGTCGGTCAGCGCCGCGGTCTTGAGCCGGTTCGGCGCGAACCAGCGCGTGCCGTACCAGGCGCGGATCGAGTCGCGCACCTGGCCGTCGCTGATCTTGAACGGCAGCACGCTCTGCGGGGTGATCGCATCGCCGAGCGATTCGTGCTCGATGATCGACGGCGAGCCGCAGAATTCGCAGCGGTCGGCGACCTTGCCGTCGACGAACACCGAGATCGCGTGGCAACTGCGGCACTGCACTTCGCGCCGCTGCGCGCCGTAGCCGCGCTGGTCGGGCGGGGTGTTGGCCATGCTTTGCAGCAGGTCGAACACGCCGCCGTTCTGCGAGCCCTGCAGGCGGGTGTCGCCGGCCTGCACGCTCCAGCGGCTCGCCGTGCGCGGCCCGTTGCCGGGCGTGTTCGCCAATTGTTCGACCGCCGCGTGGATGGCGGCGAGCTCGGGGTCCTGCGACCCCGAAGCGCTGCCGGCCGTTGCGGACGCGGACAGTGGAGGCGGCGGCAGCGGCGGCGGACCGCCGGCCGGTTCCTGCATGCGCTTGAGCGCTTCGAGCAGGTCGTGCTCGACCACTGCGGCGCTGCCGTCGCCCGGCGCGGACGCAGCCTGTTCCAGCGGCACCACGGTGCCGCAGTAGGGGCAGGCCAGCGATTGCTTCGCCGCATTCCATTGCAGATCCCCGCCGCATTCCGGGCAGGGGTGCTTTCCGACGGTCGCGTTGTTCATCAGCCGCGCAGGAATTCTTCGAGCGCGGCCTTGGCGATGCGGGTGGCGTTGCCGATCTTGCGCGCCTTCAGGTCGCCCGAGGCGATCGCGGCCTCGACGTCCTCGACCGACACGCCGAGCGCGGCGGCGGCCTGCTCGGGCGTGAGCACCTCCAGCCCACCGGCGGCGGCGCCCGGCAACGGCGGCGGCACCGCGCCGGTCGCGGCCTGCGGGGCCGGGTTCTGCATGCTGCGCATCATTTCCTGGGCCATGCCGAAGCCGATCGCCATCTGCGCCGCGCCGCCGGCCGCGCCGCCGTCGCTGCCGTTGGCCATCGAGGTGCCCATCTGGAACTTGACGTAGTCGTTGAGGTTGCCGACCGCGCCCATGCTCGAACGCGCGTCGATCGCCTTCTCGACTTCCGGCGGCACCGACACGTTCTCCAGCACGAAGCCGGTGATCTCGATGCCGTACTTGGACGTCATCGCCGGGTTGATGATCGGCAGCAGCGCGTCGCCGAGTTCGCCGTAGCGCGAGGCCACGTCCAGCGCCGGCACCTTGGCGGTGGCGAGCGCGTCGGTGAACACGCTGACGATGCGCGAACGCATGGTGTCGGCGAATTCGTCGAGGCGGAAATTCTGGTCGGTGCCGGCCACTTCCTTGAGGAACCTGGCCGCGTCGACGATGCGGAAATCGTAGGTGCCGAACGCGCGCAGGCGGACGATGCCGAAGTCGGCGTCGCGCATCATCACCGGGTTGGAGGTGCCCCACTTGTTGCCGGTGAACAGGCGCGTGTTGAGGAAGTAGACGTCGCACTTGAACGGCGAGTTGAAGCCGTACTTCCAGCCCAGGATCGTCGACAGGATCGGGATGTTTTCGGTCTTGAGGGTGTGCTTGCCGGGGTTGAACAGGTCGGCGTACTGGCCGGCGGCGACGAACTGGACCTGCTGCGACTCGCGCACGATCAGCTGGGCGCCGTTCTTGATTTCCTTGTCGTCGTCCGGGTAGCGGAACGAGAGGGTGTCGCGCGAGTCATCGGTCCATTCGATGATTTCCAGCAACTCGCCCTTGATGAAACCCAGAATGCTCATGTCCCGCTCCCTGCCTGTGGTGCGGGGATTCTAGAACACGATGGGCGGCGGCAAGCAGGCCCGGGTACGGTCGCCGGCGCGCGTCTGGGCGAACCGACGCGGCGCGGCGGCGAGGTGCGCCCGAGTCGTGCCGTGCCGCGCGTTGTCAGCCACCTTGGCTTGCGCCCGGCGGCACCCGCCCCGCAGCGATGTTTCACCGCTGCGACATCGCCCGCGCCGCCTGTCGCCGACCCGGCGAAAACTGTGGACGCGATCGCGACTGCCCGCGCAAACCGACACACCCGGTATCGGTAGCGGCCGCGATGGGTGGCACACTCGGTCTCTGACGCCTATCCCGTAGCCCACCACTACCTGAACGCTTGACAAACGCGGCCCGCTAGCGCGTCCTATCGGACGTGCGCCCGGCCCCGTATCGGACGGGTCTCGCGTATTTCAGGGGAGCTTTAAACAAATGATCGTCGCTATTCATAATCGGCGTAGCAGCCGGCTGTCCGTTGTAAAGCAGGTGTCCGCGGTGTTCGCGCTCGGATTCGTGCTCGCCGCCTGCGGCAAGAAAGAACAGGCCGCCGCGCCCACGGATGCGGCGCCCGCGCCGGCCGCCGGTGCCCCGGCACCGACCGCGCAGACCGCGGTGTCGGCCAAGGTCTCGTCGCTGACGGTCGATCAGCTGCGCGAAGCGGCGCGCAAGGCGTATGTGGAAAACCGTCTGTACGCGCCGGCCGAGGACAACGCCGTCGAGTACTACCTAGCCCTGCGCGAAAAAGCCCCGGCCGACGCCGTGGCCTCCAGCGCGCTGACCGACCTGCTGCCGATGACGGTCATCGCGACCGAGCAGAGCGTGGGCCGCGAGGACTTTGCCGAAGCCCAGCGCCTGGCCGCGCTGATCGAACGCGCCGACGCCCAGCACCCGGCCCTGGCCCGGTTGAAGGCCTCGATCGCCGCCCAGCAGGACGCGGTGGCCAAGCGCGCCGAGCAGGAGAAGCTCACCGCCGAGGATCAGGCCAAGAAGCAGGTCGAGCTGGAGAAGCAGCGACTGGCCCAGCAGGCCGCGCAGCAGCAGCAGGCCGCGCAGCAGTTGGCGACCCAGCAGGCCGCCGACCGTCAGGCCGCGACCCAGCGCGCGGCCGAACAACGCGCGGCCGAGCAACGGGCCGCCGAACAACGCGCCACCGAGCAGCGCGCACCGGAACGGCCCGCCCCGGCGCCCGCGCCGGCCGCCGCCGCGACCGCGCCGAGCGATCTGCGCGCGGTGTCCACGCCGGCCCCGCGTTATCCGCCCGAAGCCCTGCGCGCCGGCACCTCGGGCGAGGTCCAGGTGGAGTTCACCGTCGGCACCGACGGCTCGGTCACCGCGGCCCGCGTGGTGCGCTCGAACCCGGCCCGCGTGTTCGATCGCGAAGCGGTCAACGCGGTACGCAAGTGGCGCTTCCAGCCGGTCCCGGCGCCGGTCACCACGCGTCGCACGATCGGCTTCAATCCAGGCGGTTGATCGGGTTGATCGGGTGATCGAAGGAAACGAAGAAGCCCGGCGCGAGCCGGGCTTTTTCGTTCGCGCCCGGACTCGCGCGGCGAGCGGGCCGGCGAGCCCGCCGAAGCGGTCGCGCGCTGCCGTACCGTGCCGGCCACGGGCGGCGCCGATCATGCGCGGCGCGCCTCGCCCTGGGATGCGGATCAGCACGGTCACGTCGCCGGCCTGGACCAGACCACGCGATCGCGCGTCGCGTCCAGGCCCTCGCCTCGCCATGGAGAGACGATGAATTACCGAGACGAACTACAGCGGCTCGGCGGTGTGACCCGGGCGACGGCCGATGCCTTCGCGCCGCTCGACCCGTTCGCGATCCGGCAACTCGAACGCCGGATCGGTTTCGAACTGCCCGAGGACTATCGCGATTTCCTCGCCCGCCTGGGCGGCGGGCTGGACTTCAAGGAAGAAGTGGCCAGCGAGCCGCTGCGCGACCGCCCCGAGTACCTGCACGCGGCGGACACGGGGCTCGCGAATCCGACCTTCGCCGGTTCGATCGTCGCGACCTTCTTCGGCGCCGACGAGCGTCTGCCGGCCCACCTGGGTTTCGACTGGGCGTTGCGCAACTACGAGGGGCGCCTGCCCGATCGCAGTCTGCCGGTCGCCACCGATGGCGCCGGCAATCTGGTCTGCCTGATCGACGCGCGCGAGCGCAGGCCGGGGTTCTACTGGTGGGACCACGAGAACGAATGGGACGAAAGCGACTACCGTCAGCAGACCGGCAAGGCGATGCCGGCGGAAGCGAAGTACCAGAACGTGTACTTCATCGCCGAATCGTTTTCGCGATTGCTGCAGCGGGCGTTCGTGTTCGTCGACGATTGAGCGCGCCGCGGCTGCATCGCGCATTCGTGCGTGGGCGCCCGGCAGCGGCGGCTCGGTCGCCGGGCCGAGCCAGGGTCAGCCTGCAATCACCGGCATCGCGTCGCGAAACCGATGCGCCGCCGTGAATCGCGGCCGCGTCGCCAAAGCAAATCCCCCGCGCACCGATCGATGGCTCGGCTTCCAATGTTCGCGAGCGCTTGCCCCCTTTTTCAAAGGGGGCACCGATTCACGCGCGCCGATGAAAGCATGCGCGTCGTGTCGTTCCGAGCCGAGCGACTCAATGCCACGCTCTATCGTGCCGTGCCGTGCCGTGCCGTGCCGTGCCTGCCACGCCACGCCACGCCACGCCACGCCGTGCCGCGTCGCGTCATGCCATGCCGTGCTTTCCCCCCTTTGAAAAAGGGGGGCAGGGGGGATTTGCTTTTGCTTTCGCTCCAGCTCCAGCCCCCCAACCCATCACCCCGCAATCGCCAGCTTCTCGTTGTGATACCGCCGCACCGCCGCGAACCACAACAGCGCCGCCAACGCGAACGCGGTCGCCAGATACACCGCCCAGATCTGCCCCGAGATCGCTTCGCCGCGGATCACTTTCAGCAGCAGCTGGTTCTGCGACAGGAACGGTACGGTGAACTGCCACAGCTGGGTCTTGAGCGGATTGACCATCAGCACGAAGGTCGGGATCAGCGGCATCAGCATCAGCCAGGTGATGTGGCTTTGCGCTTCCTTCAGGCTCTTGGCCGCGGCCGACAGGTAGGTCAGCAGCGCGGTGCCGATGAACGACATCGGCAGCAGGATCAGCAGCATCTTGCCGATCGCCGCGAAGCTGACGTTGAGCATCTGGCCGATGCCGCTGCTCATCTGCGCGCTGAGCTTGAACGCGAACAAGGTCAGCAGCAGCGAGATCAACCCGAGGATGCAGGCCGCGGCGATCTTGCCGCTGACGATCGCGCCGCGCGGCGCCGGCGTGGCCAGCAGCGGCTCCAGCGACTGGCGTTCGCGCTCGCCGGCGGTGGCGTCGATGATCAGGTACGCGCCGCCGATGAACGAGGTCATGATCAGCAGGTACGGCAGCAAGGCCGACAGCACCAGGCCGCGCTTGGCTTCGGGCGTGGCCACGTCGCGGTCGCCGACGTTGACCGGCTGGGCGACGTTGGCGGCGATGCCGCGCGCGAACAGACGCAACACACCGACCTGGCGGCTGTAGCCCTCCAGCGCCGCGCGCACGCGCCGGCTCGGGATCTCGGCGTCGCGGCGGGTGCTGTCCTGGACGATCTCGACCAGCGCCGGCTGGCCTTCCTTCCAGTGCTTGGCGTAGTCGGCGGCGATGATCAGGCCGACGTCGAAGTCCTGCTGCTGGATCGCCGCGTCCAGATCGGCCGGCGCGGGGATCGCGACGATGTTCTGGGTGGCGAGGAACTTGATCAGGTTCGGCGCGTGTTCGGCGCCGCGCACCGGCACCCGCAGTTCGGTGTCGAGCTGGGTGCGCGCGCGGTTCTCGGCCAGCGCGCCCATGCCGAGCATCAGCAACGGATACAGCAACGGGCCGAGCAGCAGGGCGATGGCCAGGGTGCGGCGATCGCGCGAGATGTCGCGCAGTTCCTTGCGGATCACCGCCCACATGGCGGAAAACGAACCGGTCTTCATGCGTGCAGGCCCTCGTCGCTGCCGATCGCCTTGACGAAGGCGTCTTCCAGATTGTCTTCGCCGGTCTGCGCGCGCAGTTCGTCGGCGGTGCCGGCGGCCACGACCTGGCCCTTGGCGATGATCACGATGCGGTCGCACAGCGCGGCGACCTCTTGCATGATGTGGCTGGAGAAAATCACGCAGCGTCCTTCTTCGCGCAGCCCGCGCAGGAACCCGCGCATCGCGCGCGTGGTCATCACGTCCAGGCCGTTGGTGGGTTCGTCGAGGATCACGTTGCGCGGGTCGTGGACCAGCGCGCGCGCGATCGCGGTCTTGGTGCGCTGGCCTTGCGAGAAGCCTTCGGTCTGGCGGTCGAGGATGTCGCCCATGTCCAGCGCCTGCGCCAGGGTGCGGGTGCGCTGCTCGATCTGGGCGCGGCTCATGCCGTGCAGTTCGCCGAAGTAGGCGATGTTCTCGCGCGCGGTCAGGCGCTTGTACACGCCGCGCGCGTCGGGCAGCACGCCCAGCGCGCGGCGCACCGCGGCCGGGTCCTTGCGCGCGTCGACGCCGTCCACGCGCACTTCGCCGCGGTCGGGCTGCATCAGCGTGTAGAGCATGCGCAAGGTGGTGGTCTTGCCGGCGCCGTTGGGCCCGAGCAGGCCGGTGATCTGGCCGTCGCGCGCTTCGAAATCGACGCCTTGCACGGCGTTGACCGTGCCGGTCTTGGTCTTGAAGGCTTTATGCAGGTCGTGGGCGGTGATCATGGGAGTCCGGGAATGGGGAATCGGGAATAGGGAATCGTGAAAGCGGTGCGTCGGAGCGGGGAGGGAGCCTTGCGATTCCCGATTCCCCATTCCCGACTCCCGGCTCTTACGGCTCCCACCCATTGAACGAAACGAACGGCGGCACGTAGCCCAGCGAATCCAGGCAGCGCGCCTGCAGGTTCTTGGCGTCGGCGGTTTCGATGAACTGGCCCAGCAGCTTGGGCGTGCAGCCGATCCGCAGCGCGCCGTGGCCCTGGCCGCGCAGCACCAGGTGGCGGCCGTTGGGCAGGTGCTTGAGCACCTGTTCGCCGTAGCGCGGCGGGGTAACCGGATCGAGTTCGCCCGACAGCAGCAGCACCGGGCGGTCGGACTTGAACGGTGCGTGGAAATCCTTCGGCCGCTGGCCGGTCGGCCAGACCTTGCATTGCGCCGCCAGCGTGGTCTGCATGTCGTCGCCGAGCACGGTGCCGGCGTCGGCCGGGTTGGGCTTGAACAGGTCGGCGTCCTCGGCGCAGATCACCGACAGCTGCATGCCGTAGTTGAGGTCTTCGTCGAGCTGGCTGCCGATCATGGTCGACAGCGACATCAGCGGCCCGAAGCGGCCCTGGTCGGCTTCGTTGAGCATCAGCGGCAACAGCGAGGCCGCTTCGGGCGCGTACGAGAACATCCGGGTCAGCGTCGCGACGTGGCCGGCGGTGACGCGCTCGCGCTTCTGCTCGCCGGTGTTCGGATCGCGGTAGTCGACTTCGACCGGTTCGGCCTGCAGCCGCGCCATCAGCTGGCGCAGCTGCTCGCGCGGCTCGCTGCCGAAGCGGCTGCGGCAGGCCGGGGTCTGCTGGCACAGCTTGAATTGCTGGGCCAGGGCGCTGTCGAGGTTTTGCGCATGCTCGCTGCCGAGCACCAGTTCGTTGGGCACCACGCCGTCGAGCACGACCGCGCGGGTGTGCTGCGGGTAGCGGCCGGCGTACTGCTGGGCCACGCGGGTGCCGTAGGACACGCCGACCAGATCGATCTTGTCGGCGCCGATCGCCGCGCGCACCGCGTCGAGATCGGCGATGGCGTCGGTGGTGGTGAAGTGGCTCGCATCGACGGTGAGTTCCTTCGCGCAGCGCTCGACCGCGCGCAGCATCGCGTCGTTCGCGGCCTGCGGATCGGACGGCGCGGCCGATGCGTCCTCGGACACGCCGGCGGCGCCGCGGCACAGCAGCGGCGCCGAGCGGCCGGTGCCGCGCTGGTCGATCAGCACGATATGCCGGTGCTTGCGCACTTCGCGGAACGCGCCGTCGATCAGCGGCCACGACGAGGTCGCGGCCTGGCCGGGACCGCCGGCGAGGAAGAACACCGGATCGGGCGCGACCCCGGCTTCGTCGGTGGCCGGCAGCCAGGCCATGTTGAGCTTGAGCTTTTTGCCGCCGGGTTCGGCCGCGTTCTGCGGCACCTCGAACTGCGCGCACTGCGCGGCGATGGTGCCGGCCGCCTGCGGCGACGACAGGGTGCAAGGATCGAACACGATCCGGCCGTAACGGCGCTTGATCGCGGCGGTGCTCTCGCCCTTGTTCGTTGCGCCCGCGGCAGGCGTGGGCGGGGTGTCGCGGCCGCAACCGCTCAAGGCCAGTGCCGCGAGCGTCGCGGCCAATCCCACGGCCGCGTAGCGCGGCCGGTGTCCAGTTCCGAATCGGTGCATGGTCGGTGTCTCATCGCCAAGGCGGGTGCGCCTTCAAGAATGACAGACGGGAGCGACGCGGAGGATGTGACCACTCGAAGAGGAAGAAGATAAAGCCCGACGCCCCAACCCGACGCCCGGCCAACCGTGGCCGCTTTCGCCATCGGCCGCATGCGTCGCTTCATCCACCGACGAAAACCGCCGCGACCCGTCCGGCCTTCGTGGCTGGCGACAGGCTTGCGTCGCCACGGGATGTCACGCGGTCGCGGCTTACGCCGCTCCTACAGGGGGCAGGCCGGACTTGCGCGGCGCTCCTGGTGTTGGCTGGAAACCGCCGTGGTTGGTGCGGCGCTCGCCGCTGCGGCGGATTTGCGCCGCCACGGGATGTCACGCGGTCGCGGCTCGCGCCGCTCCCACAGGGGGCAGGCCGGACTTGCGCAGCGCTCCTGGCGTTGGCTGGAAACCGCCGTGGTTAGTGCGGCGCTCGCCGCTGCGGCGGATTTGCGCTGCCACGGGATGTCACGCGGTCGCGGCTCGCGCCGCTCCTACAGGGGCGGGCCGAACTCGCGCAACGCTCCCTGTAGGAGCGGCGCAAGCCGCGACCGCGAATCTTCAAACCACCGCGATCGGATCCGACGGCGACGACGGCGCACCCACCCGCCGCCCGCCGCTCGCCGCTCGCCAGTCGCCGGCTCACTTCGACGAAACGTACTTCTCCCGCCGGATGTGCGGCACCGGCAACCCGTACTCCTTGAGCGCCTCGAAGCACGAGTCGACCATGTTCGGGTTGCCGCACAGGTAGGCGATGTCGCCGTCCGGGTTCGGGCTGAATTCGGCCAGGAACTGCTGCACATAGCCCTGGCGCACGTCCGGGTGCGGATCGGCCGGTAGCTCGCGCGAGAAGCACGGGACGAAACGGAACTTCGGTTCGCGCTCGGCGAAGGCGCGGAACTCGTCGCCGTACAGCAACTCGTCCGGGGTGCGCGCGCCGAACAGCAGCACCACCTCGATGCCGCGTTCGCGGATCAGGGTTTCCAGCTGCGGCAGCATCGCCCGGTACGGGGTCACGCCGGTGCCGGTGCCGATCAGCAGATAGCGGCGATTGGCGTCGGCCGGCATCAGGCAGAAGCGTCCGAACGGGCCGCTGGCCAGGATCGGGTCGCCTTCGTTCAAGCCTTCAAACAGCGCCGTCGCCGCGCCGCCGGGCACGTAGCTGACCGCGATCTCGACCGTCTCGCCCGCGCCCAGCGCGTGGTCGTGGATGGTCGCCAGCGAGTAGCTGCGCTTGGTCGAGGCGCCGTCGGCGTACTGGAAGTGGACCTGGATGAACTGGCCGGGGATGTAGTCCAGCGGCTCGCCGTCGTCGCGCAGGAACACGTAATGGCCGACCGTGGGGGCCAGCATCCGGCGCGAAACGAGCTTGAGCGGGAATTGCTTCATGGGCGGTGCGGCTTCATGTGCGATGCGTTCTCGGTGGGCGGTCCGGCCGCGGGAGCGATCGGACCCGCGGGTGTTGCGATCGGCTGGGCTGCGCTCGAACCGCCGGATTCCGGGCGAATCCCGAGCAAGGCGGTGGCGCAATGCCCGACTGTGCAAAGCCCGGGCGTGTCCGTCGACCGCCTCGCCGGGCGCGATCCCGTGCCGGGCATCGCAACGCGGGATTTCGCAACAGTCTGTGGCCGGAGTGCCGCCACGGGGCCGCCTATACTAAGCCATTCGCCGCGAGGCCCGCGGCCAGCGATCGAGACCACCCCGCAATGACCCAGCCAACGGCCCTCGCCACGGGCCCCAGTTCGGCCACGGCCGGCTTGCCCGCCGCCGCTCCCTCCACCCGCGTGCCCGCCCTGCGCGTGCGCGATCTGCGCAAGACCTACGACAACAAGGTGCAGGCGCTCAAGGGCGTCTCGCTGGACGTGGTCGAAGGCGATTTCTTCGCCCTGCTCGGCCCCAACGGCGCCGGCAAGTCGACCCTGATCGGCATCGTCAGCTCGCTGGTCAACCTCAGCGAAGGCGCGGTGGAGATCTTCGGCACCGACCTGATCCGCCACCGCGACCAGGCCATGCGCCTGATCGGGCTGGTGCCGCAGGAACTCAACTTCAACATGTTCGAAAAGCCGCTCGACATCCTGGTCAACTACGCCGGCTTCTACGGCGTGCCGCGCGCGGTCGCGCTGGAGCGCGCCGAGGAAGAACTCAAGCGCGCGCAGCTGTGGGAGAAGGCCCAGATGATGAGCCGCACCCTGTCGGGCGGCATGAAGCGGCGGCTGATGATCGCGCGCGCCATGATGACCCGGCCGCGCCTGCTGATCCTCGACGAACCCACCGCCGGCGTGGACATCGAAATCCGCCGCGGCATGTGGAAGACCCTGCGCGAGATCAACGCCGCCGGCACCACCATCATCCTGACCACCCATTACCTGGAAGAAGCCGAGCACCTGTGCCGCAACCTGGCGATCATCGACCAGGGCCGGATCGTCCAGCAGGGGCCGATGAAAACCCTGCTCGCGATGCTCGACGTGGAAGGTTTCCTGTTCGACATCGACGGCACCCTGCCGGCCGCGTTGCCGAGCATCGAAGGCGTGACCATGCTCGCCAGCGACGATCACACCCTCGATGTGGACATGCCGCGCGCGATGGACCTCAACCGCATTTTCGCCGCGCTCGGCCAGGCCGGCATCCGCGTGCGTTCGATGCGGACCAAGTCGAACCGGCTGGAGGAACTGTTCGTGCGCATGATCAACCAACCCATCGATTCCAGCGCCGCATCGACGGAGAGCGCCGCATGAGCCAGATCCTTCCGGTGCAACCGGCCAACACCGTCGAGCCCACCGCCGCGCGCCGCAACCTGGTCGCGCTGGGCACGATCGTGCGCCGCGAAGTCGCGCGCATCCTGCGCATCTGGGGCCAGACCCTGGTGCCGCCGGCGATCACCATGACCCTGTACTTCCTGATCTTCGGCGGCCTGATCGGCTCGCGCATCGGCGACATGGGCGGCTACACCTACATGGAGTTCATCGTCCCCGGGCTGGTGATGATGAGCGTGATCCAGAACAGCTACGGCAACATTTCCTCGAGCTTCTTCGGCGCCAAGTTCGGCCGCCACGTCGAGGAACTGCTGGTCAGCCCGATGCCGAACTGGGTGATCCTGTGGGGCTATGTCGCCGGCGCCGTGCTGCGCGGGCTGATGGTCGGCGCGATCGTGCTGATGATCGCGATGTGCTTCACCGCCGTGCGCATCCCGCACCCGCTGGTGACCTTCACCACCGTGCTGCTCGGCGCGACGATCTTCTCGCTGGCCGGTTTCATCAACGCGGTGTACGCGAAGAAGTTCGACGACGTGGCGATCGTGCCGACCTTCATCCTGACCCCGCTGACCTACCTGGGCGGCGTGTTCTATTCGGTCAAGCTGCTGCCGACCTGGGCCGAAGCGGCGACCCACGCCAACCCGATCTTCTACATGGTCAACGCCTTCCGCTACGGCCTGCTCGGCAGCAGCGACGTGCCGTTGCCGATGGCCTACGGCCTGATGATCGCGTTCGTGGTCGCGCTGTCGTCGCTGGCGCTGTGGCTGCTCAAGCGCGGCGTGGGCTTGAGGAGCTGAGCGAGGAGTGAGTTCACAGGAGCGAGACGTGAGTAAAGGCACGTACTCGTTTCTCGCGCCTTCGCGCTCGCTTCACGCTGGGTCTTACTCACTTCTCATTCCTGTGTACTCACTGCTGCCTTAAAGGACGCCCATGCGCCTGATGCCCTTCGCCGCGATCCTCACCGTGGCCGTTCTCGCCGCCTGTTCCAAACCGCCGGCCGCCGAGGCGCCGGCCGTAGACGCGAACAAGGCCGCCACGGCCGATACGGCCGCGCCCGCGGCCGGTCCCAATCCGGCCGCCGCGGCCGATCAGCCGATGGGCAAGATCGGTGCCGACCAGGTCGGCAAGGTCAGCCCGGTGCCCGCGTTCAAGGGCTTCGGCGAGCACTGGGGCATCGACATCCACGCCACCGGCGAGATGAACCACAAGGTCGACCTGACCTGGGGCAGCGGCAGCGAGAAGGCCAGCGGCAGCGCGCGCTACAACGGCCAGCCGGCCGACGCGCCCGGCAGTCTGATCGTGCTCAGCGGCGAGCTGGACACCAAGCACGGCGCCAAGCCGATGACGATCGAGATCAAGGCCGGCGAGTGCATCGACGACGGCGACAACAAGCACATGCACAGCGTGCAGGTGCATGTCGACGGCATGGACGCGTTGACCGGCGGTTGCGGCGACCTGGCGGTGTACTGATCCGATCCAGCCGGCGGCGTGTCGCCAGGCGGCCGTCGGCAAACGACGGCGAATACGAAAACGGCCCGCATCGCGGGCCGTTTTCGTTGCGGTTTCGGCCCGGCCGATAGCCGCCGATCAATCCGCGCGATACCTGCGCCCGTGCAGCCAGCGCAGCAGCAGCCACGACAGGATCGGCGCCAGCAGCAGGATCAGCAGCACCACCGCGATCAGGCTGGGCATGCCCCAGCTGTTGGAGTTCACCGCCAGCAGCGCCAGCGAGGCCGCCACGATCAGCAGCGGCGTCAGCAGCGCACACAGCAGTGCCGGCACCGCGCCGGACCCATGCCGCACCGGCAGCGCCAGGATCATCAACCCCTGGATCAGCCCGACGGCGAGCGCGACCACGCTCATGCCGACGCGCTGTTCGCCGTGGCCGAGCGAGGTGTAGGCCGCGGCGACGTTCTGCAGCAGCAGCGCTGCGCCCGCGCACAGGAAGCCGCCGACCAGCGCGCCGATCACCCGGCGATGCCAGCCGCGCCACGGCACCGGCGTGGTGCCGCGGCCGCCCAGGCGCCAGGCGATCGGCAGGGCGATCAGGTTGATCGCCACGACCTTGAGCGCGGCGATGGCGGCGGTCCAGGCGAGCAGTTGCTGCACGCTGTAGCGCGAACGCACGGCGTTCAACACCTGGCCTTGCAGCATCGCCCAGCCCACGCCGAGGCCGAAGATCAGCACCAGCGCGGCCAGCACCGTCGCCCATGGCCGCCGCGGGACGCCGTGGCGATCGCTCAGCATGCAGCTCAGGGCCAGCACGAAGCCGATCAGCAAGCCGATCGAACACAGCCATTCGACCGCCTGCGCGAGTCCGGACACCTCGGCCGAGGCGCCCGGCGTGGTCAGCAGGCCGATCAGGACGAAAGCCGCCGAAAACACCAGCAGGTTCGCGGCGAGCGCGAGCGGAACCAGGGCGGGCGAACGCACGGGAGAGGCGAGGTCGGACATCCGGTCATCCAGGTGGGCGATGGGGCGATGCGCCCGCGGCGAGGCGGCGCGAGGTGATCAGGTCCGCGAGGATAGAGCCGCATCGGTTCGCGGGCGAGCCGCAATGAGCATCGCGTGGCGCAATCGCGACCGGGTGCCGCAATCGTCGCGCCCGGTTCGACCCGACCGGTGCAAGGTCGTTCGCCGCCCAACACGGCGCCAAGGCAGAAAGTGCCATTAATCACAATAAATGTGTAATCGATTTACACATATTCAGTTAGTTATTTTGACCAGACTAGCGCAAATACTTACCCGTATTGAGCATATCTCTAAAAACTGGGGAATTTATTTCCATAAAAATCAGTAATTTATATAATGAATTTATGGAATTTTAATTACCAGTTGCACAAGCTCCGTCCGAGCTTCTATTAATGCCCCTTCCTGGCCGGATCGGCCGGGCTTTCTCGGGGGAGAACTCATGCATCGCACACATTTCGGCAAGGCCTGCCTGCGTCGCCGGCCGCTCATGCTCGGCATCCTGGTGGCGATCGCCACGCCCGCGTTCGCGCAACAGGCGCCCGCCGCCGCCGAGCCCGAAGCCGGCGCGGCCAGCGAGAGCCCGACCGACCTGGACCGCATGGTCGTGACCGGTTCGCGCATCCGCCGCGCCGGTTTCGACACGCTCGAGCCGGCCACCGTGGTGACCAAGCAGTACATCAGCGACCGCGGCCTGACCAATGTCGCCGATGCGCTCAACGAGATTCCCGGCTTCGGCGCCGGCATCACGCCGGAAGGCAACCAGTCCGGGTTCGGCACCGGCGTCAACTTCGTCAACCGGTTCGGCCTGGGCAGCAACCGCACCCTGGTGCTGGTCAACGGCCGCCGCTACGTGTCGAGTTCGCCGACGACCTTGTTCGGACCGGCCGCGCCGGGCGTGCAGGTCGACCTCAACGCGATCCCGACCGCGATGGTCGAACGCATCGAAAACGTCGCCATCGGCGGCGCGCCGACCTACGGCTCCGATGCGATCGCCGGTGTGGTCAACGTGATCCTGCGCAAGAACTACGAAGGCGTCGAGTTCGGCGCCAACTACGGCATCACCGGCGAAGGCGACAACCAGCGCTACAACTTCTGGGCGCTGGTCGGCGCCGGCTTCGACGAGGGCCGCGGCAACGTGACCTTCTCGCTGAGCTACGACGACGTCAAGGGCGTGCTGCAGAAGGAGCGTGGCTATTTCGCCGCCGGCTATTTCAACACCACCAACCCGCTCGCGAGCCAGATGGCGGCGCTGTTCCCGGGCCGCACCCCGGGCAACGACGGCCGCTACAACCCGAACATCCCGTTCAACACCGGCGCCACCGACGGCATTCCCAACGGCGTGCTGATCAAGAACCGCCACATCTGGTCGACGCCGTTCGGCGGCCTGATCTCGCCGACGTCCGGCGCGTTCAAGCCCGGCACCGGCAACCTGATCGCCAACGGCTTCGGCCCCGGCGGCAACACGGTGCTCGGCTTCGACCGCAGCGGCCATCTGGTGCCGTACAACCAGGGCACGCCGTTCTCGCCGACCGACGCCAGCGGCGGCGACGGCCTGAGCCTGGTCGAGGCCGGCCAGATCACCTCCGACCTCAAGCGCATGTCGTTCAACACCACCGCGCGCTGGGGCCTGACCGACCGCATCGACGTGTTCCTGGAAGGCTCGTTCTATTCGGCCGAATCCACCGAACTGGTCGACCAATGGGTCTACAACGCCCCGTTGTTCGGCGGCCTGAGCGCGATGATCCGCTTCCCGAGCAACTACGCCCTGCTGACCGACCAGGCCCGCACCACCCTGCAGGGCCTGGGCGTGGCGGCATTCAACCTGTCGCGCGCCTCGCGCGACCTGGTCACCAACAACGGCAGCGGCACCAGCGAAATCGGCCGCGTCGTGGTCGGCCTGGAAGGCGACTTCGATCTGGGCGAGCGCACGTTCTACTGGGAAACCTCGGCCAACTACGGCCGCAGCGACGGCCGCGCCTACGGCACCTCGCTGGTCCAGCAGAACTTCATCAACGCGCTGCACGTGACCCGCAACGCGCAGGGCCAGGTGGTCTGCTCGCCGACGCCGATCGCCGGGCTGGTGATCCCGGGCGGCGGCGCGCCGATCGCCGATCCCAACTGCGTCCCGCTCGACCTGTTCGGCGAGGGCCGCCCGAGCGCGGCCGCGCGCAACTACGTCACCACCCGCACCGCGTCGCAGGCGCTGCAGGAACAGAAGATCTTCAACGTCAATGTTTCGAGCACGCTGTTCGACCTGTGGAGCGGCCCGATCCAGTACAACGTCGGCTACGAACACCGCAAGGAAAGCGGCCTGTTCGATCCGGGCACGTTCCTGACCCAGGGCCTGGGCCGCTCGGTGCCGATCACTCCGTTGCAGGGCGAGTACACGACCCGGGAATGGTTCGGCGAGTTCGTCGTGCCGCTGGTCAATCCCGAGGCGAACGTGCCGCTGCTGAAGAAGCTCGAAGTGGTCGGCAAGTACCGCCAGGTCGACAACAGCATCAACGGCAAGTTCGACACCTATACCTACGGCCTGCAGTGGAAGCCGTTCGAGGACCTGGAAATCCGCGGCAACTTCACCCGCTCGCTGCGTTCGCCGGCGATCACCGAAGCGTTCCTGCCGCAGGCGACCTCGTTCCAGTTCGTCACCAGCGACCCCTGCGATGCGCGCTTCATCAACGCCGGCGGCGCGCGCCAGGCCCAGCGCACCGCCAACTGCCAGGCGTTCCTGAATTACTACGGCTACGGCCCGGGCAACCCGTTCACCTCCAACGCCAACGGCGCCTCGATCCAGGGCGTGTCCGGCGGCAACCCGAACCTGAAGAACGAGTCGGCCGACTCCTACACCTACGGCTTCACCTGGGCGCCGTCGTTCCTCGAAGGCCTGACCTTCGCCGCCGACTACTACAACATCAAGATCACCGACGTGATCAGCAACCTGACCGCGACGGAAATCGCCCGCGCCTGTTTCGACGCGACCGATTTCGACGCCGGCAACATCCCCAACGCCAACGCGTTCTGCAGCAAGATCACCCGCAACGCACCCGGCGGCGCGCCCGGTACGGCCGGCCAGGCGACGACCTTCGTCAGCGGCTTCGTCAACGGCAAGTACCTCAACATGGAGGCCTACTCGGCCGAACTGGCGTACCGCTTCAAGACCGAGCGCCTGGGCAACTTCGCCTTCGGCGTGACCGGCTACTTCCCGGTCGACCTGACCGTCGACAACACCGGCGTCAGCCCGGACCAGGCGGTCGGCGAGATCGGCACGTCCAAGCGCCAGTACCAGTTCAGCGGCGCCTGGGAAAAGGGCAAGTTCGGCGTGAACCTGTCGGCCAACTACCTCAGCCGCGCGCAGTTCGACGTGCTCAACACGCCCGAGACGCGCGACATCCTCAGCGTCGACAGCTACTGGCTGGTCAACGGCGGCATGCGCTATCGCTTCAACGACCACGCGCTGGTGCGGGTGGCGGTGAGCAACCTGTTCGACAAGGACCCGCCGTTCCCGTTCGTGGCGGCCAGCATCGGCACCTACGACCTGCTTGGCCGACGCTACAACGTGGCGTTTGAATGGAAGTACTGATCGGGCGAGCAACGGCGAGTTGCCGCCAGCGATAAAACGCAACCTGTCGGCTTACGCACACTTCAGCCCCTTTCCTGCTTGCGGGACAGGGGCTGAAGTTTTTGCGCGCGATGCAATCCTTGCCGGCCCGGCTTCACGGATAGCGGGACCGCACGTTGATAGGGATACCGGCGGCCCCGCTGCCCTTCTCAGGACTCTCCCATGCGCAATCTCTTCGCCGCCGCCCTGGCCCTGGCCGCCGCGTTCGCGGCGCCCTGCGTGTCCGCGCAGGCCATCACCTTTCCCTCGCCGGCGTTCCGCGGCGGCAATACCGATTGGAAGATCAAGCTCAGCACGCAGAGCACGACCGTGGTCTACGAACTGAAAGTGCCTCAGTCCGCCGCTCGGCTCGACGGCCCGCTGAAACACGTCAAGGCGCCGCAGGGTCAATACCAGCTGCTCGGCGTAATCGGCGTGGAGAAAAGCGAACTGACGGTGAAAATCGCGCCGGTCAAGCTCGGCGAGACCTGCAAGGACAACAAGGGCGATATCGGCGGCGCCTACGGTCCGTACACCTACGCCATCATGGTCGTGCCGGCGCCGGCCAAACCCGCGACCGGCAGCAAGCACAAGCCCTGGCCGAAGCTGTGGTACGGCTGCGGCAACTTCACCCTGGACTGATCAAGCTGGACTGATCATCCCCGACGGATTCGGCGCGCGGCCCGCGCCGGCTCAGGTGGGCGGCAAGCGGAAAAACGCGTTGGCGGTCGCGGTGGTGTTCGCCGCGGTGACCGCCGCGTTCTCGCCGCGATCGCGCGCGAGTTCCTCGACGATATGCGCCAGGTACTTCGGCTCGTTGCGCCGGTGCGAAGGCGCCGGCTTGACCGTGCGCGGCAGCAGGTACGGCGCGTCGGTCTCGATCATCAGCCGCGCGGCGGGAATGTGCTTGACCAGTTCGCGCAGGTGCAGGCCGCGGCGTTCGTCGCACAGCCAGCCGGTGATGCCGATGTGCCAGTCCTGGTCGAGGTAGTCGAACAACTCCTTGCGCGTGCCGGTGAAGCAGTGCACCACCGCCGCGCCGAGCTTGCCGTCGAAGTTCTTCATCATCGCCATGAAGTCGTCGTGGGCGTCGCGCTGGTGCAGGAACAGCGGCTTGCCGGTATTGACCGCGTTGTGCAACTGCATTTCGAACGCGCGCCGCTGCGCCGGCCGCGGCGAGAAGTCGCGGAAATAGTCCAGCCCGCATTCGCCGACCGCGACCACTTGCTCGTGCGCCAGCAGCTCACGCATTTCCGCATCGCACTCGGCGGTGTACTCGGTCGCGTGGTGCGGGTGGACGCCGGCGGTCGCGAACAGCTCGCCCGGGTGTTGCCGCGCCAGCGCCAGCGCCTTGGGCGAATGCTCGCGGCTGGCGCCGGTGATCACCATGCGCGTGACCCCGGCGTCGCGGGCGCGCTGCAGCACCGCGTCGCGGTCGGGATCGAAGCTGTCGTGGGTGAGGTTGGCGCCGATGTCGATCAGTTGCATGCGGGTGAGGCGAGGCGAAGAACAGCGCGCAGTCTAGTGGCTGCGGCGCGGGCGCCCAAGCGCGGGCCGATGCGTTGCCGCCGCGAGAGCCTGCGTAGTGGCCTTCACGGCGCGCAGCCCGCAGCGTTTGCAGCCATGAAGACGGCGCGCCCGCCGTCATGGAGCAGCTCATGCGCAGCGCCTGTCCGTGGTCGGCCGCCGGATTCGCCTTGATGCTGGCCGGGGGACTGGTCGCGACGGTTCTGCCCGCGGCCGCCGCCGACTTCCCCAAGCAGACCTTCCGCGGCGGCAACGCCGGTTGGGGCGTGGTGATCGGCGCGAACAAGGCCGGCACCTTGCACTACGACCTGATCGCGCCGGCGCGCGTGGGTGTGTCGTCCGGCCCGCTCAGCGTGGTCGCCAAGCCCAGGATCGGCCAGTACGCCTTGCAGGGGCCGCTTAAATCCGGCGACCGCAACGACGAGCTGATCGTGATGATCGCGCCCGCCGCGGCCGGCGCGCCGTGCAGGGACAGCGCCGGCCGGAGCCATCCCTACGCGGTGATCGCCAACGGCGGCCGCGCCGGCGCGTGGTACGGCTGCGGCGATTTCGGCGCCGATTGAAGTTTCCGGCGCACTCGCGCGACCTGTCCGAATCGAGCGCCGCACCCGATCCGCACGCGCCGTCGCCGCGCGGCGACGGCCCGCGCAACCGCGCCGCGCGGCTATCCTTGCGCGCGTGACCCACGCTCAATTCCCCATCGACGCCCTGCTGCCGCAGATCCGCGACAGCCTCGCCGCGCATCCGCGCCTGGTGCTGGAAGCGCCGCCCGGCGCCGGCAAGACCACCCAGGTGCCGCCGGCGCTGCTCGATGCGCCGTGGCTGGACGGCCGCAAGATCATCGTGCTGGAACCGCGCCGCGTGGCCGCGCGCGCCGCCGCCCACTTCATGGCGCGTCAGCGCGGCGAGGCCGCCGGCGACACGGTCGGCTATCGCATCCGTTTCGAAAACAAGATCGGCCCGCGCACCCGTATCGAGGTCGTCACCGAAGGCATCCTGACCCGGATGATCCAGGACGATCCCACCCTTGAAGGCGTGGGCGCGTTGCTGTTCGACGAATTCCACGAACGCCATCTGGCCGCCGACCTCGGCCTGGCGCTGGCGCTGGACGTGCAGGCCTCGCTGCGCGAGGACCTGCGCATCGTGGTGATGTCGGCGACCCTCGACGGCGAACGCCTGGCCCAGTTTCTCGACGCGCCGCGGCTGAGCAGCGCGGGACGCAGTTACCCGGTCAACCTGAGCCACTTCCCGGCGCGGCGCGAGGAGAAGCTCGAACATCAGCTCAAGCGCGCGGTCGAACACGCGCTGGCCCAGCACCCCGGCGACCTGCTGGTGTTCCTGCCGGGCCAGCGCGAGATCGCGCGCGCCGACGCCGCCTTGGCCGGCAGCGACGCCTTGCGCGGCAGCGACGTGCTGAGCCTGCACGGCGAATTGCCGGTCGAACAACAAAGCCGGGTGCTGCAACCCGATCCCGACGGCCGCCGCCGGGTGGTGCTGGCGACCAACGTCGCCGAATCCAGCGTGACCTTGCCCGGCGTGCGCGTGGTGATCGATTCGGGTCTCGCGCGCGAACCGCGCTACGACCCCAACAGCGGCTTCGCCCGCCTGGACGTGGTCGCGATCGCGCAGGCCTCGGCCGATCAGCGCGCCGGCCGCGCCGGCCGTGTCGCCGAAGGCTGGGCGTATCGGCTGTGGCCCGAATCGCAGCGGCTGGAGCCGCAGCGCCGGCCCGAGATCGCCCAGGTCGAACTGGCCGGATTGATGCTGGAACTCGCGGCCTGGGGCGACGCCGGCCTGCGTTTCGTCGACGCGCCGCCGAGCGGCGCACTCGGCGCGGCGCGCGAACTGCTGCTGCGGCTGGGCGCGTTGGAAGGCAGCGAACACACCGCGCCCACCATCACCGCGTTCGGCAAGCGCATGCTCGCGCTCGGCACCCATCCGCGGCTCGCGGCGATGCTGCTGGCGCCGAGCGATGCGCGCGAAAAAGCCCTGGCCTGCGATCTGGCCGCGCTGATCGAAGCGCGCGACCCGCTGCGCAGCGGCGGCGATGCGCTGGCCGCGCGCTGGCAGGCGCTGGCCGCGTTCCGCGGCGGGCGCGCGCCGGCCGACGCCTCGCGTTCGGCATTGGCGACGCTCGATCAAGCGGCCAAGCAATGGCGCCGCCGTCTGCGTGTCGACATCGCACCGCCCGCCAGCGTGCCCGCGCACGCGCTCGGCGATCTGTTGCTGCATGCGTTTCCCGATCGCATCGCTCATCAACATCCCAGTGATCCGTACCGTTACCAACTCGCCAACGGCCGCAGCGCCAAGCTGTTCGACGACAGCGCGGTGTACGGCGAACCGTGGCTGGTGATCAGCGAACTGCGCGACGACCCGCGCGATGCGCGCATCCTGCGCGCCGCGCCGCTCGACGAAACCCGCTTGCAACGCGAATTCCCGCAGCGCTTCGTCAGCGAAGACCGGGTGATCTGGGACGCGGCCGCGCGCGGCATCGCGGCGGTGCGCGAACGCCGCTACGACCGCATCGTGCTCGACAGCCGGCCGCTGGCGAAACCCGATCCGGCGCGCTACGCCGACGCGCTGGTCGACGCGGTCCGCCAACTCGGCCTGGAGGCATTGCCGTGGACCGAAAGCCTGCGCCAGTGGCGCGCGCGTGTGCGTTGTCTGCGCGAGTGGATGCCGGAGCTGGCGAAAGGCGAGCACGCGCTGCCGGACCTGAGCGACGAAGGTCTGCTGGCCACGCTCGACGCGTGGCTCAAGCCCGCGCTGCGCGGCAAAACCCGGCTCGACGCGCTCGACGAAGCCGCATTCGGCGACGCGCTGCGCTCGCTCGCCGACTGGAGCTGGCGGCAGAAACTCGACACCCTGGTGCCCACGCGCATCGCGGTGCCGTCGGGACAGGAGCGCGCGATCCACTACCGCTTCGAAGCCGAGCACCACGACCCGCATATCGGCGCGGACGCGCCGGTGCTGGCGGTCAAGTTGCAGGAATTGTTCGGCCTGGCCGAAACCCCGCGCATCGCCGACGGCCGCGTGCCGCTGACCTTGCACCTGCTGTCGCCGGCCGGCCGGCCGCTGCAGGTCACCCAGGACCTGCGCGGTTTCTGGGAGCGCGGCTATCTGGAAGTCAGGAAAGAGATGAAAGGCCGCTATCCCCGCCATCCCTGGCCCGACGACCCGTGGACGGCGACGGCGACGCATCGGGCCAAGCCGCGTGGCACGTGAAGCCGGGAATGGGGAATCGGGAGTCGGGAATCGTAGAAGCCAGAGCGCCGAGCAGCCGCTTTTACGATTCCCGACTCCCCATTCCCGATTCCCGCCCAGACATTGGGAATCGGCAATCGCAGGAGCCAGAGCGCCGAGCGGCCGCTTTTACGATTCCCGATTCTCCATTCCCGATTCCCGCCCAGACATTGGGAATCGGGAATCGCAGGAGCCAGAGCGCCGCGCGGCCGCTTTTACGATTCCCGACTCCCCATTCCCGATTCCCGCCCCCGGACATTCAGCCAACAGCCGGTCCCCAACCGCAGCGCTCACAAAATTTCAACGGTGATCGGCCGACACTGATCATCGTTTCTCGTCCAGGACTGACACGATGAGCAAGTTCGAATCCCTGCCCGACCGCGCGTTGGAACTGGTCCATGCGATCAGCGCCAATCTGAAGGAAGCCGCGCCCAAGGCCGGCCAATGGCTGGAAACCGGCGCCAAGTTCGGCGCGCTCAAGACCGGCGCCCGCACCGCCGGCGGTTTCATCCGCCGCAACCCGGTGGTCGCCGTCGCGGCCGTCGCCGGTGCCGGCCTGCTTTGGTACGCCGCGGCCCGCCGCAAGGCGCGCCTGCAATCCGAGGAACCGATCGAAGGCAGCGCCCGCCGCGTCGAAGCGCGTCGCGCCAACGGTCAGACCTCGCGTCGCCGCACCACGCGTCAGGCGAGCGAAGAATCGCCGAACGAGTGAGTTCGGGGCGATTGTTGTGATTGGTTCGGTGCGGATGGCGTCGCAGTCCGAATTGAGCGTGCAGCGGGCTGTGTAGCTCCGTATCGTACGCAAGCCGATCACATCGCGAAATCAATCAAGGCCGACGCATTGCGTCGGCCTTTTTTGGTGCTGGAGTCCAGGCTGCCGCGCGCATGCGGACCGAAAAGTGATGCGGCATGAATCCGAAGGACAGAAACTGGCTCTCCACGGTTATCAAAGCGCCTCTTCCTCTTTGAAAGAGGAACCCATAGGCGTGGATTCGAGGAGACTGCCGGATGGCCCGCTCTGCATCATTCGAGCGCGTTGATGATTGCCCACTTTGAAAAAGGAGGGCGGCGCCCGGCGTGCAATCGTTGCTGGACGATCGGTAGCGCGGGGATTTGCTCTTAGTCGGGTGCGCTGCGATCTGATCGCAAAAGCAAATCCCCCCTGGTCCCCCTTTTGCAAAGGGGGGGAACCCATTCGGGTCGGTGGCGCGGTGGGTGATGGAGGTTTTGCTTCGGCGACCGCGGAGCAGCCATCCGCGTGACTCCACTCGCGCGCGGGTTCAACAACCAGCGCGAAAATCCGACACGAAAAAGCCGGCATCCGCCGGCTGTTCGATCGTGCCGCATGGTGCCGCCGTCGATATCGCCACGACGCGCACCACGTCTTCCAACTGCACCCGGTCGAAGCGATCGAGCCATCACGAGCGCACCGACAGCGCAACCCTATTCGGCGTTGGCTTCCGGCAACTCGATGATGAAGCGCGAGCCGCCGCTCTTGCGCGATTCGTACCACAGCTGGCCGCCGGCGTTGACCACGATCTGCTTGGCCAGCGACAGGCCCAGGCCGCTGGACAGGCCGTCGTCGACTTCCTCGTCGTGCAGGCGCACGAACGGTTTGAACAGTTCGCGTTGGCGCGCCGCCGGAATGCCCGGGCCGCGGTCGGCGACGATCAGTTGCCAGAAGCCCGGCGCGCTGTTGCGCGCGGCCAGCAGCAGGTCGCTGCCGGGGGCGTACTTCATCGCGTTGGTGACCAGGTTTTCGCTGACCTGGCGCAACACGCGCGGGTCCATCGCGACCTGCGCCGCGCCGCTGGGCGGCGGCGCAATCTCGACCCGGATGCCGCGCGCGTCGAGTTGCATCTCGTAGCGGCGCACCAGCCAGTCCAGGGTTTCGCTCAGGTCGGCGCGGCCGTTCTGCTCGGCGCGCTCGCGCGTGCCGGCCTGGCTTTCCAGGTAGTGGCGGATGTAGCCGAGCGCGTCGTCGGCGCTCTCGTGGATCATCTGCAGGTAGCGCGGCACGCGCTCGGGCTTGCAGCCGTGGTTGATCAGCAGGTCGCTGGCGAACAGCACGCTGGTCAACGGGTTCTTGAGGTCGTGCGCGACCAGGTTGACCAGTTCCTCGCGTTCGCGCGCGACCCGCTCGAGGCGGTCGCGGGTCAGCTTGAGGCCGACGTGGGCGTTGACCCGGGCGAGCAGTTCCTCGGGCAGGAACGGCTTGGTGACGTAATCGACCACGCCGGCGTCGAACGCGCGCAGCAGCAGGTCGCGGTCGTGGGCGGCGGTCACGAACACCACCGGCACGCGCAGCGGCGAGCCGGCGCGCAGCGCGGCCATGACTTCGAAGCCGTCCATGCCGGGCATCATCACGTCGAGCAAGATCAGGTCCGGCGGGGACTCGGCGTACAGCCGCAGCGCCTCGTCGCCGGTGGAGGCCGAGACCACTTCATAGCCCTGCCGGGACAATAACGCGGTCACCACGCGCAGGTTCGCGGCCTGGTCGTCCACGACAAGAATTCGGCCGGTGGATGTCGCGGGTGTGCTCATACGTCCTGTAGATCCCTGGATCACCTGGGGAAGCGTGATTTCACGCCGATTTCGCATACATGAATTGCATGGAAATCGTGTGGAAAGTTAACAGAAACCTTCACGCAAAGGCGGGATGGTCACCCATAAAGCTGAATTGTTCACACCGCTGCGACAAGCTGCCGCAGTCGGCAACGCGGCGTTGCAAATTCGGCCTGTCCGCAGCTTTTGCGGCGGCGCATCATGCAGCCGTGTCCATTAAGGAAATCCCAATGAGCTTGCGTCCCCTGGGACGTTCGTCCCTGCGTGTCGCGCCGCTGGCGTTCGGCGGCAACGTGTTCGGCTGGAGCGTCGACGAAGCGACCACGTTCGCCCTGCTCGACGGCTTCGTCGATGCCGGCTTTGCGCTGGTCGACACCGCCGATGCGTACTCGGCCTGGGTGCCGGGCAACCGCGGCGGCGAGTCGGAGACCCTGATCGGGCGCTGGCTGGCCCAGGGCGGCGGTCGCCGCGAGCGGGTGGTGATCGCGACCAAGGTCGCCAAATGGCCGCAGCGGCCGGGGCTGTCGCCGGCCAATATCCAGGCCGCGGCCGAGGATTCGCTGCGCCGGCTGCGGACCGAGGTCATCGATCTGTACCAGGCCCACGAGGACGACCCGAACGTGCCGCTGGAAGACACCCTGGGCGCATTCGCGCGGCTGATCGAACAGGGCAAGGTGCGCGCGATCGGTGCGTCCAACTATTCCGCCGCGCGCCTGGCGCAGGCGCTCGACGTGGCCGAACGGCACGGGCTGCCGCGCTTCGAGACCTTGCAGCCGCATTACAACCTTTACGACCGCGACGTGTTCGAAGCGCAGCTGGAACCGCTGGTGCGCGAGCGCGGGGTCGGGGTGATCAATTACTACGCGCTGGCCAGCGGGTTTCTGACCGGCAAGTACCGCAGCCGCGCCGACCTGGGCAAGAGCCGCGCGCGCGGCGGCGCGGTCGAGAAGTACCTCGATGCGCGCGGCCTGCGCATCCTGGCCGCGCTCGACGAAGTCGCCGGCGCGCAGGGCGCGACGCCGGCGCAGGTCGCGCTGGCCTGGCTGATCGCGCGGCCGTCGATCACCGCGCCGATCGCGAGCGCGACCAGCGTGGCCCAGTTGCAGGAACTGCTCGCGGCGACGCGGCTGACCCTGGCGGCCGACGAGATCGCGGCGCTGGATGCGGCGAGCGCCGAGGGCTGACGCGCGATCGCATCGGCATCGAATCCGCATCGCATCTGTACCGGCGCGCGAACGCGGCAACTGACTGTGCCGTGTCGCCCGCTTCCGCCTTAGGCTGCGCCTTCCCCCAACCGTCCCCGCCATGAACGCCGCCACTTCCACCGCCGCCGCACCCGTCGCCACCACCCGCCGCGTCGGCATCGCCCTGGCCGCGGCCGGCGCGATCCTGTTTTCGGCCAAGGCGATCCTGGCCAAGCTGCAATACCGCTACGGCGTGGACTCGCTGCAGGTGCTGAGCTTGCGCATGGCGTTCTCGCTGCCGTTGTTCGCGCTGCTCGGCATTCGCGAAACCCGCCGCGCCCGCGCGCGGCAGGCGCTGCCGTCGCGGCGCGACTGGGGCCTGATCGTGATCCTCGGCGTGCTCGGCTATTACCTGTCCAGCCTGCTGGATTTCTGGGGGCTGGAGTACGTGCCGGTGTCGCTGGAGCGGCTGATCTTGTTCCTCAATCCGACCATCGTGCTGCTGATCGGCCTGTTCGCGTTCAAGCGCAAGGTCGCGGCCAAGGAATGGATCGCGCTGGCGGTGAGTTACGCCGGCGTGGTGCTGGTGATGGTCGAGAACCTGCGCGTGCAGGGCGACCACGTGCTGTTCGGCAGCGCGCTGGTGCTCGGCGCGGCGGTGAGTTATGCGTTGTACCTGGCGATGTCGGGCGAACTGGTCAAGCGCCTGGGTTCGCTGCAGCTGGTCGCCTACGCGATGATCGTGTCGACCGCGGCGGTGATGATCCATTACCTGATCGCGCGTCCGCCGTCGGCGCTGTTCGGGCTGCCGTGGCAGGTGTACGCCTGGGCCGCGGCCAACGCGGTGTTCTGCACCTTCCTGCCGGTGACCTTCACCATGGCCGCGGTCGCGCGGCTCGGCGCGGGCACCGCCGCGCAGTTTTCGGTGATCGGGCCGGTGTCGCTGGTGTTCCTCGGCGCCTGGGTGCTCGGCGAACCGATCACCGCGATCCAGCTGATCGGCACCGCGGTGGTGCTCGGCGGGGTGGTGATCCTGAGCCGCCCGGGGGCCAACTCGGTGCCGATCGCCGCCACGCCGACGGCGCCGAAGTAGCGCCGCCGGTGCGAGCCAGGCGGACGGGGCGGCGCGCACGCCGCCCCGCGAGGCTCAGTGGGTCGCGAGCAGGGGCGAGGAAGTTGCTTCGTGCAACAGGCCGCCGGACAGGCAGGCGCTGCTTTGCAACGCGGCCAGATCGGCCTGGCGGCGCAGCAGGTCGCCGTAGGTGCGCGGCGTGCCGCTGACCGGATCGGGGATGGTGTACGTGGTCGGCGCGGCCAGGGTGCCGTTGCCGATCAGGAACCGCGACAACGCCGCCTGCGCGCCGATCGCGCGCGGCGCGACGTGCAGGAAGCTGGTGGTCTGGGTCTCGCGGCCGTGGCAGGCGTCGCAGGTGTTGAGCGAGAACCGGTTGCGCGGGTTGTTGCCCGCGCCCGGGCCGTTCCAGACCTGCTGCGGGCTGGGGTTGATCACCGAGCCGGTCTGGAACGGCTGCGGCGGGTTCGGCGGAATCGCATAGCTCAGCGGCAGCAGGTAGGTGCCGGCCAGGATCTGCGGGGCCTGGTTGTTGATGTAGTGGGCCAGCAGCGCGGTGTTGTTGTGGCTGTGGTGCGGCGTCTGCGCCGCCGGCACGATCTTCAGCAGCGGGCTGCCCTGCACGATCTTGAACTCGCGCAGCTCCCACGGGTTCTGCAGGAACTCGTTGGTGCGGATCTGGTTGATCGCGCTGCCGTTGGGCTTGCGCGGCGAGGCGTTGGCGGCGATGACCGGATCGGTCAGCGCCTGCAGCGCGGCGTTGTAGCTCGCCGAGCCCAGCGCGAGCGTGCCCAGGTTGCCCCAGCGCTGGGCGTAGTTGCGCACCGCCGGGCAGCCGTTGATGACCGGGGCGTACTCCAGGATCACGGTGAACGGCAGGGTCGTGCAGCTGGTGCCGCTGCGCCGCAGCAGTCCGAACACGAAGCGCAGCTCGCCGGCGTTGCCGCCGCCGTAGGCGCTGTTGCCGCGCAGGTCGAGCCGGTTGGAGACCGCCAGCAGCCGCGCCGATGCGTTGCCCAGATCAAGCTTGCCGTTGCTCAGGCGCGGCCAGGTGTTGAGCACCTGGGTGATCACCTGCGCGCGCTGGTTGACCGGGAAGGTGTTGATGCTGGTGGAGGTGCCCCAGGTGCGCAGCCAGTTCTCGACGAAGTCCGAGGGGTTGACCCCGGTCATCGGCGTATTGGCCATGTTGGTCATCATCCGGTTGAAGGTCCACGCGCCGTTCGGATTGCCGGTGCCGGTGCATGCGTCGAAGGTGCGCGAGGGATCGTCGACCACGCCCGGGTGGGTGATCATCAGCGAGCGTTCCGGACGCACCAGCGCGGCCGGCCACGGCAGCACCGGGCCGGGCACCAGGATCGGGGTGCCGGCGGCGATCTGCTGGCGCAGCGCGCTCGGGTCGAGGAACTGCACGGTGGCTTCGCCGAGGAATTCGCGGCTGGAGAACGACGGCACGGTCGCCTGGCTCTGGGCCAAGGCCTGGCGCTGTTCCTGCTCCCTGACGAAACCGTCGAAGTCGAACGGGATCAGCGCCGAGTAGCGCTGCGCGTTGCCCGGGTCCTGCTGCAGCTGCACGGTGGTGTCGCCGACGTTGAACGGAATCTGGGTCGGCAGGTCCTGGCCCTTGCTGTAGGTCAGCGCCAGCAGCGCGTTGCCGCCGGTCTGCTGGCCGAGCGAGGTGATGTGGATGGCGTCGACCGCGGGCGGCGCCCGCTCGAAGTCGGTCGCGGCGGCGGTGACCCGGGCGGCGGCGGTGGCGTCGGTCGCGGGAGACAGCAGGGTGGCACTGCCGACGCACAGTACGGCGCCGATGCCGAGGGAAAGCGAACGCAGGGTGGACATGGGTCGGGCTCCTGAGATGAGCAGACCGCGGTGGCGCAGCGCCAGGCGCGTAGCTAGCCGTCGACGCTAGTGCGTGCGCGGGGGCGGTTCCAGCATCGCGACGGGATCAAACCGGGACGGTTTCTCAGGGGGTGCGGCGAATGGGGGTGGTCTTGCGATCGTGGTCGCAGATGGGGTGTGGTGGTGGTCCGCCGGGGCCGCGCGGGTGGGCGGTGCTGGCGGGATTTTGCGGGTGCCTGGTCGGGGCGCATCGCGGCACCGCTGATGCGAACGAAATCGGTCGCAAGGCGGGCTTGACCGGCCCGGTTGCTTTCTTCTCGGATCGCCGCGTCGGATCGAACAGCGTCGGGGCTGAAGCCCCTCCCACAGAGACCTCGTGGTTACTTGGGGTTTTTATCTCGAACCCCGAACCCCGAACTCCGAACCCCGAACCCCGAACTCCGAACCCCGAACTCCGAACTCCGAACTCCGAACTCCGAACTCCGAATCCCGAATCCCGAATCCCGAATCCCGAATCCCGAATCCCGAATCCCGAATCCCGAATCGATTGCGAGACAATCGTGTCGCGCATCACGGCGGTGGTGTGATCGCTATGAACCCACGCAGTCGCATCCCCCACGGAACCGCAATGCAAAGACTCCTGCTGTTGATCGTCCTCGCCGCCGCCGCGGTGTTCGCCTACCTGCAATGGGTCGCCAAGCCCGGGTACAGCATTCCCACGATCGAGCACAACCCGATTCCCAAGCGCGAGTTCTATCTGCTGTGGCGCGAGACGGCGTTGAATCTGTGCGACGGCAACGAGCCCGGGCCGACCACGCTGACGCCGCCGAAGTGCCGCGAGTACGTGATCAGCAAACACGAGCGCTGCGTCGCCCAGGCCGGCGCGCAGGCGCCGGAGACGATATCCAGCAAGGCCGAGTCGAAGCGCTTGGCGCGGCCGTACCTGGAATGCGTGGTGCCGGGCCATTTCTGCAACGGCGTGGAAGTGCGCACGCCCGATGAGGCGTTGCGGCGCTGCTCGTCGTAAGCGTCGACCGCGAGCGCGAGCGCGGATCGCGCCGGATTATCCACAGCAATGATGCAGTGGCCGCGCGCGGCTCAGACCGCCCGCCACTGCCCCGGCTGCAACGCGTCCAGGCGATGCGATCCCATCGCCACCCGCACCAGCCGCAGGGTCGGCAGGCCGACCGCCGCGGTCATGCGCCGCACCTGGCGGTTGCGGCCTTCGTGGAGGGTGATCGCCAGCCACGCATCGGGCACGGTCTTGCGAAAGCGCACCGGCGGATCGCGCGGCCACAGCGAGGGCGGGTCGAGGCGTTCGATCCGCGCCGGCAGGGTGCGGCCGTCGTTGAGCTCGACGCCGTCGCGCAAGGCGCGCAGGGCGTCCTCGCCGGGGTCGCCTTCGACCTGCACCCAATAGGTTTTCGGCTGCTTGTGGCGCGGATCGGTCAGGCGATGGGCCAGGCCGCCGTCGTCGGTCAACAGCAGCAGCCCTTCGCTGTCGTGGTCCAGCCGCCCGGCCGCGTAGACGTCGGGCGGCAGGCCGAAGCCGGCCAGGGTCGGCCGCGGCGGTTGGCTGCGGTCGGTGAACTGGCACAGCACCCCAAAGGGTTTGTTGAACGCGATCAGCATCCGGGGATGATCGCGCAGGCCCGCGCGCGGCGCCAAACCGGTCGTGGCGCCGGCCGCCCGGCGACGCCGATCAATCGCGCTTGCGCGGCCGCAATCCGCGCCAGACCAGGCCGCCGGCCGCGCAGAACGCGAGCGGCGACACGATCCACACCGCGACCACGCAGGCCCGCCAGTAAGCAATCGCGCTGGCGCCGATGCTGACCGAGGACAGGCCGTACTCGGCCATGAAATAGCTGGCGATCAACGACATCGCCAGCTCCCCGGCCGCCCACGCCGCCAGCGCGCCCGCCGCGAGCGCGGCGACGGCGCGAGCCAACGGCCGGCGCATCGATCAGCGCGGCTTGCGGAAGCGCAGGGTCATGCGGTCGCTTTCGCCGATCGCCTGGTACTTGGCGTCGTCGGCCGGCTCGTGCTGGTTGACCGGCGGCAGGGTCCACACGCCCTTCGGGTAGTCCTTGGTGTCGCGCGGGTTGGCGTTGATCTCGCTCTTGGCTTCGAGCCGGAAACCGGCCGCTTCGGCCAGCGCGATCACCTGGGCCTGGCCGACATAACCGGATTTGTCGTCGGCCGGCACGTCGCCCTTGGCGCGATGCTCGACCACGCCGAGCGTGCCGCCGGGCTTGAGCACGTCATAGAAGCCTCGGAACATCACCTCGGCCTGGCCGGCCGAACGCCAGTTGTGGACGTTGCGGAAGGTCAGCACCAGATCGGCCGAGTCGGCCGGGCCGAACGCGGGCTTGAAGGTGTCGTAGGCGGCGATCGCGACCTTGTCGTACTGCGCCGGCGAGGCGGCGAACTTCTGTTCCAGCGAGGCCTTGGCCTTGGCCTGGTACTTGCGCGCGCCGTCGGAGGACTGGGTGTCCGGGTCGACCACGGCGGCGACGTACTTGCCGTGTTCGCGCAGGAACGGGGCGAGGATTTCCGAGTACCAGCCGCCGCCGGGGGTGATCTCGATGATGGTCTGGTCGGGCTTGGCGCCGAAGAAGGTCAGCGTCTCCAGCGGGTGGCGGTAGCCGTCGCGGGCGACGTTCTTCGGGTCGCGCCAGCTGCCGGCGACGGCGGCGCGCAGGCTCGGGGAGCCGACGTCGCCGGCGGGCTTGGTCGCAGGCTTGGTGGTCGGCTTCGGCTCGGCGGGCTTGGCGGCGGGTTTGGTCGCTTCGGCCGGCTTGGTCGCCGCGACCGGGGCGGCGGCTTCGACGGGCTTGGGTGCCGGCGCTGTGGCTTCAACCGGTGCGGGCGCCGGAGCCGGTGCTGCTGCGGGGGGCGGTTGCGGACCTGGCGCCGATGGGGCGGCTTCAGTGATTTCGACCGTTTGCACGGGTGGGGCCGCTTCGGCCGACTTCGGCTCGGTCGCGGCCGCCGCTGCGGTGGCGCTGGCCCGGGCGGCTTCCGCGGCCGCGGCGGCTTCGTTCGCGGCGGCCTGGGCGGCGGCCGCCGCGGCGTCAGCGGCGTTGCTCGGCGTGGCCTCGGCCGCGGTTGCGCCGGTCGGGGCCGGCTCGCCGGTGGCGGGCGCGGGCTCGGACTTGTTGTCTTGGGCGTGCGCGATCGCGGTCAGGCCGGGCAGCAGCGCGGCGAGCAGCAGCAATCGGGCGGGGCGGTTACGTTCCATGCAACAGACTCCGGTGAGATTCGGTGAGGGCGCCAGCCTACCGCATGCGTTCAGGATCGGGGATGCGGGGCGACCCGAGCGTGGCGTGTGCTCAAGTTGTAATCGGGGCCGCCACCGGATCGCGGCTGGCCCGGCTTAGCGCCGCTTGCGCTTGGGCTTGGTCGCCGCCTCGGCCCCGGCGTCACTGTCGGCGACCAGATCGGGCGAACCCTCGGCCTCGCCCGCCGTGCCGGGCTTGCCGCAGGAGCGGTCCTCGATGTCCGCGCCGCGGCCCGACGCCACGTCGGCCTCCATCTGCGCCACGTAGGCGCGCGCCTGCTCGTGCAGCCAGGTCCGGAACGACTCCAGCCCGGCGTGATCGACCGAGCGCTCGGGATAGACCAGGTAGTGGCCCCAGTCGATCTGCAGCCGCCCCTGGCTCAGCGGCACCAGCTGGCCACTCTGGATCAGCAGCCGGGTCCGCGCCAGCCGGCCGAGCGCGACCCCGAGGCCCTCGACCGCGGCCCGGTGCATGGTCTCGGAATCGTCGAAATGGGCGATGTAGCGGTTCGGCCGCTTGCCGCCGTAGCGGTCGAACCAGTCCTGCCAATACGTGGACAGGTCGCCGAGCAGCGGCCAGCGGTGCAGGTCCTCCTGCGCCGGCAGCCCGCCCATGCGTTCGATCAGCGCCGGGCTGGCGACCGGGACCAGGGTTTCGTTGAACAGGTGCTCGATCACCAGCCCCGGCCAGCGGCCGTAGCCGCCGCGCATGGCCGCGTCGATGCCCGGCTCGCGGTCGAAATCGACCAGCGCGGTCGAGGAAAACAGATTGAGTTCGAGCTGCGGGTAGCGGGCGACGAAGCCGCCCAGCCGCGGCACCAGCCAGGCCGAGGCCATCGACGCCATCAGGCTCAGGGTGAGCACGTCGTCGCGGCGCGGGCTGTACGGGCGCAGCGCGTGGTCGAGCGCGTCCAGGTGCGGCGCGACCACCGACAGCAGCCGCTCGCCGTCGGCGGTCAGGCGCACCCCGCGCGGGCCGCGTTCGAACAGGCGCCGGCCCAGGCGTTCTTCCAGGGTGCGGATCTGGTGACTGAGCGCGCTGACGGTCAGGTGCATCGACTCGGCGGCGCGGGTCAGGTTGCCGGTGCGCGCGGCGGTGGCGAAGCCCAGCAGGGCGTGCAGCGGAGGTCGGTTCATCGTGTTGGGTCCGTCGGACGGGGCGTTCGGCCCGGGCCTGAGGGCGGACGCCGTCGCGCACGGCCGCCTTCAACTTGATTCAAGTCTGGCTTGCAAACACGTCGCTTTTTTGCCGAATCGGGCGAGCGTACCTTGCGAATCACTCAATAAGCCAGTGCGCCGCCCGTTCGGACCGCGCTGGCTTCCACCGATGGATTGGCAGGGAGACGACGCCATGAATATCTACAAGAACCTGATGTTCCTGCACGGCCATTTCGTCGATCCGCGCGATGTGGACGAGGACGGCGACGACGCTGCGCCGACCGGTCGCCGCGCCGCGCCGACGCTTGCGGCCGGCGCCGGGTCCTGGGCGACGGCCAGCGGCGCCAAGGCCGCGGCCGTGAACGCGACCGCTTCGCATCGTGCTCAAGCCGCGCGGACCGGCGCGACCGCCGGCTGGCGCGCGTGGTTGCGGCTGTGGCCGGCGCAGAGCGCCCGGATCCAGCCCGCCAGCGACTGCGGGGCGCACGGCTGCACCTGAGCATCGCCGTCGCGGTGGCGACGCTGGCCGCGCTTTGCGCCTGCGTGCGTTGATCTGTGCGAAGGAACGCACACAGATCAGGCAACAGGGGATGCCGCCATGACCACCCAACGCGATCCCGACGCGACCATCGACTCGCGCAAGCGCGTGGCCGCGATCGAACGCACCGCCCTGCGCGTGCTGGCGGGGCTGTTCGCCGGCATCGCCTTGAGCGCAGCGCTGGCGGTCAGCCAGTACGTGGTCGGCGCGGTGCTCGGCGCGGTGCTCGCCGCACTGCTGGCCGGCGCCACCTTGGGCTTCCTGTTCGGCATTCCGCGCGCGCTGACGGTGGCGATGCCGGGCACCGACGGCCATGCCGGCGGCGGCGGCAACGGCGGCGGCTTCACCCACAACACCAACCTGGAACAGATCAGCGACTGGCTGACCAAGATCGTGGTCGGCATCGGCCTGGTCGAGGCGCAGAGCATCGGCGTCGCGTTCCAGGGCCTGTCGCGCCAGGTCGCGCTCGAATGGGGCCTGGGCGGCAACGGCGCGGCCAGCGCCGGCTTCGTCCTGCTGGCCTCGCTGCTGTTCGGCTTCATCGGGTTTTACATCTGGACCCGCACCGCGTTCGTCTATTACCTGGAACACAACGAGACCGCGGTCGCGGGCGAGCGACGCGACCGCGAAGCGGCCGAGCGGCGCGCGCGCCAAGCCGAGGCCGACGCGGCGCGGGCCAGGGAACAGGCCGAACAGGCCGAGCGCGACACCCTGGCCGAACGCGAACGCAAGGCCGAGGCGGAGCGCCAGGCGCAGCTGGCGCGCGAACAGGCCGAGCAGGCCGCGCGCCAGACCGAAGAAGCCGAAAAACAAACCCAGGTGGCGCAACGCGAAAGCGACCTGTACAGCCGCGTGGCCGGCTACCTCGACAGCGGCACGATCGAGCCGTTGCGCGTGCTGAAGTGGCGCGATACCAAGGACTGGACGAAGGCGCTGGAGGACGTGCCGTTCGAAAACACCGCCGAGCCTGCCGAAGGCAGCGCGCAGAGCGAATGGAATTCCGACCCGAATCTGGGCCGGTTCGGCGGCGCGCCGATCGCTCGCGACCGCGAGCTCAGCGCCCAGGTGCAGCCGCTGGACGAAGCCGGGACCACCTGCGCGGTCACGATCCGTGTGCGTTCGCTCGATCCGGCCCGGCCGCTGACCGGTACGGTCACGATCCACCTGCACCCGACCTTCCATTCGACGGTGCGCGAGGTGCCGGTCGTGGACGGCGAGGCCGAATTGCGCATCGTCGCCGCCGGCGTGTTCACCATCGGCGCCGAAGCCGACGGCGGCGCGACCCGGCTGGAGTTGAACCTGGCCACGCTGCCGGATCTTCCCGCCGCGTTCGCGGCGCATTGAGCGCGAGGTTCACGGCAAGCGCCGCTGCGATGGATACGGCGCCACGTCGTTGTGCTGCCCGCTGGCCAGCCCGTCCTGCACCTGCTTCCACCACTCGACCTTGAAGATGTCGCCGTGCGCGTGCATCAACGCGCCCAGCAGCGGCGGCGACAGGCCGAGGAAGCGCGGGAACTGCTCGGGAAACACGTCGTTGCCGTGGGCGTAGAACCACGCGCCCGATTCCATTTCCTCTTCGTGATTGCGTGGCGCCGGCACCGGCCGGAAGCGGCAGTCGCTGACCAGGCACAGTTCGTCGTAGTCGTAGAAGATCGCGCGCCCATGCCGCGACACGCCGAAATTCTTCAGCAGCAGATCGCCCGGAAAGATGTTGCTCAGGGCCAGATCGCGGATCGCCTGGCCGTAGTCGATCACCGCCGCGCGCGCGGCCTCGGGCGTCTGCTCGCGCACGTACAGATTGAGCGGCCGCAGCCGGCGTTCGACATAACACAGGTGCAAGACCAGATCCTCGCCGTCCAGGCTGATGCTGTTGGCGCAGGTGCTTAGCAATTCGTCGAGCAGGTCCGGCGCGAAGCGCGAACGCGGAAAGCGCAGGAACCGGAACGGCTGCGCATCGACCAGCCGGCCGACGCGATCGTGATGGAACACCAGCGAATACTTCGCCTCGACCTCCTCGCGCGCGACTTCCTTCGGGTAAGCGAAATGGTCGCGGATGATCTTGAACACCAGCGGATAGCTGGGCAGGGTGAACACCGCCATGACCATGCCGCGTTCGCCCTCGGCGCGGATCAGCCGCTCGCCCGGCTGCGCCGCGAACTGGCGGAAGAAGGTGCGATAGCGCTCGGTCTTGCCCTGCTTGGCGCGGCCGAGCACGGTGTACAACTCGTCGATCGGCTTGCCCGGCAGCAAGGTGCGCAGGAACACCACAGCATCGCCGACCGTGCCCAGGTCGGCATGGAAATAACTGCGCGAGTAACTGAACAACTGCACGACTTCGCTGCGCACGGTCAGCACCGCGTCGACCTTGAGCGCGCCGTCCTCGTTGACCAATGCGATCACGCACGGCGAGAACGAACGCTCGCCGAACACGCGCCCGATCAGGTACGCGCGCCGCTCGCGATAGAACACCGTGTCGAGCAGCTCGACCGCGCGCACCGGATGCGGGCCCCAGTGCTGCAAATCCTCCTGCAGGCGCACCGCGATCCCCGCCGCGCAACGGGTGCGATGCGCGTACGGCACCGCGAACGGATAGTCGTCGAGCACGCGCATGAAGGTTTCGACCAGCCGGTCTTCCGACACCGCGTAGCTGTGGCGCGCGACCGGGTGGGTGATCGAATCGGTCGGCTCGATGTCGAGGGCGACGAATTCCATCGACGGGTCGACGCCGCGGGTCTTGAAGAACCGCCGCGTCAGGGTGTTGAAGAAGGTCTTGTACAACTCGCCGTCGAGCAGCGGCGCGACGGTCTGCGCATACGCGGCATGCACCGCCGACCACAGCACCCGGTCGCCCGCGCGCTCGCCCAGCCGCGCCTGCAACGCATCGCTGGCCTCGGCGATGCAACGGTCGTACAGCTCGATGCGCTCGACCGCGTCGGCGCGATCGCCCTGCCAGTCGCTGCGTTCGAACCGGCCCTGGGCGCGGCGGGTGATCGCGGCGAAACGCGCGTGGTAATCGGCGAAGGCGTCGCGGATCTGTCCGGCGACGGCTTCGGCTTCGCCGGGTGCGGCGTCGATGGGGGCGGATGCGATGGCCATGGCGCGAGTGTACGGCGACCGTCGCGGGCCTGTGGCATGCTCGCGGCCGTATCGATTCGTTTACGGATGAAACCATCATGAGCCACCCGACCGGGACGTCGACGCCGCGCGCGGTACACACACGCGCAACGCAGACGCGTTGGATGCAGGCGCCGTGGATGCGGGCACTGTGCGTGCTCGCGTTGCTGTGCGGCGCGGGCGCGGCGATCCAGCCGCCGATGGCGAACGCGGCCGAAGTCGAAGGCCGCGATGCGACCACCACGACCTTATACAAAGGCCGCGTCGGCGAGCGCCCAGTGAGCTTGTACCTGAAGAGCGAACCAGCGCCCTGCGGCGGCGACCGTCGCCTGATCAGCGCGATCTACCGCTACGACGGCGTATCGAAGTGGTTGCTGCTGCAGGCCACCGATGATCGCAAGGGCCACCTGGCCCTGGTCGAATCGGGCCTGGGCACCGGCGTCACCGGCGCGATGATGCTGACCGACAAGAGCGGCATGCTCAAGGGCAAATGGATCAGCCCCGACGGCGAACGATTGCTGCCTGTGCAGCTGAGCAAGACACCAGTGGGCAAGGCCGAGCGCGAAAAGCTAGACGATCAGCTTGAGCGGACGGTGTACGAGAACAACGATTGCTGAGCGACACGCCATTCGATCCATCGGCGCGACAACTCTGCATCTCCCTCCAACTCTCCGCCCCAACGCTTCGCCACACCTCGCACCCCATGCTTTTCCCCCCTTTGAAAAAGGGGGGCAGGGGGGATTTGCTTTTGCTCCTGCTACGCGAGCAAAAAGCGAATCCCCCGCGCGATAGTTTCGCGCCTGCCTCGCGCTGCGCCGAGCGCCGCCCCCTCACAAAGTGGGCTCTGATTGGCGCCGCACGCTTTATTTTTGCAATCGCTGCCGCGCACGCGCCGAAACCGCCATCTCCAGCGCAACCGTCAGCCAGACACTCGCCAGCAACCACGGCCACTGCGGCAGGACCAGTTCGAACGTCGGCTCCCACCGCGCCCAGGTGTTGCCGTAGAACGGCGCGTATGCAGCGAGGTTGACGTGCAGCGCAAGCAGCGTGGCCGCGGCCATCGCGAGCGCGCCTATCCAGGCGTCGCGACGACGCGGCCCATGCCGCCGCCGTCGCCGGCCCAGCCACAGCGACCACGGCAGCACCGACACCACGAACAACGCGAGCGCCACCAGCGCCAGTTCGCCGAGAAACCGCGCCGGGCTCATATCGCTAAACGAAGCCAGATCGAATCGGCCGACCACGTAATGCCAATGCACCCACGCCGGCAGCGTCACGGCGATATACAGCAACCAAACACCGCGCGCCCAACTCGGCACAGTCAGGCCGACCGGCCGAGCAACGCGCGCAAGGCGTCGTAGGTGTAGAAACGGGTGCTGCTGAGTTGCCGCTCATGCGGGCCGAAGGCTTCGTCGAAGCTCAGGATCGGCCCGTACACCAGCCCGTCCACGCCGCCGAATTGCGCCAGCCGCTTGAGCACCAGCACGCTGTAGCCATGGCCGCGGTAGCAGCGGCTGCCGCCGTCGGAAGCCACCGGCCCTTCGCGATCCTCGCCGGCATGGCGCGGCGAACGGCCGGCGATCACCTCGGCGAAATCCTGCGCCGCTTCGATGAAGCTGCGTCGCAGCGACGGGTCGACCTGATCGAGATCGATGCCGGCGAACGGGCCGTCGAGGGGCAGGTCGGTGTCGGTCATGTCGTGTCGTCCTTAAAGCGTCGCGTGCAGGGTCGCGGTGCGTCGCCGGGCCGATCCGTCGCGCCATCGCCCGCAGGCCCGCGCCCGACCGGAATTCGGCGAGCGCAACTGTCAAAAATTCGATGCAATCCTCAGAAATATCGGAGTACCATCCGATCCCGACGGTGCAAGGAGGCAACTGGCGCCGGTTGGAACGGCCATCGGGGAAGTCCAATCGTCAGCCGCGTCTTGTGCGCTCGGAATCGGGATCGTCGTGTCCCGCGCCATTCCTGACAAGAGCCACTCACATGGTACAGAAGATCATCATCGGCATTCTCGCTGCGGCCCTGATCGCGGTCTGCTCGATCTGGGGTTACAGCGCATGGCAGGCCAAGCAGGCCGCCGCACCGGTCGTGGCGCCCATCGCCGCCGCGGCCGCGGTGCCGGTCAAGCCGGTCGAAGCCATAACGCCGCCGGCCGACGTGGTGCCGGTCGCCGCCGAAGTGCCGGCCGAAAAAGCCGACGGCACCCACTTCACCTACGAATACGTGTCGCCGCGCAATCCCGACCTGTTGCCGATGTACAACATGGCGCGCGAGATCGACGTGCTCAAGCAACTGCCCGAGGTCAACCAGCTCGACGGCTGGCTGACCCTGCCGCGACCGATCCACTACATCGCCGCCGAATGCGGCACGGTCAACGCGTTCTACGCCAAGGACAAGGGCGACATCGTGCTGTGCTACGAGATGCTCGAGTTCCTGGTCCGCCAGGGCGCGGCCATGACCCAGGCCAGCGGCGGCAGCACCCGCGATCAGCTCAACTACCTGATGGCCAACTTGCGCTTCCTGATGCTGCACGAAACCGGCCACGCGCTGGTCGACATGCTCGACCTGCCCTCGACCGGCCGCGAGGAAGACGCGGTCGACCAGCTCGCCACGACCTTGATGCTGTCGTTCGTCAGCGCCGACGAATCGGCCGGCGACATCGCCCAGAAACTGCAGCTGGCGGCGACCTTCTTCATCGCCACCGACGACGGCCAGCACGACATGGCGACCTATGCCGACGAACATTCGGTCGGCGCGCAGCGTTACTTCAACCTGCAGTGCATGGTCTACGGCCACAACCCGGGCAAGTACCTGCGCATCGTCACCAGCGGCCGCCTGCCCGAAGCGCGCGCGCTGCGCTGCGAGGAAGAAAGCAAGCAGATCACCCGCAACTGGATGCGCCTGATCGAGCCGAACATCGCGCCCAAGCACCGCATGACCGCCGAGGAAGAGCGGGCCAAGATCGAAGAGATCCAGCGCAAGCAGGTGGACAATACGCAGGCGCCGTATATGCGCTGAGCGCGCTGGCGGCGACCGTTGCATGCGAAAGGCCCGGCCTCCGCCGGGCCTTTTCGTTGCATCGGGCGCCCCCTGTAGGAGCGGCGTCCTACTGGATTTCCTTCGGTCACAAGCCGCGACCGCGACATCGCAGATACGACGCAAGCGTGATGTCGCGGTCGCGGCTCGCGCCGCTCCTACAGGTAGCAACCGATTTACGCGTTGCAAAACAAAAGGGCGCCGAAGCGCCCTTTTGCACGAATCCCATCAAAGCCCCGATTACAGGTGCTTGATGATCTCGTCGGCGAACTCCGAGCACTTGACCTCGGTCGCGCCGTCCATCAGACGGGCGAAATCGTAGGTCACGCGCTTGCTGCCGATGGCCTTGTCCATCGCGGCGATGATCGCGTCGGCCGCTTCGGTCCAGCCCAGGTAACGCAGCATCATCTCGCCCGACAGGATCACCGAGCCCGGGTTGACCTTGTCGAGGTCGGCGTACTTCGGCGCGGTGCCGTGGGTCGCCTCGAACACGGCGTGGCCGGTCACGTAGTTGATGTTCGCGCCCGGCGCGATGCCGATGCCGCCGACTTGCGCGGCGAGCGCGTCGGACAGGTAGTCGCCGTTGAGGTTCAAGGTCGCCGAGACGTCGTACTCGCGCGGACGCAGCAGGATCTGCTGCAGGAAGGCGTCGGCGATCGCGTCCTTGATGACCAAGCCCGCGCCCGGCTTGCCTTCGGGAATCACGTGCCACGGGCCGCCGTCGAGTTCGACCGCGCCGAAGAAGTCGCGCGCCACCTGGTAGCCCCAGTCACGGAAGCCACCTTCGGTGTACTTCATGATGTTGCCCTTGTGGACCAGGGTCACCGACTTGCGCTTGTTCTCGATCGCGTAGGAAATCGCGCTGTGGACCAGGCGCTCGGTGCCCAGACGGCTGACCGGCTTGATGCCCAGGCCGACTTCGACCGGCAGCTCGCGCGCCGGAGCGCCGATGGCCTGCAGCTCGCCCAGCCACGCCGCGTTCTTTTCGGCGGTGCCGAAGCGGATCTTGTCGAACGCCTGCGGGAATTCCTTCTGCAGGAAGTCGAGCACCTTCTGCGAGTCGGCGCTGCCGCCGGCCCATTCGATGCCGGCGTAGATGTCCTCGGTGTTCTCGCGGAAGATCACCATGTCGACATCGCCGGGCTTCTTGACCGGCGAGGGCACGCCCTCGAACCAGCGCACCGGGCGCAGGCAGACGTACAGGTCGAGCATCTGGCGCAGCGCGACGTTGAGCGAGCGGATGCCGCCGCCGACCGGCGTGGTCAGCGGGCCCTTGATGCTGACGAGGTAATCGCGGCACGCCTGCACGGTGCCGTCGGGCAGCCAGGTGCCGTAGGTGTTGTTGGCTTTCTCGCCGGCATAGACCTCGAGCCACTCGATCTTCTTGCTGCCGCCGTAGGCCTTGGCGACCGCGGCGTCGAGCACGCGCACCGAAGCGCGCCAGATGTCCGGGCCGGTGCCGTCGCCTTCGATGAACGGGATGATCGGGCGATCCGGCACATTCAGGCCGGTCGGGCTCTTGGTGATCTTGGCGCCGCCTGCGGGCGGCGTCGCTACGAACTCGGTCATTACGATCTCCAGTGGGGCCACCGTGCGCGGGCGCACGGGGCGGAGCAGGGTCCTTGCGGGACGCGATGGCGCTGCGACCCGGCCCGCCATTGTCGCGGTTCGGGCGGGGCGAGGCAAAGTGCGCGGTGGGTCGCTGTGTTTCAGGCGGTCGCGCCCGCAGGCGCCGCGGCGCGCATGCGGCCCGATCCGGAGCCGGCCGCCGTCGGCGATACTGCGAACACACTGCTCGCGGCGATGCCAGTTCCGGCGGCCCGAGCGCAGGGAGGGCATGTGCTGCGTCGACACGGAATCTGGCTGTTCACCCAACCACGTCCCTTGCACGATTCGCGCATTTGGGCAGCGGACGAGGACTGGCGTCCCCTGCTGACGCGATTTCAACGCGTCATCGGCATCCGCCGCACCGATCCGGGGGATTCGCATTGGCTGGACTTTCGCGGCAGCTTTACCGAGTTCGGGCCGATCCCCGCACGGCGTTCGCTCAACGAACTGGCGCGCGTGGCGTTCGCTCCCGATTACCACGTACTGCAACGTGCCACGGTCGTGACGGCGCATCGGGCGTTGTTGGCTCGCGCGAAGGGCTGCGCGATCGTATGGGCGCCCCGGTTGCGGTTGGTTTCGGCAACCGATCTGGGCGCGTACCCGGCGCGATCTTGAGATCGTTCTGCGAGTTCTGGGCCTGGAAGAAAGCGAACTGCCCTGGGTGTCCGATCAGCTGGGGCCAGCGCGGTGGAGGCTTTACCGTCTGGACGACAACGGCAACGAATTCCCGATGGAATATTTGCATTCGAACGCATCGGCCGAATATTTGCGAAAGAAGTATGAAGACAAGGGACACAAGCAGCTCTATTTCATCCGGCCGATATTCGACTCGCCGGACTCGCCGCAGCGAAAACAGGATGCTTCGCCATGAATCCATCGATCGACCCGGCTCAATTGCGTTACTCGGCCAAACTGCTGTTCCAGTTCCGGGTCATGATCGGCGCCGATCCCGGCATCATGCGGACCTGTGAGGAACGAATCGTCGTGTTCCACGCCGCCGGCGCGCGCAAGGCGCTGGCCGAGGCGAAGCGGCGCGGGCGCAAAGCGCAACACGATTATTCCAACAGCGACGGCAATCGGGTGTTCTTCGAGTTCGTCGGGGTAATGGATCTGCTGGAACTGGGGCCGGAATGCGACGACGACGAAGTCTGGTACGACATCGTCGTGCGCAAGCAGCCGATGGAGCGCGCCGCGCAGCTGCTGCCGGAGGAAAGCAAGCTGTCCGCGTTGCGCCCATGATGATGGATCGGCGCCACTGAGGCGCTGGCGCGAACTGTTGCGACAACTTCTTTGCTATGGGTGCCGGCAGGACGTAGCGCAGATCACGATGCTGGAGTCGTATTCGTCGACGGCCGATTGGCCTACGTCCGATGTCAGGACATATCGGCGTTATCAACGGCGCGCTGAGGGTGCTCGAGGTGGCGGTCTGCGGCCGGAGTCATGACGAGTTCGAGGCGGTCGGCCTGGGGCGCTATCGTCACAACGACTCCCGGTTGCAAGTCGACCTCGAAGACTAGCCGGCTTCAGACACCTCGGTGCTCTGAGTCCGCCACAGCTGCGGCGACAACGGCGCCATTCCATACGCCGCGCGCGCCTTGTCGCATTGCGGACTCGCGGTTCCGTCTTCCCACGCAGGTTTGAGTTCGCGACACGGCGACGGACGCTGCGCATAGATGCCGCAGTGCGCGTCGACGCCGACCGTGCCATTCAATGCAGTGCAGCGGATCGCGCCGGCATAAGTGCCGCGCATCGCGACCCGGTGCGGATCGAGCGCTTGAGTGAGTTCGCTGGGCACCACGCCGTGCGGGTGCGCGTCGGTCTCGCTCCAGTGGAAGGCGACGCGGAAACGGGCGCAGCAGGCGCCGCAGCTCAGGCAGGGGTGGGCAGCAGACGACATGACGTCGGGTACGGGGAAGATGAGCGCGATTTTCTCATCGACCGCCATCGTCGGCGCAAGCACGATCCAGCTCGGGGGCCCGCGCAAAGCGGGACGTCAGCGGGATTGGCCGAATTCGGCGTCGAGGCCGAGCATCAACATCAGCCCGGCGGCCAGGGTGGTCAGCAGCGTCGCGATCAAACCGATGCGGCGGATCAACACCGGGTGGGTCGCGAACCGCTCGCGTGCCGACAGCCATTGCACGATCAGGCCGAGCGCAAACCCAGGCAGCGCCGACAGGGCGGCGCCGAACCACAACCGCACGAACCCGCTGGGCGCCGACAAGCTGGACCAGCCGATCGCCGCGCCGACGAGTTCGGCCAGCAGCACCGCCAGCACCAGCGGCCGTACCGGACGCAAATCCGACCAGGAATAGTGGAAACCCAGTTGCGTGTCGCGCATGCGAGCGGTCCGGAGACGGGCGATTCGGTCCGGACGATACCCGATGCGCGGCCTGGATCGGTATCGCGCGGGGCGCTGATCTACGCGCGATCGAGCCGCCGGCCGACGCGCATGCCGTCGCGATCGGCCGAGTGTGTGCCGCAATGCGTGTTCAACGGGATGACATGAGTGTGCGGCCGGATCCGTGGAGGCCGGCCACGCGCACGGCGAATCAGGCCCCGTGGCACTTCTTGTATTTCTTGCCGCTGCCGCACGGACACGGATCGTTGCGATCGGGGGTGTCTTCGCGGCGCAGCGGTTTGCGCGGGGTCAGCGCTTCGATGCGGTGGTGGTGCAGGTCGGCCAGCATGCCCGGCAGGCCGGCGACGATTTCCAGCCGCTCGCGGTAGCTGATCGGGGTGCCCGGCGCTTCCGGGTCTTCGCCCATCACTTCGCCGCTGGCGAGGCGGTCGAACAGGGTGAAGATCTCGTCGATCCAGTCGTTGTCGTCGAGCCACTGGTCCCAGCCCGCCTCGTTCAATTCGACCGCGCGGAAGAAGCCGAACGACCAGTCGCGGCCGACGTCGAGTTCGTCGGGCTGTTCGGTCTCGGGTTCCTCCGGCAGCCACAGCAGCGGGGCCAGGTGGTCGGGCAGGTCGTCGTCGCCGTAGCGGACCCGCGCGCTGACCATGTTCCAGTGGCCTTGCAGCAGGGCGTGGACCTCGGCGGCCTCGGCCTCGTCGTTCCAGCGCGGTTCCTTGCCGCCCCAGACCACCGGGTGCCATTGCTCGGCCTCGGGTTGCGCGGGGCTCACCACCAGCGCCGACAGAAAGCCGTCCAGCGCTTCCAGGTTGAAGCCCTTGTGCGGCACGGCGCGCTGGTCGAGCAGGTCGGCCAGGCGTTCGATCTGGGCGTCGTCGAGGTAGGCGGGCGCTTTCATGGGGGGACTCGTGCAGCGGGGGGGACGCGCATGGTAGTCGCAGCGGCGTGTCTGCGCTGAAAATACGCCATGACCGCCCGCCTGCCCCTGCCCGCCGCCTGCCCCTGCGACCCCGTGCGCCGCTACGCCGCCTGTTGTGGACGGCTGCATGCCGGCGCGGCCGCGCCCGAGTCCGCCGAACAGCTGATGCGCTCGCGCTACAGCGCGTATGCGGTCGGCGATCTGGAGTACCTGCGCGCGAGCTGGCATGCGGACACCTGTCCGGCCGAGCTGGAGGTCGATGCGTCGGTGCGGTGGCTCGGCCTGCAGGTCAAGCGCTACCGGCGCGAGGGCGAGGACGCGGCGGTGGTCGAGTTCGTCGCGCGCTATCGGATCGGCGGCGGCTGCGCGGTGCGGCTGCACGAGGTCAGCCGGTTCGCGCGGGTCGATGGGCGGTGGGTGTATGTGGATGGGGAATTTCCGGGGGCTTAGTGCGTCAATCATCGCCCCCTTTGAAAAAGGGGGCGGGCGCCCGGCGAGGGCCGCGTTTGTGATCGTCGCTGTAGCGCGGGGGATTTGCTTTTGCTTCCGCTCCTTGGGGTGCGAAAAGCAAAAGCAAATCCCCCCTAACCCCCCTTTTTCAAATGGGGGGAATGCTGCGTGGGGTGGTGGGCGATTGCTGCGAGCGAGTGCATTCGCGCTGGAAGCCAGTGCATTCGGTCCATCCACCGCGAAGCAGCATTCCCTTCACTAAACCGAAGCCAAAAAAAAAGGGCGCGGCAATAAGCCGCGCCCTGGCTTGCCCGCCCAGTCAGGCGGAGAGAGTCGCTTACTTCTTGACGTCGAATTCCTTGCTCTGGACGACATTGCCGTCCTGAGTGATTTCGACCTTGTACTTGCCTTCCGGAAAACCCTTCGGGCTGTTGATGTGGAATTCGGTCACGCCGCCATTGGTGGCCTGCACGTCAGCCGCCGGATCTTCGTGAACGGTCTGGCCGTCCTGGAAGGTCCACTTGGCGCCGAGCTTGGTCGCGACGGTCGCGGCCGGATCGGAGGTGCTGGTGCTGACCGAAGCGTAGATCGTGTCCTTCGGCTTGAACGACGCGGCTGCCGCGGTGACCTTCTTGTCGGCGCCGATCGCGCTGCCCAGGTCGACGCTGGCGACGGTGGCGGTCGCAGCCACCGGAGCCGGGGCGGGAGCGGGCTCGGCCGGAGCAGGCGCCGGAGTTTCGGCGGCCGGCGGCGGCGGCGCGGCCTCTTCTTTCTTCTTGCAGCCGGCCAGCGCCAGCGTGGCGACCAGAGCGGCGGCGACGGCGTAATGCGTACGAGTGCGGATCAACATGGTGGATCTCCTGGGAACGATGGCAATGATGGTGAAACGCAGTCGACGGATCAGTCGTTGATGGTCGGAATCTTGAGGACCTGGCCGGGCTGGATCTTGTCGGGATCGTCGAGCTGGTCGCGGTTGGCTTCGAAAATCGCGTTCCACTTGCTCGACTTGCCGTAGACCTGCTTGGCGATATGCGAAAGCGTGTCGCCCTTCTCGACCGTATAGGTCTGCTCGCCACCGCCGGTGATCTGATCGGTCGAGCTCACGCCGCCTTGCACGTCGCTGAAGTCGGCCTTCTCTTTGATTTCGTCGGTGCTAGACACACCGCCTTGCACATCGGAAAAATCGGCTTTCTTGTCCGGGGTAGTCATGGGTTGAGGGCTCCTGCCGAAGTGGCGAAGCGGAACATGACATGACGCTTGTTAAAAAGACATAGCGTCCGCGTGAACGTCCATAACGAAACTGAATGAGCGGATTCCACCCGGATTTTTGCCGGCTACGCGGTGGCACACGCCCTGTGTAGGCGATGTGCGCACCGGTCTATTGGCGCTCGTCGCGGCCGGCCCGTGGCGGGCTCAGGCCGGGGCTGCCGCGCCACGGATTGATGTCCAGTCCGCCACGCCGCGTGTAGCGCGCTTCCACCGACAGCCACTGCGGCGCGGTGCGCTGGCTCAGGTCGGCATGGATGCGTTCGACGCACTGTTCGTGGAACTCGGCGTGGTCGCGGAAGGAGATGAGATAGCGCAGCAGCGCGGCGCGGTCGAGCTTCGGCCCGCGGTAGGCGAGGGTGACGCGCGCCCAGTCGGGCTGGCCGGTGACCGGGCAGTTGGACTTGAGCAGGGCGCTGCTCAGGCGTTCCTCGACGAGGGTGTCGGACTCGATCGCCAGATGCTCGGCCTTGGGCGGGCCGTAGTCGTCGATCGCGACGTCGAGCTCGTCGATCGAGTCGCTGGGCTCGTCCGCGCCGATCGCCGGCAGGCCGGAGGCGACCTCGACCGTCGCGCCGGCCGCGGCCGACAGGTCGCGCGCGATCGTCGCGAGCACCGCGGCTTCGTCGTCGAAGGCGGTCGCGTTGAAGGAGTTGAGGTAGAGCTTGAGCGACTTGGATTCGATCAGGTGCGGCGAGGTCGCCGGCACCGACACGGTCGCGGTGCCCACGCGCGGCTTGCCGCGGCGGTCGAGCCAGCTCAGTTCGTAGGCGTGCCAGCGGTCGTAGCCGACGAACGGCAGGGCGTCGTCGCGCAGGCCCAGGTGAGCGCGGCCGAGCGCGCGTTCGATCGGGAACAGCAGCGAGGCGTCGTACTCGCGCGGGTAGTCGACGTGGCGGCCGAGGGGGAGGTCGTGGGAGGTCATGCGGGGATTTTAGCCGCTCCGGCTCGGGCGGACCGGGGTGGGATCGGGCGGTCGGAGGGATGGGCGGCGGCGGCCGCCGTCACTGCTGCTGTGGGCAGCTCGACGCGGTGGCCGCAAGAACACTGATTGCCGGTTGTTTCGACATGAAAGCGACGGTCTTCCAAGCAGCCGCGCATCTGTTCCCCCCTTTGAAAAAGGGGGGCTAGGGGGGGATTTGCTTTTGCTGTGCAGGCGAGGCGATCTGCCGGCAAGAGCAAATCCCCCGCGCTCCGGTCCAAGTTCAGCCGACTGGGTTTCGCCGGGCGCTCGCCCCCTTTTTCAAAGGGGGCAATAGTTCGTGGCCGACGGCGATCTGACGATCAGCCGGCATGCACGACGGCGCGCGGCTTCCAAATCTTGCCGCTTACCCGCCTCTCACCCGGCCTTGGACCCATTCAAATAATCCAGCGTCACCTGCAGCATCGCGCGCAGGCCGATGTCCAGCGAGCTTTCGTCGAGCTTGAACTTCGGCGAATGGTTGCTAGGCGCAGTCGACGGGTCCACGCCCGCTTCGGTCGAACCGACGAAGAAGAACATCGCCGGCACTTCCTTGGCGTAGTACGAGAAATCCTCCGCGCCCATCACCAGCGGCATTTCGATCACGTTCTTGTCGCCGGCCACGGCCTTGAGGCTGGGCAGCATGCGTGCGGTCAGCGCCGGGTCGTTGTAGGTGACCGGGTTGCCGTCCTGGTCGGGCACCTGCGCTTCGGCGTGGGCGCCGTGCGCGGCGCTGACGTGGTCGGCGACGTTCTTGAGGTCTTTGAAGATCGCCTGGCGCATGCCTTCGTCGAAGGTGCGGATGGTGCCGGTCATTTCGACCTCGTCGGGAATGATGTTGTAGCGGATGCCGCCCTTGATCGAGCCGAAGGTGACCACCGCCGGTAGCTTGGCGATGTTGGTGCGGCGGCTGATGATGGTCTGCGCGGTGCCGACCACGTCGGCGGCGGCGACGATCGGGTCGATCCCGCCCCACGGGGTGGAGCCGTGGGTCTGGCGGCCCTTGATGGTGATGCTGAAGCGGTCGGAGGCGGCCATCAGCGGCCCGCCGCGCACGCCGAGCTGGCCGGCGGGCAGGGTCGAGAACACGTGCAGGCCGAACATGGCTTCGGGCTTGAAGTCCTTGAACAGGCCGTCCTTGAGCATCAGCGAGGCGCCGCCTTCCTCATTGGCCGGCGCGCCTTCTTCGGCGGGCTGGAACACCAGCATCACCTGGCCCGGCAGGTCTTTCTTCATCGCCACCAGCGCATCGGCGATGCCGAGCAGGATGCCGGTGTGGGCGTCGTGGCCGCAGGCGTGCATGACCCCGACGGTTTCGCCGCGGAAGGTCGCGGTGGCCTTGGAGGCGAACGGCAGATCGACCTGCTCGGTCACCGGCAGCGCGTCCATGTCGGCGCGGATCGCGATCTTCGGGCCGGGCTTGCCGCCTTCGATGATCGCGACCACGCCGTGGCGGGCGATCCCGGTCAGCGGCTTGAGGCCGAGCTTGCGCAGGTGTTCGGTGACCTTGGCCGAGGTGCGTTCCTCGCGGTTGGACAGCTCCGGGTGCTGATGGAAGTCGCGGCGCCAGGCGATCACGTCGGCCTTGACCTTGGCCGCGGCGGCGGCGACCTCGGGACGTTCGCTCGATTGCGCGGCGGCGGCCAGCGGCAGGGCGGCGAGGACGCCGAGACTCAGGGCGCAACGCAACGCGACGGACAGCGGACGCTTCATCGACGGAACTCCGGGCGGGAAAGGTTCGATGCTAGCCGATGGGGGGGCGGTGGGGATGCGCTACGTTGGTCGGTTGGGGCGGGAATTGGGAGTCGGGATTCGGGAAAAGCGGTTCCGCGCTCGGGGCTCGTTTCCAGGCTTGAGTCGTTGCGATGTCGGAACGATTTCCGTTAGGACGATTTCCGCGCAACCCGCCTACCGTCATTCCCGCGAAGGCGGGAATCCAGAGACTTCAGCGTCATCCCACCAGGTCGTCATTCCCGCGAAGGCGGGAATCCAGTGACTTCAAGCGTTCTCGCACGAAAGGCACTGGATTCCCGCGTTCGCGGGAATGACGGTAGGTAGGAACAAGGCTACTTGTAGTAAGCGCGAGAATCGCTGTAGACCAGACCAGACCAGACGAAACCAAATCAAATCAAATCAAATCACAGGCGACGTCAGCCGCCGGCGAGGTCGCGTCGCCGGCCTCGCAGCTTGTGCGGGGCCTGCCGCGTCCCGGCACGGGCTCGCTCACGCCTCAAGGCCCGTGCAGATAATCCAGCGCGACCTGCAACATCGTCTTCGTGCCGACCTCCAATGCACCTTCGTCGAGCATGAAGTTCGGCGAATGATTGATCGGTGCTTTCGCCGGGTCGGTTCCCTTCGCGGTCGAGCCGACGAAGAAATAGAACCCCGGCACGGTGTTGGCGAACTGGGAGAAATCCTCGGCCACGGTCACCAGCCCCGATTCCTTGACCTGGTCCTCGCCGGCCGCGCGCTGCAGCGACGGCAGCACGCGCCGGGTCAGCGCCGGGTCGTTGACGGTCGCCGGCGCGTTGTTGACCACCTGCAACTCGGCGCTGGCGCCGGCCGCATGGGCGTAATCCTCGGCGGTGCGGCGCAGGCGCGCGATCACGTCCTCGCGCACGCCGGCGTCGAAGGTGCGCAAGGTGCCGACCAATTTGGCTTCGTCGGGAATGATGTTGAAGCGCACGCCGCTGTTGAACTGGCCCGCGGTCAGCACCACCGGGGTCGCGGCGATGTTGATCTGGCGCGCGATCAGGCTCTGGCTGGCGAGCAGGATCTGCGCGCCGACGGTGATCGGGTCGACCCCGTCCCACGGCCGCGACCCGTGGGTCTGCTTGCCGCGCACGGTCAGGCTCCATTCGTCGGCGCTGGCCAGCATCGGGCCGCTGCGATAGCCGACCTCGCCGACCTGCAATCCGGCCCACACGTGCAGGCCGAACACCGCCTCGGGCTTGAAGTCCTTGAACACGCCCTCGTCGAGCATCAGCCTGGCGCCGAACGGCGCGCCCGCGACCGGCGGGCCTTCCTCGGCCGGCTGGAACACGAACATCACCTCGCCCGGCAGCTGGTCCTTCTGCGCGACCAGCGCGGTCGCCACGCCGAGCAGGATCGCCACGTGCGCGTCGTGGCCGCAGGCGTGCATGACCCCGACGGGCTGGCCGCGGTACTCGGCGGTGACCTTGGACGCGAACGGCAGCCCGGCCGGCTCGGTCACCGGCAGCGCGTCCATGTCGGCGCGGATCGCGATCTTCGGCCCGGGCTTGCCGCCCTTGAGCACCGCGACCACGCCGGTGTGGGCGATGCCGGTGCGCGGTTGCAGGCCGAGTTTGCGCAGCTGCTCGGCGATAAGCTTGGCGGTGCGCACTTCCTGCTGGCCCAGTTCGGGGTGCTGGTGGATGTCGCGGCGCCAGCCGACGACCTGATCGTTGACCGCGTGCGCGGCCTGGGCGATCCGCGCGGGGTCCGCCGAAGCGGCCTGAGCCTGGACGGACGTCGCCGTCGCGAGCGACAGGGCCAGGGTCAACAACGAGATCGACGCGCGATCGGACCAGGGCATCGCGAACTCCACGGCAGTGAGGGCCTTCGATCCTAAAAGGTATCCGCGCGCGGCGATACGCACGCCGGCGATGTGTCCACGCAACGCGATGTTTCGATCGTGGGTGCCGGGGGCGGTTGTCGGCACGGGCCTGGCGGGGGTTCTCGGACGCGCATCGAACCTTCGTGTGCATGGTGTTCGCCCGCCGTGGGCGGCTGCGGCGCCACGCCCGCATGCGTGAGCCCAATCGCATCGGTGGCGTGTTCCCGCAGGCATGCTGGCGCGGCCGTTCCGGCGCCGACCTAAGGAGACAGGTCATGCGCATCGCTCAGCACACGAGGTGCTTGCTCGCCACGTTCGTATTCGCCGCGGGATTTTCTTCGATGGCGTCCGCGCAGCCCGATCCGGGGGGCGTGAGCGACTACGAGCAATGCGTGTTGCAGCCCGATGCCGTCGCGCTGCTCTGCCAGAAGCGCTACGAGCGGTGCATGCGCCTGTTCCATTGCTCGGTGACAGGGGACTGACACCGATGGCGAGGCCGATCGCGTCGGGTCCACGGGTCGCCGCGTTCCCGATCGGTGCAGGGTTTGCTCAGGCGTGAACCCAGTCACATAGCGGCGCAAGCGCCACGGGCATGCTGGCGCGGCCGTTCCGGCACCGACCAAGGAGACAGGTCAATGCGTATCACCCGCCACAAGACGTTGTTCGCCGCCGCATTCGTGTTCGCCACCGCATTCGCTTCGACGGCCTCGGCCTCGTTCGATTGGCGATGCGAATCGTGCATGAGCACCTACGACTACTGCGCCAGCCAGCCCGATGCATCGATCGATGCCTGCGTGACCGAGTACAACATCTGCGCCGGGCGCTACAACTGCCCGTACATGCCCATCTGACGCCGATGTGATCAGCCTCGCCCGCCATCGGCGTCCGCGCCGATGGCGGTTTGCTGTCGCCATCCGCATCGCCGTCGATCGTCCGCGTCGTGGCGGTTCGTACGCAGCGTCAGTCCCCGCCCATCCGGCACGGACCAAGGAGAAAGGTCGTTATGCGTATTTCCAAGCACAAGACGTTGTTGGCCGCGATGTTCGTGTTCGCCGCGGGTTTCGCTTCGGCGTCATCGGCGCAGTTCAATCCCCGTTGCGACGGATGCATGAACACCTACGACTACTGCATGTCGAAACCCGATGCGGAGCAGTGGTTCTGCGTGCATCAGTACAACGTCTGCGCCGATCGTGCGGGCTGCTTGTTGATGCCGGAGATCTGACCCGCATCCCCGTTGTTTCCCGCTGTCGACCAAGGAGAAGGTTCGTATGCGTTCCATTCGCCACAAGACCGTGTTCGCCGCCGTGTTCGTGTTCGCCGCCGGCTTCGCATCCACCGCTTCGGCGGCCGGCTGTTTCGAATGCATGGACATCTACAACGCCTGCATGACCGCCACCGGCGGCGACTACGGCGTCTGCGCGCATCAGCACAATCTCTGCGCCGCGCCGCAGAACTGCCCGTTGATGCCGGAAATCATCATCAACTGAGCATCGCGACAGCGGGCGCGCATGCACGCGCGCGTCGGAAGGGCCTTCGCGCCGGGCGCGCAGGTCCTTTCGTTGCTGCGGCCAAGTCCGCCATTGCCGCGCGCACGCCGCCGCCGCCGTGCGGGAGCATTCGGGCCCGGCGCGTCGCGCTTCGATCCGGCCGAACCCACGACTCGCAGGACGGCCGGCCCCGATTTGCGTCCCTGCGGCCCCGTCCCCGGATTTGCCGCGGCCCCGTCGCCGCCGTAAGATGAGAATGGTTATCGTTTGCCGGCGAGCAGGGAGCTGCGGCCGCGATCGCTCCCTTCTCCGCTTCCGTCCAGGCCTTTATGCCGACCTCGTCCGTGTCCAACCCCTCCGCGCTCGTGAGCGCGGTCCGCCTGTCCCTGTTCGGCCTGCCGCTGCTGCTCGGCGCGTTCGCCGCGCATGCCGCCGATGCGCCGGCCGACGCCACCACCCTGGACAACGTCGAAGTGCGCGCGCCGATCGCCAAGCGCAGCCAGAGCGCGACCAAGACCGACACCCCGCTGATCGAGGCGCCGCAGTCGATCTCGGTGATCACCGCCCAGCAGATGCGCGACCGCGGCATCCAGGGCGTCGAGGAAGCGGTGTGGTACACCGCCGGCGCGCAGGGCGGCGGCTACGGCCAGGACACCCGCAGCGACTGGCTGCTGGTGCGCGGCTTCAACCCGGCGCGCTACATGGACGGGCTGGCGCTGACCGACGGCGTGTGGACCGGCGGCACCCGCATCGAACCCTACGGCCTGGAACGCCTGGACGTGCTCAAGGGCCCGACCTCGGTGTCCTACGGCGCGATGCCGCCCGGCGGCCTGATCAACATGGTCAGCAAGCGGCCGACCACCGAGGCGCTGCACGAAGTCGAAGTCACCCTCGGCAACTACGACCTGCGCCAGGCCGCGTTCGATTTCGGCGGCCCGCTCGGCGACAGCGGCACCTGGTTCTACCGGCTCACCGGCCTGGCCCGCAACAGCGACAACGTGGTCGACTACGTTCAAGACGACCGCTATTTCTTCGCCCCGGCGCTGACCTGGAAACCCAGCGAGGACACCTCGCTGACCGTGCTGGCGCGTTACCAGAAAGCCGACACCGCGCAGGGCGGCGGCTTCCTGCCGGCCGACGGCACCTTGTTCGCCAATCCCAACGGCAAGATCCCGCGCAACCGCTACACCGGCGAGCCGGGCTGGAACGATTACCTCAAGACGATGAAGTCGGTGGGCTACGAATTCAGCCATCGCTTCAACGAGGCGCTGACGTTCCGGCAGAACCTGCGCTACGGCAAGGTCGATGTCGATCACGACGCCGGCGTCGGCGCGTTCGGATTGCAGGCCGACCAGCGCACGCTCACGCGCTACTACTTCCCGCTGGAGGAAAGCTCCAAGTCCTTCGCCGTCGACAACAACGTGGAAGTGAAGTTCGACACCGGCGTCTGGCAGCACACGTTGCTCGCTGGCCTCGACTACCGGCGCCTGGAAAGCGACTACGCCTCGGCGTTCGCGTTCGGCGCGCCGTCGCTGGACATCTTCAATCCGGTGTACGGCGCGCCGATCGTCAAGCCGGCCTACACCTCGCGCCAGGACAAGGTGCAGCAGCAGCTCGGCGTGTACCTGCAGGACCAGATCAAGATCGACCGCTGGGTGATCACCGCCGCCGGGCGCCAGGACAAGGTGCGCACCCGCACCGATCAGCTGCTGGCCACGCCGGTCACCCGCGAGCGCCAGGACGACAGCCGGTTCTCCGGCCGCGTGGGCGTGAACTATCTGTTCGATTCGGGCTGGGCGCCGTATGTCGCGTGGTCGCAATCGTTCGAGCCGACCGTCGGCGTCAATTTCGCCGGCCAGTCGTTCAAGCCGACCACCGGCGAGCAGATCGAGGCCGGATTGAAGTTCCAGCCGGCCAGCGGTCGCGCGCTGACGAGCCTGGCGGTGTACGAGATCAAGCAGGAAAACACCCTGACCGTCGATCCCAACCACACCTTGTTCTCGGTGCAGCAGGGCGAAACCCGGGTGCGCGGCGCCGAGCTGGAAGGGCGCTGGAATTTCCGCAACGGCCTGAGCGTGTACGGCGCCTACACCTACACCGACAGCAAGGTGACGCGGACCAACGACGCGGCCGCGCTCGGCAAGCAGATCGCCCTGCAGCCGCGCAACGTCGCCTCGCTCGGCGCGGACTACACCATCGGCTACGGCGCGCTGTCGGGCCTGGGCCTCGGCGCCGGCGTGCGCTACACCGGCGAGCATTACGGCGACATCTACAACCAATGGAAGACGCCGTCGTACACCTTGTTCGACGCATCGGTGCGCTACGACCTGGACCACTGGCGTTTCCAGCTCAACGCCAGCAATCTGACCGACAAGGAATACGTGAGCGTGTGCAACAGCGCGATCTGGTGTTACTACGGGTATCCGCGCACGGTGACGGCGACGGTGCGGTATCAGTGGTGAGTTGATCGCTTAGCCGCTCTGCAGTGATGCATGAGCTTTTGCCGTTCCCCCCTTTGAAAAAGGGGGGTAGGGGGGGGGATTTGCCCTTACGCCAAGATCACCGCGTCGGATCGAAAAGCAAATCCCCCGCGCTGCGCCTGCGATCTGACTTCGTACCTGCGCTGGGCGCTCGCCCCCTTTTTCAAAGTGGGCTATGTGATTGCGTGGGCTACGAGCTTCGGGCAATGGCGACGCTGACGCTGACGGCGACACCAACGCCAGCACCAAAAATACCACCACCACAAACACCACCACCACAAACAACAACGCCAACTGTGCACACAGCGCCATTGCCGCACAGACGCATCGACACTGAAGCAACTACAGCGACCCTTGCTTTCCCCCCTTTGGAAAAGGGGGGTAGGGGGGATTTGCTTTTACCCCCAGATCACCGCGCCCACCCAAGAACAACAGGCAACGACGCAAGCGCCGTGCCCCGTCGAGCGACCATCAGCGTCCGACCAACGCCATGCCCACCGCGGTATAGCGATCACCCGCAACCGCTTCAGGCGCGAACAGCGTATCCAACTGCGCGCGTTCGGCCGCCGACAACGACACCTGCAGCGCACCCACGTTGTCCTCCAGGTACTTGCGGCGCTTGGTGCCCGGGATCGGCACCAAGTATTCGCCGCGCGCCAGCACCCAGGCCAGCGCCAACTGCGCCGGCGTACACCCCTTGTCGGCCGCGATCGCCTTGACCTGCTGCGCCAGCGCCAGGTTGTGGCCGAAGTTGTCGCCCTGGAAACGCGGCGTGGTCAGGCGGAAATCGTCGCTCTGCAACTGATCGGCGCTGGTGATGTTGCCGGTCAGGAAGCCGCGGCCCAGCGGGCTGTACGGGACGAAGCCGATGCCCAGGCGCTCGCACACCTCGAACACGCCGTTGCGCTCGGGGTCGCGCGTCCACAGCGAGTATTCGCTCTGCACCGCGGTGATCGGATGCACCGCATGCGCGCGTTCCAACGTCTCCGCCGAGGGTTCGGACAGGCCGAGGTAACGCACCTTGCCTTGTTGCACGAGTTCGGCCATCGCGCCGACGGTCTCCTCGATCGGCACCGAGGCGTCGATGCGGTGCTGGTAGTACAGGTCGACGTGGTCGGTGCCCAGGCGCTGCAGGCTGCCTTCGATCGAGCGGCGCACGTACTCGGGCTGGCCGCTGACGCCGCGCGCCTGCGGCCGCGCCGGGTCGAACACGATGCCGAACTTGGTCGCCAGGAACACCTGCTCGCGACGGCCCTTCAAGGCGCGGCCGAGCAATTCCTCGTTGGTATGCGGGCCGTAGATGTCGGCGGTGTCGAGGAAGCTCACGCCCAGTTCCAGCGCGCGGTCGAGGGTGGCCAGCGATTCGGTTTCGTCGGCGGCGCCGTAGGCGAAGCTCATGCCCATGCAGCCCAGGCCGAGGGCGGACACGGTGGGGCCGTTGCGGCCGAGGCGGCGGGTCGGAAGGGTGGTCATGGTGGGGCTCCTGATCATGAGGGGCGAGGCGCCGTGGGGGAGCAGGCGCGGCGCCCGGTGAAGGCGTGGAGGCACTTTAGGCCGATGGGATTGCGCGAAAAACCGGTGTTATCCGAATGGCTCTTGAAGACTTGCTTCATAATCGGCGCCCAATTGTCGCTTCGGGAGCCGTCATGGCCGCCCATCCTCTGCCCGCCGTCGTGGCCTTCGCCCAGGTCGCCCACTTCGGCAGCTTCACCCGCGCCGCGGCCGAGCTGGAGGTGTCGCCGTCGGCGCTGTCGCAGACCGTCCGCGCGCTGGAGAGCAAGCTCGGGGTGCGGCTGCTCAACCGCACCACCCGCCAGGTCGGCCTGACCGAGCACGGCGCGCGCTTCCTCGATCAGATCGGGCCGGGGCTGGCGCAGATCGAGGCCGCGTTCGACGACCTCGACGCGGTCCGCCACCGGCCGACCGGGCGGCTGCGCATCAACGTCGGGCGCACCGCGGCCAAGATCCTGATCGAGCCGCGGTTGCCGGCGTTCCTGGCGCGCTATCCGGAGCTGGAGGTGGAGTTGTTCGCCGACGATACGCTGGCCGATTTGGTCGCGGGCGGCTTCGACGCCGGCATCCGCCTGGGCGAATGCCTGGCGCGCGACATGATCGCGTTGCCGGTCGGCGGGCTGCAGCGGCAGGTGATCGTGGCCACGCCGGAGTACTTCGACCATCATCCGCCGCCGCGCACGCCGCAGGATCTGGTCGGTCACGACTGCATCCGCCTGCGCCTGCCGGGCAGCCGGCGCCTGTACCCGTGGGAGTTCAGCCGCGACGGCCGCGATTTCGAAGTCGACGTGCAGGGCCGGCTGATCTGCAACGACGGCATGATCATCCTGAGCGCCGCGCGCGCCGGATTGGGACTTGCGCAGCTGTTCGAACCGATCGCGCGCGAGGACCTGCGGTCCGGGCGGTTGGTCGAGGCGCTGGCCGATTACCAGCCGCCGTTTCCGGGGTTCTACATCTACTACCCGGCGCGCAAGCAACTGCCGACGAAGTTGCGGGTGTTCGTGGATTTCATGCGCGAGGGGATGTGAGTCCGCGAGCGTCGCGGTGGCTGTATTCGCCGACGACATCGCATGCGGTCACGCCGAAGATCGCAAACACAGTCCCCGCCAGGCGCTTTTCCTCCCTTTGAAAAAGGGGGGTAGGGGGGTTTTCTTTTGCTCGCCAGCCGATGCCGCAGCTCCCGGTAACAGACCCGACCTTGATCGCAGCCACGCAGCATTTGCGGTCAAGAGCAAATCCCCCCTAACCCCCCTTTTTCAAAGGGGGGAACTGCATGCGCGATGGCGGGAGAGTGCCTAATGCTCCGTGCTGCAACGGAAGGTGCGGGCGGTGATGCAGTCGCGCGCCAAATCCTCTTTTGCTGCACCTGACCTCGCCTTTCCCCCACGCCCATGCGAGGCTGCGCCCGACCCGCCGGGAAGCCGCCATGACCGCTGTCGATCCGACCGTTCCGACGTCCTCCGCCGACCCGTCGCCGCCGCGCGCGCAGCACATCGGCGCGACCGCAACGGTAGCGAGCGACGACCGCGCAGGCAGCGGTCGACCAAACAACGGCCACGCGGACGCAACCGACGCGGCGCCTGCCGCCTTGCAAGGCGAAGCCGCCCTGGTACGCGCGCTCGGCCCGTTCCAGCTCGGCGCCTCGATCATCAACATCATCGTCGGCGCCGGCATCTTCATGCTGCCGGCGCTGCTGATGGGACGCATGGGCGCGAGCGCGCCGCTGGTGTTCGTGGCCGGCGCGATCGCGATCATCCCGATCGCGCTGTGCTTCTCGGCGATCGGCAGCCGCGCCAGCGCGACCGGCGGGCCGTACACCTTCGTCGGCGCCGCGTTCGGGCCGTTCGCCGGTTTCCTCACCGGCGCGTTGATGTGGATCTGCAACACCTCCTCCAGCGCCGGCGTCGCCGCGGCGCTGGCCGAACAGGCCGGCAACGCCTGGGCGCTGTTCCGCGACCCGCTGCCGCGCGGCGTGTTCATCGCCGCGGTCTACGCCGCGCTGTTCGCGCTCAATGCCTTCGGGGTGAAACTCGGCGCGCGCATGATCGTGCTGCTGGCGACGCTCAAGCTCACGCCGTTGTTCCTGCTCGCCAGCGTCGGCCTGTTCTTCGTCGACTGGAGCCAGGTCGGCTGGACGCAGCTGCCGTCGTGGAGCGCGCTGGGCTCGTCGATGGTGCTGGTGGTGTTCGCCTATTCGGGCATGGAGACCGCGCTGGTGCCGACCGGCGAAGTGCGCGATCCGGCCCGCCACGTGCCGCGCGCGACCTTGTCGGCGATCGTGGTCGTGGTGCTGCTGTACATCGGCATCCAGGTCGCCTGCCAGGGCCTGCTCGGCGCGCGCCTGGCCGGCAGCACCGCGCCGGTGGCCGACGCGGCCGGCGCGATCTGGTCGCCGGCGCACGGCTTGTTGCTGATCACCGCCGGCGTATCGATGACCGGTTTCCTGATGGGCAATCTGTTCTCGTCCTCTCGCCTGCTGTTCGCGCTGGGCCGCGACGGCTATCTGCCGCGCGCGTTCGGCCGGGTCGATGCGCGCTACCACGTGCCGCGCGTGGGCCTGCTCGCGCATGCGGGCATCGCCCTGGTGCTGGCGTTGATCGGCAATTTCGAAAGCCTGGCGCTGATCTCCGGCGGCGCGATCTGCCTGCTGTTCGCGGCGGTGTCGATCGCGGCGTGGCGCGCGCAGGCGCGCGACCTGCGCGGCGCGGGCGAACCGTTCCGCATGCCCGGCGGCAGCTGGCCGATGCCGTTGCTCGCGGTGCTGACGATGGCGGCGATCCTGGCGACGATGACGGCGCAGCAATGGGGCGCGATCGCGGTGTCGCTGGTCGTGCTGGTGGCGGTGTATGGGTTGTTGGCGTTGCGGCGGCGTGGGGTGGCGAGCGGGTAATCGGGGCGCGCATCGGCATCGGGGTTGCGACGCTTTTGTGGTGTTGCGGTCGCGGCTTGCGCCGCTCCTACAGGCAGTTCCTGTGACCATCGGCGCCCCCTCCCTGTAGGAGCGGCGCAAGCCGCGACCGTGACCTCACAACCACGACGCTTGTCATGTTTCGCGAACGTGGCTTACAAGCCCCATCGGCGAAACGGCCGACATCCCCGCCAGGCCATGCACCCAAGCGATCGGCGTGGCGAAACTCACGCAAATCGCCACCGAACCCCGCGGCGGTTTCAGGGAACGAACGTACTCTTCACGCGCTTGGACAACAGCGCATAAACGATCCACAAACTGTCGAACATCAGCGCGCGCCACAGGAACGAATCGAAGTGGTACTCCAGCGCCGCCGGCGCGTCGCCGGCACGTCCGAGCAGCAGTACCGTGGCGATAATCAACGTCAGGTCCGCTAACAGCCAGCCGATGAACACACGCGGGAACCAGCGCGATTTGAGGAACAGCAACACCAGCGCGACAAGATTGACCAGCAACAACAGGCCACTGCCTGCTACGTGCATCATCACCGCGAGCCGAGCGGTCGGTTGTATAACCGTGCTCTCGGCGGCGAGTTGCCCCACCGTATCCAAGGTCATGAACACGCCGCCGATCAAGTTGAATGGCGAGACCAACATCATCAAGGTCACCAGCCTGAGCCAGCCGCCCAGGTTCCTGGGCGCGCGATTGCGCTCCTCGCGGTTGGTGCTGAACTGCAACGGCTCGTCGCCGAGCTGCAGCGGGCCGCGTGCGGGTTGAGCCAGCACGCGGCGGTACGGATCTTCTTCGGTGCTCATGCAGGTTCCGTGGATCGCGCACCAACGCCGGTTTCCCCCTGAACCCGGTCGCGGCGGCGACCCGCGCACGATAGCGAACCCGGCGCTGCATCACATCCCGCCGACGTACGCGGCGCAGTATTCCGGCGTAATGGGACAGCCCAGCCGACACACGCGCGCTTGATCCTTGACCGCCCGCTGTTGCCTACTAACGCCTGCAACCCGCCGGAGCCGCGTGCCTCGATCCATGGCCAGCACCTCCGCCACCGACCCCTCGCTATCGGCTGCTGACGCCGCGCCGCCCGCGAGCGCGCCGCCGCCCGCCGCAGGCACACCGCCACCCACCGACGCATCGCCGCCGGCCGGTCCGCCCGCCGCGCCCGCGCCGATGTCGCGCTGGCGCATCGCCGCCTTCGTCTCGATCTCGCTGCTGCTCGGCCTGACCCAGAGCCTGGGCATGAACCTGGTCGCGTCCAACCTGCAGCAGGTGCAGGGCGCGCTCGGCGCGACCAGCGCCGAGGCGACCTGGCTGCTGACCGCCTACTTCGCCACCAACATCCCCGCCAGCCTGCTGCTGACCAAGTTCCGCCTGCACTACGGCCTGCGCCTGTTCGCCGACCTGGGCATCGGCCTGTTCGTGGTCGCCGCGGTGGTGCACCTGCTCGCCAACGACCTGGACTCGGCGATCGCCGCGCGCGCTGCGCTCGGCATCGCGGCCGCGCCCTTGAGTTCGATGACCGTGCTGTACATGGCCGAGGTGTTCACCGGGCCGAAGAAGATCGTCGGCCTGATGTTCGGCTTCGCCGCGCTGCAGACCGGCGCGCCGATCTCGCGGATCATCGCCGAGCGCCTGCTGCTCAACGCGCAGTGGCACGGCATCGTGATGTTCGAACTGGGGCTGGCGCTGGCCTGCCTGGCCGCGATCAACCTGCTGCGGGTCACCCCGGTGCCGCGTCAGAACATGTTCGACCGCTGGGACATCGCCAGTTTCCCGCTGTACGCCAGCGCGATCGCGCTGGTGTGCGTGGTGCTGACCCAGGGCCGATTGCGCTGGTGGCTGGACACGCCGTGGCTCGGCCAATGCCTGGTGGCGGCGGTGATCTGCGCCGGCGCGTTCGTGGTGATCGAGATGAACCGCTCCAGGCCGATGGTCAACATCCGCTGGCTGCTGCACGGCGGCTACATGGTGCGGCTGGGGCTGGCGATCGTGTTGTCGCGCATGGTGTTGTCGGAGCAATCGGTCGGCGCGGTCGGCCTGCTCAACGTGCTCGGCCTGCTCAACGACCAGATGCACACGATGTTCTGGCTGGTGCTGATCGGCACGGTCGGCGGGTTCGTGGTGACCCTGCCGTTCCTGCCCAAGCAGCGCTTCGACGTGCTCGGGCTGATCGCGGTGGCGATCGTCGGGGTGTGCGCCTACATCGATTCGCACGCGACCAACCTGACCCGGCCGGCGAATTTCTACATCACCCAGACCCTGATCGCGATGGCCGCCTCGATGTTCCTGGCCAGTTCGATCCTGCTCGCGCTGGTGCGGGTGGTCGCCGACGGCGTGCGCAACCTCGTCACCTTCATCGTCTTGTTCAGCACCACCAACGCGCTCGGCGGCCTGCTCGGCTCGGCGGTGCTCGGCACCTACCTCGCCCGGCAACAGACCGCGCATTACCAGCAGCTGATGAACCAGCTCAGCCTGGGCGATCCGCAGGTGGTGCTGCGCACCCAGCAGCTCGGCGGCGCGGTCGCGCGGGTGGTCGGTGATCCGGCCGCGCGCGGCAATCAGGCGCTGAGCTCGCTGAGCCAGCAGGTCACCCGCGAGTCGTGGGTGCTGGCCTACAACGACGTGTTCCTGGCGGTGGCCTGGCTGGCCGCGCTGGTGCTGGTGTGGGCCATGCTGATGCGCTGGCAGCTGTGGCGGCGCGGCCACACCGTGATCAGCTTCGCTTCGCAGGTGCCCGGCCCGTTCGGTCCGCCCGCCGCCGCTCCGGCGCCCGCCGATCCACCCGACGACGCGCCCACCACGGCCGTTGCGATCCAATCCCCGCCAGCGGCTCCCGCCCGCCCCTGATCCGAAGGACGCCCCATGCCTTTGAAGACGCCCTTCAAGTCCAAAGCCACCATTCCCGCGATCGTGATCGCGATCGTCGGCGTGCTGCTGATCCTGTACGCGTGGCGGCTGTGGCCGTTCTCCAGCGCGCGCCAGACCACCGAGAACGCCTACGTGCGCGGCAGCGTCACCGTGGTCGCGCCGAAGGTCGACGGCTACGTCGCCCAGGTGCGGGTGCAGGACTACATGCGGGTCAAGGCCGGGCAGGTGCTGGTCGAACTCGACGATCGCAATTACCGCCAGCGGGTCGATCAGGCGCGCGCCAATCTGGCCGCGCAGCAGGCGAATCTGTCCAACTCGACCCAGGCCCGGCGCGTGCGCGAAGCCGCGGTCGCCAACGTCGAGGCCCAGCTCGCCGCCGCGCAGGCCAACCTCGCGCGCGCCCAGGCCGACATGCGCCGCGCCAGCGCGCTGGTCGGCGACGGCTCGCTGTCGTTGCGCGAGCGCGACCAGACCCTCGCCGCCTTGCGTCAGGCCGAGGCCGGCCTGGGCCAGGCGCAGGCGGCGCGGCGTTCGGCCGACGAAGACGTGCGTTCGGTGATCGTCAACCGCGACGCGCTGACCGCCGCGGTCGCCAACGCCGAGGCGGCGTTGCGGCTGGCCGAAATCGATCTGGCCAACACCCGCATCCACGCGCCGCAGGACGGCCAGCTCGGCGAGATCGGCGTGCGCCTGGGCCAGTACGTCACGCCGGGTACGCAGTTGATGCAACTGGTGCCGTCGCGGGTGTGGGTGGTGGCGAACTTCAAGGAATCGCAGACCGCGCGCATTCGTCCTGGACAAGCGGCCTCGTTCCGGGTCGATGCGCTCGACGGCGCGGTGTTGCATGGGCATGTCGAACGCCTGTCGCCGGCGACGGGTTCGGAATTCAGCGTGATCAAGACCGACAACGCCACCGGCAATTTCACCAAGGTCGCGCAGCGCCTGCCGGTGCGGATCGCGATCGACGCCGATCAGGAACTCGCCGCGCGCCTGCGTCCGGGCATGTCGGTGGAAGCCACGGTCGACACCGCGAGCAAAGTCGACGAAGACGCGGTGCGTCGCGACGAACAAGCCGCGGCGACAAATGCAGCGCGCGATGCGGCGGGTGTGGGGATTGCCGCGCCTGCGAACACGCCGGCTGAGCAACGCGCGGGTTCGAATCCGGCTTCGGCGCCGGGCGCGAGCGACGCCGCGCACGCGAACAGCGCGAGTGACCAAGCCTCGAAAGCACCGGCATCGCAAACACCCGCGCAAGCGCCGCCCACGCCGCCGTCCACCGGGACGGATCCGGCCCGATGAGCATCCACGCACCGACGCCGCGCGTCGCGATCACGCGCTTGGCCACGACACGACGCGGCGCGCCGCCGATCGCCTCGCTGCGCATCGCCTCGCTGGCGTTGGCGGTCAGCGCGCTTGCCGCCTGCGTCACCGTCGCACCGCCGCCGACCACGCTCGAACCGCCGCCGGCCTGGCGCGACGCGCCCGGCGCCGGCATCGCGGTGCAGCGCGACTGGTGGCGCGGCTACAACGATCCGGTGCTGAGCCGGTTGGTCGACACCGCGCTGGCCGGCAACAGCGACCTGCGCCTGGCCGCCGCCCGCGTCGCCGAGGCGCGCGCGCTGCTCGACGCGCAGGGCGCGGCGCAGTGGCCGACCCTCGATCTGTCCGCAAGCGCGCAACGCTCGCGCAGCGTCAGCGCCGCGACCGGGCGCGCCAACATCTCCGACGTCAGCCAGCCGCAGTTCCAGGCCGCGTATGAAGTCGATCTGTGGGGCCGGCTCGACGCGCTGACCGACGCCGCGCGCGCCAACCTGCTGGCCAGCCAGACCGGCGCCGACAGCGTGCGGCTCAGCGTCGCAGCCGCGGTCGCGTCGGCGTACCTCGGCCTGCGCGCGAGCGATGCGCGGCTGGAGGTCGCGCAACGCACGCTGGTCTCGCGCGAAGGCGCGCTCAAGGTCGCCCAGCGCCGCTTCGACACCGGTTACAGTTCGCGCCTGGAACTCGCCCAGGCGCAGGCCGAATACCGCGCCACCGCGCAGGTCGTGCCGCAGCTGCGGCTGGCGATCCGGCGCCAGGAAGACGCGCTGTCGGTCCTGCTCGGCCGCGCGCCGCAGGCGGTGCCGCGCGGGCGCGCGCTCGACGAGATCGCCGCGCCGGCGCTGCCCGCGGCCGGCGTGCCCTCGCAACTGCTGCGCCGACGTCCCGACATCGCCCAGGCCGAGGCGCAGATCGCCGCCGCCGACAGCAGCCTGGACGCCGCGCGCGCGCAACTGTTGCCCTCGTTGCGACTGACCGGATCGCTCGGCAGCCTCGATTCCAGCCTGCTGCGCGGCGACCCGATCCGCTTGTGGAGCGTCGGCGGCAGCGTGCTGGCGCCGCTGTTCAACCACGGCCGCCTGCGTGCGCAGGTCCAGGCTGGCGCCGCGCGTCGCGACCAGGCCGTGCTGGGCTATCAGAAAACCGTGTTGACCGCGTTCGCCGAAGTCGAGGACGCGCTGGCCGCGATCGTGCAACTGCGCGAACAGCGCGAACAGGCGCAGCAGCAGCGGCAGGCGCTGAGCGAAGCACTGCGCATCGCGCACAACCGCTACAACGAAGGCTACGCCTCGTACCTGGAAGAACTCGATGCGCAGCGCAACCTGTTCAACGCCGAACTCACCGTGCTGCAACTGCAGGGCGATGCGTTGACCGCCGAGGTGAATCTGTACAAGGCGCTGGGCGGTGGATGGGAGGTCGCGGCGGAGCGTTGAAACTTCGCCGCGACGCCAGCACCGGTTTGGACATCGCTTGCGGGAGGTGGGTGGTGTTGATTGGGTGGTTCGTGGTTCTTTTTCGCTGCGTTATTGAATTGCGATTGATCGGATCGGACACCCGAAATTGCATTCAGCGCATGGCCCGGGAATAGCATGGGCTTCGCCGCCCTGCGCCATTACGACGACGCGGCTTGCGATGTGGTTGTTTTCCCGCGGTCGCGGCTTGCGCCGCTCCTACAGGTAGGCCATATAGATTCGGCTCGGGTGTGAAGTGGCGCAGTTCATCCAGCGCTGCGAAGCTCGGAGCTCGCGAGAACAACAGCACACCCATAGGGCGGCGCACATGGATGTGCGCCGTGCGCCACCGAGACAGGATGTCTCGTGTGGCGCATGCCTGCGTCTGCACCGCACGCGCGGGCTCTTGATTCACAACAAAGCATTTTTCTTTGGTTACCTTTCTTTTGTTGCTTTAGACAAAAGAAAGTGACCCGCCGCTTCAGCGGCGGAACGCTTTTGATCCTGCTTGCAGCTTTAAAGGCTTAAAAAGCTCTAGAGCTTTTTAAGCCAAAAGCAAGATCAACGGCTTTCGTCCGCAAGCGGCCGAGTTACTTTCTTTTGTCAAAAGCGACAAAAGAAAGGTAACCAAAGAAAAACGCTTTTCTTTGAATCAAGGGCCCGCGCGTGCGGAGCTTCCGCGGGCATGCGCCACACGAGACATCCTGTCTCGGTGGCGCACGGCGCACATCCATGTGCGCCGCCCTTCGGGTGTGCTGTTGTTCTCGCGAATTAGCGACTTCGCAGTGCTGGATGAACTGCTGCGGCTTCAGGCTCAAGCAAAAGCTGCATGGCATCCCTGTAAGAGCCTTCGCACAAAGACCTCAAGCGAAGCATGTCGCGCAAGATCGCCATGAGCGATCAACCGCCAGGACACCCGAACGCATGCTCCTTGTCGCAATGCAGGACCGGCGCCAGCTCGGGCAGGCGCTGCATCGTCTTGCCGACGCACTCGATGGTGGTGTCGCGGCCATCGGGCGCGGTCACGCTGACGCCGTAATCGGTGACCGGCGATTCGGTGCCGTCGTAGCGCTTGAACAAGGCATAGCGATAGCCGCCGTTGGCGAAGCCGATGTCGACGTAGTACGTCATCGCCCGCGTGTACTCGTTGTAGGAAAACCGCGCGAGCGAATCGGCGGCGCTCGCCGACGGATATTCGAGTTCGACCTTGCCCGGCGGGCCGAAGCGGTAATGCAGCGCGGTCGGCGCCTTGCCGGCGGCGACGCCGCACAGCGAGATCAGCTTCTTGGCGCGGGTCTGGCAGGCGAAATACGCGACTTCGCCGGCGCGGCAATGGTCGGCGGCGTGCGCGAGCGGCATCGCGAGCTGCATGATCGGCGCCAGCGCGAGCAGGCACCAGGAACGGATTCGGGTCATGGGAGCGCTTTCCATCGCGCGATTGGTCGGGTGTTCGATCGGGCGATGATCACCGATCCAGCTGCGCCAGCGCCATGCCGATGATCGCGAACTCCTTTGCCGGTTCCTCCTCGTCGCTGAGGAACCACGCCGCCGACAGGCCCTGGTACGCGGCGATCCACTGCAACAACCGCCGCCGTTCGATCCGCCCGTACTCGACCACATCGTCCAGCCGACGTTCGAAATGGCCCGGCGCCAGCGCGGTGTCCGCATCCGGGTCGGTGAACAGATTGGCGAAGTCGTAGCCGCGTTCGCCGATTACGCGCTTGGGATCGATCGCGATCCAGCCGCGTTGCGGACCGGCGTCGAGCACGTTCTCGTGATGGATGTCGGCGTGCAGCGGCAGCACCTCGCGCGGCTGCGCGAGCAGCTCCTGGGCGATCTGCCAGCAGCGCACCAGCACGCCGCCGTGGCTGCGCGCATAGGTGTCCAGATCGGCGAACCACTGGGTCAGCGGCGCCAATTCGGAAGGCGGCGGCGCGCGGCGCGGCGCGTGCAGGCGGTTGATGGTCTCGCACAGGATGCGGGTGGCGTCCTGGTCGCGGCCGTTGCGCGCCATGTGGCTCAGCGAGCGCGGGCCGCAGGCGCGTTCGATCAGCAGGGCGTCTTGATCGAAGGCCAGTACGCGCGCGGCGCCGTCGCCGTCCCACCAGCGCATCATCAGCGCGCCGAATTTTTCCTCGGCGTCGCGCGGGATCTTCAGCATCGCCGCTTCGCCGTCGCGCCGCACCGGCAACAGGTCGCTGCTGTGGGTGTGGATCGGCGCGCCGTCGGGCACGAGCTTCCAGGCAGTGAGATGGCGATCGAACGGCGTCATGCGTGGGCGTGGTTTCGAAGTCGGGAACACCCGATATCGGGACCGGCGCGCGCGATGCAAGTCGGCGCGCTGCCGCGATCGGATTGGCTTCGATCCGGCCGCATGCGTCGGCCGGGCCGCTCGCGGCGGCGGAGTCAGGCGCAGGCGTTCGGCCGGATCAACCGGCCTGGGACAGATCGATCGTCGCCGAATCGGCGTCGCCGCGGCCGATCTGGCTCAACTCGCTGCGCGCGACATCGGTCTGCGTCGGCGCCGGCGCGCCGGCCTCTTCGCGCTCGCGCAGCACCTGCAGCGCCTCGGTGTCGGCGGCGACGCGGTGACGAAGCGACTTGCAGCGCTCCACGCCGGCGTCGGTCAGTTGCAGGGCGGGTTCTTCGCCCGGAACGATCAGGCCCGCCTCGACCAGGGCGGTGGAGATCAACCGATCGTGCAGCGCCCGCGAATGCCGGGTCAGCGGCTGACCCTGATCGATGCGTTGCAACACGTCCAGCAACGCCAGTTCTTCCAGGCTGATCGGATCCACGGGTACTGCTCCAGAACAAGTGTGCGCACTATGCCATGGCGCACATCCGCGCACATCGGCGCAGCGCGTGCTGAATGCGGCTCGCGAATGACGCGTTCAGGATTTTCATGGTGTCGCCGAAGCCTCGGCGAGCCGATTGCGCAAACCTCGGGCGCGTCGCCATGCACGACGCGAAACACGGCCCGATCGCTTGCCGCGTGGATGGCCGAAACCAAGTCGCCGGAAGCCTCGACGCGAGAAGCGGCTCGTCAAAAAGCAGAACGCCGCCCTAAGGCGGCGTCCGGCAAAGCGGAGCGATGCGGCGGCCCAGGGCGCGCCGCATCAGCGGTCATCAGGCCGCGGCGTCCTTCAACTTCTTGAGCGGACGGACCTTGACCTTCACCGTGGCCGGCTTGGCGGCGAACCACTGCTCTTCCTTGGTGAACGGGTTGATGCCCTTGCGCTTCGGCTTGGCCGGCACGCTGACGGCGGTGATCTTCAGCAGGCCCGGCAGGGTGAAAGCGCCCGCGCCCTTCTTGTTGATCGAGGCATGCACGGCGCCTTCGAGCGCGCCGAGGATCGAACGGATGTCCTTGGCGACGACACCGGTGGTTTCGGCCAGGTGAGCGACCAGAGCGGACTTGCTCAGCACTTCCTTGATCGGCTTCGGAGCGGCCGGCTTGGCGGCGGCCTTCGGAGCAGCCTTCGGAGCGGCCTTCTTCTTTGCAGCGGGTTTTTTCGTAGCCATAGTTTTTTCCGGTGAGACTCGTTGGATGGATGGGTTGCCTGGATAACCCCTCGGCAAGGCGGAATGTAGGGCAAGCTCGACGCGCCGCCAAGAGTTTTCGATGCAAATAGTGGCTGTTTTTCAGTTGCGCGCCGGTCCGCGCGCGCACCGCGGCCGGAAAATCCCTTGCGAATGAAGGTTTAAACGCGTCCGGGCGGTCGCGCGCGGATTCGTCGCGGGTGAGAAAAAACCCTGAAAAACAGGGTATTTGCCGTTTCGTGTGGCGGTGCAGCGACGGTTTTGCGCGCGCCCGACCGCGCGCGGCGACCGAGCGGACGCGGCATGCGCCGCGCCGGCACGGCGTTCAGTCGCGGTGTGGCCGATAGCGGTATACGCGCGCAAACCGGTGCTCGCGCGAGTTGCGATGCGCAGCACGGATGTGCCGTGTGGTGCCGCGCGATCTTGATCGGCCCACGATCGACCGCGCGATCGCGGCGCATGCGGCCTCAGCCGCGATGCTCCAGCGCCAGGTATTCGGCCGACTGCATTTCGATCAGGCGCGAGGCGGTGCGCTCGAACGCGGCGCTCAGGCGGTGGCCCTGGTACAGGCCGGTCGGCGCCTCGTCGGCGGTGCACACCAGGTTGACGTGGCGGTCGTAGAACTCGTCGATGAGGTTGATGAAGCGCCGCGCGGCGTCGTCGTGAATTCCGCCGGGAAAGCGCGGAATGCCGCCGAGCAGCACGGTGTGGTATTCGGTCGCGATCTCGATGTAGTCGCTGGCCGCGCGCGGTCCTTCGCACAATGCGGCGAAATCGAACCAGGCGTGGCCGTCGGCGAGCGCGCGCACCGGGATGTCGCGGCCTTCGATGCGCAGCGGGCCGCTCGCGACCGCGCAACCGGCGGCCAGTTCCTTCCAGCGCCCGGCCAGCCAGGCGTCGGACTGCGCATCCAGCGGCGCGCGGTAGACCGGCGAACGGGTCAGCGCGCGCAGGCGGTAGTCCTGGGCGCTGTCGAGCAGCACGGTTTCGCAGTGGCGCCCGATCAGCTCGATCGCCGGCTTGAAGCGGTCGCGCTGCAGGCCGTCGGCGTACAGATTGGCCGGCTCGGTGTTGGAGGTGGTCACCAGGGTCATGCCCTCAGCGAACATGCGGTCGAGCAGGCGCCCGAGCAGCATCGCGTCGCCGATGTCGATCACGAAGAACTCGTCGAGCACCAGCACGCGCAATTGGTCGCGCCATTCGCGCACGATCTTGGCCAGCGGATCGCTCTCGCCGGCGTGGGTGCGCAGCTGCGCATGCACCTCGCGCATGAAGCGGTGGAAGTGGGTGCGGCGTTTTTCGGCGATCGGCAGGTGTTCGTAGAACAGGTCGATCAGGAAGGTCTTGCCGCGGCCGACGCCGCCCCACAGGTACAGCCCGCGCACGCCTTCGCGCGGCTTGCCGCGCAGGCGGTCGAACAGGCCCTGGCTGGGCGGATCGAGCACGCCGGCGTGGATGCGGTCGAGTTCGCGCAGGGCCGGGCGCTGGGCCGGGTCCTCGCTCCAGTCGCCGCGCGCGACGCCGGCAGCGTAGGCCTGCGACGGCGTCATCGCGATCGTGTCGGCGGAGTGTGCGGCGGCCTGGCTCATGGCGAGCGCAGCACGCGGCCGCCGGCCGACATCAGCCGCACCGGCGGGTGTTCCTGGTAGCCGTCGGACCAGGTGTCGATGGTCTGCGGCAGTTTTGCGGTCCAGGCCGGGTCGTTGCTGTAGTAGCGCAGTTCGGGTTTGTCCTGCTTGTCCTGGGCGCGGATCGCGACCCAGAACTTGCCGCCGTCCGCGCTCTGGATCAGCAGCGCGCGCATGTCGCTGGCCAGGCCGCGCACGTAACCGTTGGTGACGGTGGCGTTGAGCCCTTCCTGGTCGGCGCGGGTGTCGATCACGTCCAGGCGTTCGACCAGCAGGTCGTAGTCGTCGCCGAGCAGGCGGCGCAGGCTGGCATCGTCCTCGGGCTTGAGCACGATGCCCAGGTCGAGCAGATTCCATTGGGTGGTCGCGACCGCCTGGCCAAGGCCGGGCAGGTAGCGGCCGCTGAAATGCACGCCCAGGCCGGCGCCGCAGTCGTTGCTGGTGTGCTGCTGTTCGATCTGGATCTGGCGGTGGAAGCGGTGGAAGGTCAGCTCGCAGCGGGTGTTGTCGCCGTTGCCGCCGGTCTTGCCCTTGTAGACCATCTCGTTGTCGTTGGCCGCGCGCGCGCGGCCCGACAGCAGGCCGGTGTTGGCGCCGGAGCTGGCCTGCAGTTCGATCTGGTATTTGTCCTCGCCCAGGGCCTTGAGGCTGAGCGTGGAATTGCCGTCGCTGCGGGTCCAGTCGCCGTCCCACTGGAACTTGCCGGCGATCGCGGCCGGCTGCAGTTCGGTCAGGCGTTCGACGTAGGCCATGCGCAGGCAGCGCACCTGGCCGTCGCAGCGGTCGCGTTCCTTGATCCAGGCGAGCTGGTCTTTCTTCAACTGGCCGCCGTAGGCGCTGGCCTTGAGCGCGGCGCGATAGGCCAGCGCGAGTTCGCCGTCGCGGCGGCCGAGCACCGGGTCGGCGCAGATCGCGCGTTCGTTCTTGCTGGCGGCCTTGGCGCAGGCGATGCCGGCGGCGTCGGCGTCGCCGGACCAGCCGGCCGCAACCAGGCTGGCGCAGAGCGACAGCAGCGCGAGGCTCAGGGCGTGGCGCATCGTGGGGAATCCTGTGGAGGCAATGCGGAAGGCGATGATGATGGCGCGGATCAGGCCGGGTCGGGCGCCGGATTCGACGACGCACTGGCCGGAGTTTCCGGCGGCAGGTGCGGGCGGACCGAATGCTTGATCGCGCCGCGCAGGTCGATCAGGCGGCGGTGGAAGAAATGGCTGGTGTCGGGCATGCGCACCAGCTCGGGCGGCTGGCGCAGGCCGTCGAGCCAGGCGTAGACCGCCTGCGGATCGACGATCTCGTCGGCTTCGCCCTGGATCACGATCCACGGATAACCGCTGGGCGGGGCGATCCGGTCGAAGTCCCAGCGGCCGGCCGGCGGCGCGATCGAGATCAGCAGCCTGGGCTGCAGTTCGTCGGCCATGCGCAGCGAAACGTAGGCGCCGAAGCTGAAACCGGCCAGCCACAGCTGCGCGTCCGGACGGGTCGCGCGCACCCACGCGGCGACCGCGCGCAGGTCGTCGCCTTCGCCGTCGCCGTGATCGAACTCGCCTTGCGACGCGCCGGTGCCGCGGAAGTTGAAGCGCACCGTCGCCGCGCCGCACTCGCGCAGGGCGCGCGCGGTCATGGTGACGACCTTGTTGTGCATGGTCCCGCCCTCGGTCGGCAGCGGGTGGCAGACGATGGCCACGATCGGCCGCGGCGTCGCTTCGGCGGCCTCGACGATCATCTCGATCGCGCCGGCCGGACCGGGCAGGCTCAGCGCGGTGGAAGCGTCGCTGGGAAAGGCGGGGGTGCTCATGCCCGGCATGATACGGGGCGCGGTGAGCGCGGTGTTACGACGGTGTGTTGCGCGCGCCTGGCTGGGGTTTGTGGACAGGTCGAGTACAGCGGCTGCCGGTTGTGCTTCGCCATGAGGTTTCGATGACGCCGGATCGGAAAGCGTCGGGGCTGAAGCTCCCTCCCACAAAAAGCCGCCGCGAGCGCGAGCGGTGTTGCGAGGTCTTTTGTGCGAGCGGCTTCAGCCCCGACGCTTTCCTATCGGATCGCGCCGATCTGCAGCCGCTCAACGCGGCATCAAGTCGAACCCGAGCAACACCGGATCGTGATCCGAACTGCGCCACGGCCCCGCGCCGCCGTCGCGATAGCCCGCATGCTCGGGTTCGTCGGCATTGGTATGCCACTCGGCCGCGCCGCGCAGCCGCGCGGCCAGCGCCGGCGACAGCAGGGCGTGATCGAGCCGGCCCAGTTCGCCGTCGAAGACATAGCTGTAGGGCGATTCGACCTTGGCCACCGCGAACGCATCCAGCCAGCCGGCCGCGTACAGCGCGCGCAGCGGCTGCTCCTGCGCGTGCGCGTTGAGGTCGCCGACGATCATCGTCAGCTCGCCGCGGCTGCCGGTCGGGTCGGTCTTGAGCCACGCATCCAGGCGTTGCGCCGACTCGGTGCGCGCGGCATTCCAGCACGACGCGCCGTCGCCCTGGTCCTTGTCCAGGCCCGCCGCGTTCTTGCCGCAGCCCTTGGACTTGAAATGGTTGGCGACCACGACGAACGCAGGTCCGGCGCGCTTGCCGGCGCCGATCGCGGTGAACGCCTGCGCCATCGGCACGCGCGCGAGCGGGCCGAACGGGCCTTGCTGCAAGGTCGCCGCCAGGCCGCGCGCGGCCACGCGCTGGCCGCGGTAGATCAGGCCGACCCGGATCTGGTCGTCGCCCGGGCCTTTGACGCCGGCCGGACACGGTTGCTTGCACGGCGCGGCGAAGCGCCAGTCCTGCGCGCCGCCGTCGGCCGCGTCGGCGCGGTCGAGCGCGGCGACCAGGTCGGCGAGGGTCGAATCGGGTCCGTAGCCGTCGTTTTCCAGTTCCATCAACGCGGCCACGTCGGGGTTGAGGGTGTGGATGGTCTGGACCAGCTTGGCCAACTGAGCGTGGTACTCGGCCTGGGTGCGCGCGCCGCGCGGGGTCGGAAAGCCGCCGCCGCGGCCGTCGCCGTTGAACAGGTTTTCCAGATTGAACGCGGAGATGCGCAGGTCGCCGGCGACCTGCGGCGCTTGCGGGCGCGGCGCCGGCTGCAGCGTCGGCGCGGCGGCGAGGACGATGCCGTCGTGGCCGCCGAGCGGCCAGGCGATGCCGTCGACCGCGTCGAGCCGGCTGCCGCTGCGGGCGGCGAATGCGGCCGCGCTCAGGGTCGCCGCGTCGCCGCTGAGCACGACGCGGCGGCGTTCGTTGTCGCTGGCGATCGCGCGCGCCGCGTCGCTGCCGGGCGCGGCGCGTTCGCCGGGTTGCCACAACGGGCCGTCGAAGGACGCGGTGAGGGTGTGCGTCTTCGGATCGCGTTCGCCCAGGGTCAGCGGCGCGGCGATGCGCACGCGCATGCCCTCGTAACGCGACCAATCGGGCGCGGCGTCGATCGCGACCGGCGCGATCGCGGCCAGGGCCTTGCGCTGCGCGCGCGAGGTCAGCGGTTCGATCCGTTCGGCGTCGATCGCGGTGAGTGTGCGCGGTGGGCCGCGGCGGCCGCCGTCGACCGCGGCCTCGCGGACCCGGCCGGTGATGCGCACGAGCTGATCGGGCGCGAGGGTCGCCGCGGCCGCGCCGGTGACCCAGATCGCATCGGAGCTGGCCGGGTCGCCGTCGCCGCCGTCCTGCACGATCCAGCCCGGCGCCGCGTCCGCGGCTGTGCGCGCGCGCGTGACCCGGCCTTCGATCGTGACCGTCTGCCCGACCAGCGCGCTGGCCACGCCGTGGCCCTGGACCGCGCCGATCGCGAGCGTTCCCTGCGCTCGCTCCGCGCGCGGGGCGGTGGCGCAGGCTGCGAGCAGCAGGCAGGGCGCGAAGGCGAGGGCGGGGCGGAATCGCGTCATGGCGGGCTCGGCGTGGGCGTTGGAGCGGCCATTATCCGCAGCCATGTGGCGCTGTCGCGTGTGTTGTGTGGCGGATGGATGGTGGCGGTGGTGAGTACCGGCGGCTGGAGGCGCGCTGGGAGGCAGGAGGTTGCCGGCAGGTGACAACAGCCACGTACCCGCAGCTTTTGCTGTTCCCCCCTTTGCAAAAGGGGGGGGCTTTTAGCCGCAGGTCGCGGTGAATCAAAAGCAAAAGCAAATCCCCCCTGGCCCCCCTTTTTCAAAGGGGGGAACCCCTTGCGTGAGGGAAGAGGCGACCGGAGCCTTTTTACGATTCCCGATTCCCGATTCCCGATTCCCGATTCCCGATTCCCGATTCCCGATTCCCGATTCCCGATTCCCGACAGACCACTTCGTGGCTCGCAGGGTCTTTTGTGGGAGGGCTTTCACGCCCGACGCTTTTCGATCAGACGCGGCGATCGGACCGGAAGGCGTCGGGCTTGAAAGCCCTCCCACAAAAGACCTCGCAGCCCGTCGGCTTAGTTCGAATCCCCAATCCCCAATCCCGAATCCCGAATCCCGAATCCCCAAACGACAACGCCGCCCGAAGGCGGCGTCGTTGCAAGCTGGCGAGCGCTGAAACCGCGCGCTTACTTTATGTTGTCGAGCATCCAGTCGACCGTCGCGGCGACCTGCTGCGCGCTCAGGGCCGGGTTGCCGCCCTTCGCGGGCATCACGCCGCTGGTGCCGGTGAAGCCTTCCAGCGCGTGCTTGTGCAAGGTGTCCTTGCCCTTCGGAATGCGCGCGGCCCAGTGCGCGGCGTCCAGGGTCGGAGCGCCGCCGGCGCCGGACTTGTGGCAGCCCGCGCACAGGTTGTCGAAGATCACCTTGCCGTCGAGGGTGCCGTCGTAGGCGACCTGCGAGGCGGCCTTGGCCGCCGCCGCGGCGACCGCGGCCTGCTGCGAGGCCGCGCCGGTCGCGCCGGCGTAGACCGCGCCGACCGGACCGATCCGGTTTTCGGTGCGCTTGGCCGCGCGCGGGTCGATTTCCTGCGGCAACTGCTTGTGGACGAAGTAGGCCGCGATCATCAGGCCGAGGGTCACCAGCATGAGAAAGCCGATCACCATCGAGAATTTCTTCAGGAATTCGAGGTCGTAATTGCGCACGATCCACCTATTGCGTGTACCCCGACCGGGGCACATAGAGCCATCGACGAGGCCGCTACCGGGGATCGGCGCGGCCGCTGCACGGACCCGCCGAGACGACGCCGCCGGCCGTCTGCGCTGGGGCAGGGGCCACGGGCCGGGAATGCCGGTCGGGTAGTTCCGCCGGACAGTTTAGCTCAAGCGCGCGCCGCGCGGGCTGGACCGCGACGCGCGCCGCCGCGCTGCGCCCGATCGGCCGCAAACGCGCGCTGCGCCTGGCTCGCGCGCGATCGCGCGGGCATGACTTGCGACCTATGCGCCTTGCGCCGCCCGCCGCCCGCCCCTATAACCTTTGCGATCCATGAGCTCGGTCACGGACGATGATCGCTGGAGCCGCGACGGCGCCCGCCGCCGCGCCCCGCGATCCGGACGCCCCCGCGCCTGTCAGCCTTTCCCTTCAAGGACCGACCTATGTCCCGCTGGACCACACAAGAACTGTTGACCCGCCTGGGCGCTTCCTTCGGTGCCGAGCACGTCGAAGAAGTGCCGACCGCCGACGGCGCGATCCAGGTGACCCTGCCCGACAGCGGCGACCTGGGCATCACCATCGCCCTGACCGATCGCGAGATCTTCGTCTCCACCCCGCTGGTCGAGGCCGGCCAGGTCCGCGACGCGGCCGGTTTCAACGAGGCCTGCCTGCGCCTGAACCCGATCAACCCGCTGTCCAACCTGGGCCTGACCACGATCAACGAGCGCGACGTCTACATCGTGTTCGGCGAAATGGCGCCCGATTCCACCGCCGAGCAGATCGAGCTGGAAATCCGCACCCTGGCCGACAACGCGATCGACGCGGTGGAAGCCCTCAAGTCCTATCTGGTGAGCGCATGAGCATCCTGCAGAAAATCCTGACCCTGTTCCGCGGCACCGCGCACGAGGCCGGCCAGGCCGTCGTCGACGCCAATGCGCTGAAGATCCTCGACCAGGAGATTCGCGACGCCGGCACCGAGCTGATCCGTTCCAAGGAAGAGCTGACCAAGGTGATGGCGCAGCGCCAGCTGCAGGCCAACCGCAGCAAGGACCGCTTCGCCAAGAAGGCCGAGTACGAAACCTACATCGCCGGCGCGCTGCGCAAGGGCGACGAAGGCCTGGCGCGCGAAGTCGCCGAGCGCTTGGCGGTGGTGGAGACCGACCTGAAGAACGACGAGCAGGCGATCAACAGCTACGACGCCAGCATCAACCAGCTCAAGACCGCGATCACCGCCACCGAACGCAAGCTGGCGCGGGTCAAGCAGCAGGTCGACACGGTCAAGGCCACCGAAGCGGTGCAGCGCGCCCAGACCGCGGTTGCCGCGCGTCATTCCGGCGCCACCGGCAAGGTCACCACCGCGCTGGATTCGCTCGAACGCATCCAGACCCGCCAGGCCGAGCGCGGCGCGCGCTTGCAGGCGGCGGCGCAGCTGGAATCGGAAAGCGGCGACGGCGATCTCAACGCCAAGCTGGCCAACGCCGGCCTGCTGCCGGAATCGACCAGCGTCGAGAACATCCTCGAGCGTTTCCGCGAAAAGCCGGTGCAGCAGCTCAGCCACGAGCCGCTGTCGTTGCCGGCGGTGGAAGTGAAGGAAACCGACAAGGTCGAGCACAAGGAGTAACCGCGGCTCGCGGGCCTGCGGCGGTCGATGGCCGTCGCGGGTGCGGGACCGGGCGTTTGCAGGGCGTTTGCGTTGTTGCCGTTGCTCTTACCGTTGTTCTTGCCCTTGCCGTTCCCATTGCTCTTGCTCGTCATTCCCGCGAAGGCGGGAATCCAGTGCCTTTCGTGCGAGAACCTTTGAAGTCGCTGGATTCCCGCTTTCGCGGGAATGACGTTCTGGCAGGATGCCGCTGAAGTCTCTGGATTCCCGCCTTCGCGGGAATGACGGCATGAAAAATCGCAGCGCCTTTGGAAATCAGCAGCACTCCAAAGCAACGCGAACAGGCAGCACGACCGAGTTAAACGGCAACGCAATGCAGCGGCGAAGCGAGCCAACGCAGCACGAAGCGAACCAACACCCCAGCATCATCGGCTTCAAGCCGCGTGGCATGGACGTAACCAGGCAAACCGGCTGACATGATCGTAATCGGCAAACTTTTCCGCAGCCTGCGCGGCCATCTGCGCCGGATCAGCTGGGGCGTGGTCGCCGCCGCGCTGGTGCTGCACATGACCGGCACCTGGCTGCTGCTGGCCTGGGCCGGCGAAGACAAGCTGCTGGGCTGGGATGCGTTCGTCTACTACTACATGACCACCGCCAGCACGATCGGCTACGGCGACCTGTCGCCGGGCACACCGGCCGGACGCTGGGCGGCGGCCTTGTTCGTGATGCCCGGCGCGATCGCGCTGTTCGCCTCGGTGCTGGCCAAGACCAGCGCCGGCCTGCTCAATTTCTGGAAGCGCCATCAGGTGGGCAAGATGAGCTACGAGGACATGCACGGCCACACCGTGCTGATCGGCTGGCACGGCCGCGAAACCCAGCGGCTGGTGCAACTGCTGCTGGCCGACACCCACACCGACGACGAAGGCATCGTGCTGGTCGCCGAGGGCCTGAGCGAGAATCCGCTGCCCGAGCAGATCCGCTTCGTCGCGGTGGCGTCGTATGCCGATTGCGAGGAATACCCGCGCGCCGCGATCGCCCAGGCCGCGCGGGTGATCGTCCACACCGACCACGACGACCGTTCGCTCGCGGCGGTGTTCGCGCTGATGGCGCACAAGCCCGGCGCGCACGTGGTCGCGCATTTCGAATCCGCGGCGGTCGCGCAACTGGTGCGCAGCCACTACCCGCATGTCGAATGCACCCGGCCGCTGCACGTGGACGTGATCGCGCGCGCCGCGCAGGACGCCGGCAGTTCGCTGGTCGCCGGCGAATGGCTCGGCGCGGGCGGCCCGACCCAGTTCAGCCTGCAGGTGCCGGCCGACGCCGCGCCGGTGCGCGCCGGCCGGCTAGCGGCCGCGTTCCGCGCCCAGTCGGCGCTGTGGATCGGCTACCGCGACGGCCGCACCGCCGCGCCGGTGCTCAATCCGCCCGATCATGATCAGATCGCGGCGGGCACGTTGTTGTATTACCTTGCCGACGCGCGCATCGACAGCGCGCGAGTGCCGTGGGCCTCGCTCGCGGCGGCCACGGTTTGACGCAGCCTGGTCGAACCGGCCTGATTGAATACGGTCCGGTTCGATGCGGCGTGATTCAATGCAGTTCGATCGATAACGAATCGATCGCAAGCGAGTCGATTCAAGGCCACACGAGGTAAGCGCGATGGGTTGGTTGGACGGATTGTTCGGCGGCAAGAAGCAGACATCGCAGACGGCGACGCTGCCGTTCACGCACGAATTGCCGCTGGGCCTGCGCATCAACGGCCGGGTCGCGTTCGACACCCTGCCGTTCCGCGCCCATCCGCAGGCGTGGACGCTGCGCCTGCCCGAGGGCCACCAGGGCATCCCGTGTTACGGCCACATCGACCTGGGCGGCGGCCACGCGCTGCATCGTTTCTATCTCGACGAAGACGCCTATCTGCAGGTCAGCACCGCCAGCGGCCAGGTCGAGGGGATCAAGGCGTTCGTGTTCCAGGAAACCGTGAACCCGGCCAACCAGGCCGAATTCAAGCGTTTCATCCACGAGCATCCGCACCTGGGCGCCGACCAGATCGACTACGCCGGCCGCACCTGGTATCGCGAATTCGGCGACCAGCTCGGCACCGGCGGCAAGGCGCCGCCGGTGATCTACGACGAGGTGCTGTACCGCCACGACCCGCCGCGCCGCGACGACGACCTGACCCACTACGCCATGCTGTACCGGCGCGAAGTGCCCGAGCTGGACCGCGAGGAATTCTTGCTGGTCACTGCCGAGGACTACGGCCCGAGCGAGTTCGTGGTTACCTATGCGATCGGCATCGACCTGACCACGGCCGATCTCGACATCACCTGAGCGCAAGCGCGCTGCCCCAGCGCGAACGCTTCCACCGCATCACTCCGCCGCAAGGACTCTCTCCATGGACGCCCCGATCACCGCCCACAGCTTCCTCAATTTCCTCGCCTACGCCGGCATCGGCCTGGGCGTGCTGGTGCTGGCCGCGCTCGCCCTGGTGCTGATCACCCCGCACCGCGAGCTGAGCCTGATCCGCGAAGGCAACACCGCCGCGGCGACCGCGTTCGCCGGCACCCTGATCGGCCTGGCCCTGCCGCTGCATTCGGCGATCTCCAACTCGGTCAGCCTGATCGACGCGGCGATCTGGGGCGCGGTGTCGGTGGTGGTGCAGGCGGTCGCGTTCCTGCTCGCGCGCCTGGTCGCGCCCAAGCTGTCGCAGCAGATCACCCTCAACCAGACCGCCGCCGGCATCTTTTCGGCCGGCGTATCGGTCAGCGTCGGCCTGATCAACGCCGCCGCCATGACCCCGTGAGCGCCGCCATGACTGTCCACGATCGCAACAGCAAACGTTCGCGCCAGCTGCGGCTGGTGTTGATGGCGGTGTCGGTGCCGGCGGTGTTGACCGGCTGCGGCGACGACCAACCCAGCGGCAAGGTGCTGACCTCGCGCGAGGATTGCGCGGCGCAGACCGAGATCGCGCCGGCCGAATGCGAGAAGGCCTACCAGCAGGCGCTGGTCGAGCACGAAAAACTCGCGCCGCGCTTCGAGAGCGAGAAAGAGTGCAACGACCAGTTCGGCGCCTGCCAGCCCGCGCCGGTCGCCGCCAACGCCAGCGCCGGCAGCCACAGCTACATGCCCTCGATGTCGGGGTTCCTGATCGGCTACGCGCTCAGCCAGGCGATGCAGCCGCGCGGGTACTACGGCATCGGCGGCGTGTCGCCGCTGTACCGCGACTACCGCAGCGGCGGCTATCTGCGTCCGGGCGGCGAACTGGTCGGCAAGAGCAGCGGCACGGTCTACGGCAAGCAGGGCAACACCGCGTTGCCGGCGCGCGCGATGACCGTCTCGCGCGCCGGTTTCGGCTCCAGCGCGGCCGCGCGCGGCGGTTTCGGCGGCAGCCGCAGCAGCGGTTCCAGCCGCGGCGGCAGCTGGGGCGGTTGATTCGGCCCCGGGGTCGGCCCCATCTAGGTCGTACTCGCGCGCGCCGAACCGTTCGGCGCGCGGCGATCGCAGTGTTCATCGGAGCGGCATGAAACGCATCCTTACGACCCCACGCCCGGACTGGCGCGAACAAGCGCAGTCGCTGGGTTTCCACTTCCACACCATCGACGGCGAAGCGTACTGGGACGAATCGGCGTACTACGCCTTCGGCCTGCGCCAGATCGAGGACGACATCGAGCAGCCCACCCAGGAGCTGCACGACATGTCGATGGCCCTGGTCGATGAAGTGGTCGGTTCGGAGGAACTGCTGACCCGGCTGGCGATTCCGACCGATTACTGGGACTGGATCGCCGCGTCGTGGCGCCGGCGCGAGCCGCATCTGTACGGCCGCATGGACCTGGCCTACGACGGCCGCGGCCCGGCCAAGCTGTACGAACTCAACTACGACACGCCGACTTCGCTGTACGAGGCGGCGTACTTCCAATGGCTGTGGCTGGAGCAGGCCATCGCGCGCGGCACCTTCGGCGAAGGCAGCGACCAGTACAACCGCATCCAGGAACTGCTGATCGAAACCTTCGCGACCTTGTCGCGCGAAAAGCGCATCGCCACGCCGGTGCATTTCGCCGCGGTCGAGGATTCGGTCGAGGACCGGGGCACGGTGCGCTATCTGCGCGACTGCGCCGAGCAGGCCGGCGTGGACACGCTGGAACTGAGCATCGAAGGCATCGGCCTGAGCAAGGAGGGTTGGTTCACCGACGGCGACGACCGCGTCATCAAGACCTTGTTCAAGCTGTATCCGCTGGAGTGGATGTTCGTCGAGGAATACGGCCCCAAGCTGGCCGCCTCGCAGGTGCAGCTGATCGAGCCGGCGTGGAAGGCGATCCTCAGCAACAAGGGCGTGCTGCCCTTGCTGTGGGAACGCCATCGCGATCATCCGAACCTGCTCGAAGCGCAGTTCGAGGACGCCGCCGCGCAGACCGCCGAACTGCCCGCCGGTTGGGTGCGCAAGCCGCTGTTCTCGCGCGAAGGCGCCAACATCGAGCTGGTCAGCGCCAGCGGCGAACGCCTGCGCAGCGACGGCCCGTACCAGGACGGCCCGACCATCCGCCAGGCGCATCACCCGTTGCCGCGTTTCGATGGCGACGACGGCGCGGCGAACTATCCGCTGATCGGCAGCTGGGTCGTCGCCGACCAGGCCGCCGGCATGGGCATCCGCGAAGACGCCAGTCCGATCACCCAGGACACCTCGCGCTTCGTGCCGCACGCGATCATCGAAGACTGATCGCGATCGCCCGCATCGCACGCGCCGCGATGCGGGCCGCCCAGACAAGTTCAAAAGCGCGGCCCGATCCCGCATCGCTGGAGGGCGTCGATCCGCTTGCGCGATCGGCGCCACATCGCAGTGACTGCGCACGCACACGAATGCTTCCATACGCCCGCGCACGAACGAGCGCGGCGCGTCGTCGCGGCGTAGACGCAGTTCGTCCACAAACGAAATGCATTTCTTGCAAGACTTCGCAAAACCCTGCGTAGCCGCACATTTTTGCCCGCGATTTGCCTTCGTCCACGCATGCCGCGGCTTGCGTTATCGATCGAGGATGCGCCCAGCGCCGCCGCCACCGCCGCTGTCCACCGCCGATCCGTTCGGCTTTCGATGTCATTGAGGGGAAGTCACGTATGTCATTGCATTCCAATGCGCCCAAGCGCGCCGTGCTGAGTTTCGCCCTGGCCGCCGCGCTGGTCGGGCCCGCCGTCCACGCCGCCGACAGCGGCAAGGCCCTGGCGATGAGCCAGGCCCGCGGTCTGATCGCAAATCATCTCGGCGCGCTGCAAGGCAACAGCGACGACAGTTTCAATGCGCGCGACGCGATCGTCGACCGCGACGGCACCGAGCACGTCCGCTTCGACCGCACCTTCCGCGGGCTGCGGGTGATCGGCGGCGACGTGGTGGTCCAGTCGCAGCGCGGCCAGTTGCGTTCGGCCCTGCTGACCCTGCGCAGCAAGCAGCGTCCGTCGCTGACCCCGCGCATCAGCCAGGACGATGCCGCGGTCGAGGCCGGCGCGCGCTTCGGCAGCCGCATCGAGCAGGTGCGCAGCAACGAGCCGGTGGTCTACGCGCGCGGCGCCAAGCCGGTGCTGGCCTATGAGGTGATCGTGCAGGGCGAGGGCAACAGCCGCCATTCGGGCCTGGTGACCTATTACGTCGACGCCGCCAGCGGCAAGGTGCTCGACGTGCAGGACCAGATCCAGACCGCCGCCGCGACCGGCACCGGCCGCTCGCTGTACTACGGCAACCTGAGCATCTCCACCGACCAGAAGAGCGCGACCAAGTTCGACCTGATCGACACCACCCGCGGCAGCGGCAGCGTCTACGACGCCAAGGGCGCGGTGGTCTCCAACCTGTTCGACATCCTCTCGGCGACCTCCAACGCCACCTTGATGACCGACGCCGACAACACCTGGGGCAACAACACGACCAGCGATCGCGCGACCGTCGGCGTGGACATCCACTACGGCGTCGGCGTGACCTGGGACTACTACAAGAACGTCCACGGCCGCGCCGGCCTGGCCGGCGACGGCAAGGGCATCAAGAGCTACGCCCACACCAACTTCAAGACCTCCAGCGGCGGCAACAGCGGCGTCAATGCGGCTTACGTGGATCTGGTCAAGAGCATGTTCTACGGCGACGGCGATGCCGCGCGCGGCTACGGTCCGATCGTCGGCATCGACGTGGCCGGCCACGAGATGACCCACGGCGTGACCGCGGCGACCTCCAAGCTGGCGTACTCCGGCGATGCCGGCGGCCTCAACGAAGCCGCCTCCGACATCATCGGCACGCTGGTCGAGTTCTACGCCAACAACGCCAGCGACCCGGGCGACTACCGCATCGGCGAGAAGATGCGCACCGACGGCAAGGCCTTCCGCGACATGTACAACCAGGCCTCCGACGGCAAGTCGTTCAACTGCTACATCGCCGGCGGCTTCGATCCCAACCTGTCCGACGGCGCGCACAACCCGCACTACACCTCGGGCGTGGGCAACCTGTTCTTCTACTTCCTGGCCGAAGGCTCGGTCGCGCCGGCCGGCACGGGTCTGAACCCGGCGCAGATGGCCTGCAACGGCGATGCCGGCATGACCGGGATCGGCCGCGACAAGGCCGGCAAGATCTGGTATCGCGCGCTCACCGCCAAGTTCACCTCCAACACCACCTACCCGCAGGCGCGCGCGGCGACGCTGGCGGCGGCGGGCGAGCTGTACGGCAACGGTTCGGCCGAGCAGAACGCGGTGGCGCGGGCCTGGAGCGCGGTCAAGGTCAACTGATCCGATCGCATCGTTTTAAGCGGTGTCGCGCGCATGCGAATGCGTGCGATGGCAACGGCCCGCTTCGGCGGGCCGTTGTCGTTCCGGTTGCGATCGGGTACGAGTTCGTCGCGCCGAAGCGAGCGGTCGCGCGTCAGTGCCGGTCGTCGTAGACAGCCGGGATCTTCACGGTTTCGCCGCCCTGGGTGATGAATACATCGACCGAGTGGGTGATGCCCATCACTTCGCCGTCTTCGACGAAACGCTCGATGAGCTTGCCGGGCACCACGCGCACGCTCACGCCCTTGCCCGTGTAGGTGCCGGCGTAACGCACCTGGCGGTGCGGCGATTCGGACTTGCGCCATACCTGGTGGGTCTGGCCGTTGAAGCTGACGTAGGCGCCGTCCCCGGCCTCGCCGCAGCGGTCGGTGAAGAACGAAATCGTCGGGTTCGCCGCGGCGTTCTTCAGGCAGGTGCGATAGGCGGCGGGGTCCTTGTTGACGGCGCAGTACGCCTCGTCGTACTTGCGGTTGGCCGCGCCGCGCGGGGTGGCGATCGTGGCCGCGACGCAATCGCTGCCCGGATCGTCGGTGGGGACGATGTCGCCGCCGGCCAGGCTGTGGCCGCTGAGCAGGCACAAGACCACGCAAAAGATCGTTCTCATCCAAGCACCTGTGTTGAGTCCGTTCGCCAGCAGGGCGCGCCGGCGAGTTCGCGGATGGGTCGCGCGAACCGGCGCGCAGCGCCATCGAATGCCGCGCCCGCCGAATCGAACGAGCCGGGCATGCGACGGCTCACTTTAGATCACCGGGCGCCGGAGCTGGCAAGCGGCCGCCGTCGACGACGCGCCCGACGAACGCGAGTCGACCAAAAGCACGAACTCCGAACGGCTCCGCAGTTTTGCCGTGATCCGGCCCCTGAACGGCGCCTCATGGCACCTGAAATATGCCGAATATCGGAACCGGACCCGGCGCCGCGCCGGGCCGTAGCGACCCAAGGCCAAGGAGTAAGGACGCCATGCGATTGAATACTCGACGGTTCAAACAGGAAGGACTCTATCTCGCCATCGCCGCGACGCTGCTGACCGCGCCGCTCGCCCAGGCCGCCGACGCCGGCCTCGCCGCCAGGGACGCCGCGACCGCGCAGGCGCGCAGCCTGATCGCCGGCAACGCCGGGCTGCTGCGGGCCGACGCCGCGGACCGCTTCGAAGCGCGCGATATGGTGATCGACCGCGACGGCACCCAGCACGCGCGTTTCGCCCGCAGCTATCAAGGCCTGCGCGTGATCGGCGGCGACGTGGTGGTGACCTCGCGGCGCGGCGAGCTCAAGTCCGCGCAGCTGACCTTGCGCAGCGCGCAGCGTCCGTCGCTGAGCGCGCGGGTGATCGGCAAGGACCAGGCCGCGATCGAAGCCGGCGCGCGCTTCAACGGCCGGGTCGCCAAGATCCACGGCAACGAACTGGTGGTGTATGCGCGCGGCGCCACGCCGGTGCTCGCCTACGAGGTCACCGTGCAGGGCGACGAGACCGACCGCCACTCCGGCTTCGTCACCTACTACGTCAATGCCGCCGATGGCCGCGTGCTCGACGTGCAGGACCAGCTGCAGACCGCGGCCGCGATCGGCACCGGCAAGTCGTTCTACTACGGCGACCTGAGCCTGCCGACCGACCAGAAGAGCGCGACCAAGTTCGACCTGATCGACACCACCCGCGGCAACGGCAAGGTCTACGACGCCAAGGGCGCGGCGATCTCCAACCTGTTCGACATCCTCGGCGCGACCCTGGGCGCGACCTTGTTCACCGACACCGACAACACCTGGGGCAACAACACCCTCAGCGATCGCGCCACCGTCGCCACCGACATCCACTACGGCGTCGGCGCGACCTGGGACTACTACAAGAACGTCCATGGCCGCCTGGGCCTGTACAACGACAACAAGGGCATCAGCAGCTACGCCCACACCAATTTTAAGACCTCCACCGGCGGCACCACCGGCGTCAACGCGGCCTATTTCGCCCTGACCAAGGTGATGTTCTACGGCGACGGCGACGCCAGCCGCGGCTATGGCCCGATCGTCGGCATCGATGTGGCCGGCCACGAGATGTCGCACGGGGTCAACGCGGCGACCGCGAACCTGGCCTACTCGGGCGACGCCGGCGGCTTGAACGAAGCCAATTCCGACATCCTCGGCACCCTGGTCGAGTTCTACGCCAACAACCCCAACGATCCGGGCGACTACCGCATCGGCGAAATCATGCGCACCGGCGGCTTGGCGTTCCGCGACATGTACAACCAGGGCGCCGACGGCAAGTCGTTCAACTGCTACATCGGCGGCAGCGGTTTCGATCCGAACCTGGCGGCGGGCGGGATTCACGACCCGCACTACACCTCCGGCGTCGCCAACCGCATGGCCTATCTGGCGATGGAAGGCGCGGTGACCCCGGCCGGGACCACGCTGACGCCGGCCCAACTGGTCTGCAACGGCGACACCGGCATCGTCGGCATCGGCCGCGACAAGTTCGGCAAGATCTGGTATCGCGCGCTGACCACCAAGTTCACCTCCAGCACGACCTACCCGCAGGCGCGCGCGGCGACCCTGGCCGCCGCGGCCGAGCTGTACGGGGCCGGTTCGCCGGAGCAGACCACGATCGCGCGGGCGTGGAGCGCGGCCAGCGTCAACTGACTGCCGCGTCACCGAGCGTCGTTTCACCTGAGTGCGTAGCGGCGCGATGCCGCATCGCCTTGCAACGGCCCGCTTCGGCGGGCCGTTGCGCGTCGCGAGCCGATACCATGAGCCAAGGCAGCGGCTTCGTTTCCAGCGATCTATCCGCGATGACGCCCCACACTGCCCCTACCGTCGTAACGGACCCCCCATGCGTTCACCGCGTCGCCCGCACCCGCCCGCCCACCGTATCACCGCCGCGCCGCCGCGCGATGCCAAGGCCTGAGCGCATGCGCCCGGACCACGACGCCTTCCTCCACGACGCCGCGCCCTTCGACGCGCAGGCCCAGGGCCAGCCGCTGACCGGTTACGCCTGCCGCTTCCGCCTCGACGCCTACGACGACGCGCTGTACCCCGCTCATGGGTTGCAACTGCCGCCGCAGTTGGCGCGCGCGGTGGCCAAGCGGCGCGGCGAATTCCTCGCCGGCCGGATCTGCGCGCGGCGCGCGCTGGCGCGGTTGGGGATCGCCTCGGCCGATATCGCGATCGGCCCGGATCGCGAACCGCTGTGGCCGGCCGGCGCGATCGCATCGATCTCGCATGCCGGCGACCGCGCGGTCTGCCTGGCCAGCGCCGATCCGCGCATGATCGGCCTGGGCATCGACATCGAATCGCGGATCGACGCGCGCCTGGCCGGGGAGATCCGCGGCGTGGTGGTCGACGCGGCCGAGCAGGCGGTGATCGAAGCCGGCTTCGCCGACGCGGTGGCCGGACTGGCCGCGGCGTTTTCGGCCAAGGAAGCCTTGTACAAGGCGCTGTACCCGCAGGTGCGGGCGTTCTTCGGCTTCGAGGCGATGCGGCTGGCGCAGGTCGGCGACGACCGTCTGCGTTTCCTAGCCGCGGCCGATCTGTCGCCGACGGTGCGGGCCGGGCAGGCCTTCGAGGTCGACATCGCCTTCGAAGACGGCGGCGTGCGTTCGATCGCCTGCTGCCTGCGCGCGCGCGCCTGAGCGCCGTTCGCGGCGGAGTCGACGGCCGCGCGCCTGGCCGAATCGCCGCGAACCATCGCCAAACCGCCGCCGCGCCCGGGCTTTGTACGACAATGGCCGGATCATGCGTTGCCTGTTGATCGACAACTACGACTCCTTCACCTGGAACCTCGCCGACCAGATCGGGCGCGCGTTCGGCCGCGCGCCGACCGTGCTGCGCAACGACGCTTGCGGCTGGGAGCAACTGCGGGCCGACGAACGCTACGACTGCATCGTGGTGTCGCCCGGGCCGGGCAGCGTCGAGCACGAGGCCGATTTCCATGTCGCGCGCCAGGCGATCGCGCACAGCGCGCTGCCTTTGCTCGGAGTCTGCCTGGGCTTCCAGGGCATCGCCTACGCCGAAGGCGGCCGCATCGTGCATGCGCCGCAGCCGTATCACGGCCGTGTTTCGCGCCTGCATCATGACGGCAGCGAATTGTTCGCGGGTTTGCCCGCATCGTTCGAGGTGGTGCGCTATCACTCGCTGATCGCGGCCGCGCCGTTGCCGCCGGCGTTGCAGGCGACCGCGCACACCGACGACGGCCTGATCATGGCGCTGCGTCATCGCCGTCGCCCGCAATGGGGCGTGCAGTTCCATCCCGAGTCGATCCTGAGCGAACACGGCATCGACCTGATCGCGAATTTCCGCGATCTCGTGTATCGGCACCACGGCCGGGCCTTCGTCAGCCTGATCGCAACGACGACGACACCGCCGCCGGCCGCCGAGCCGCCGCAAGCCTTGCAACTGTGGTGCAAGCCCCTGGATGCGAAGCTCGATCCGGAAACCGTGTTCAACGCGCTGTACGCGCAACGGCGCAACAGTTTCTGGCTCGACAGCCAGGACGCGGTCGAGGAGCGCGCGGCGTGTTCGTTCATGGGCGCGGTCGACGACGGCGATCTGCTGGCCTATCGCATCGCCGACGACGACGCGGCGCTGTCGACCGGGCACGCGCTGCTCGATCGCATCGAACGCGAACTCCAGGCGCAGGTCGCCGATCCGATCCCGGCCGACGGCGCGTCCGCCCCGGCCGAAAGCGCACTGCCATTCGATTTCCGCGGCGGCTTCATCGGCTGGCTGGGCTACGAAATGAAGGCGCTGTTCGATGGCGAAGGCAACGGCGACAGCAGCGGCAACGCCGCCACGCGGCTGCCCGATGCGCTGTGGATGCGCGTGCACCGCTTCCTCGCCTTCGATCATCGCCGCGCGCGCGCCTGGGCGATCGCGATCGCCGCGCCGCACACCGCGCAGGCGACCGACGCGCAGCGCTGGCTCGAAACGGTCGCCGCGCAGGCGGCATCGACCCTCGCCCAGCCCGCGCCGGAATCGGCGCCGTCGCCCGCGCCGCTGGATACGCTCGAAGTCGACATGGACCTGGGCCACGACGATTACCTGGCCGCGATCGAGCACTGCCGCCGCGCCATCGTCGACGGCGAGTCCTACCAGATCTGTCTGACCAACCACTTCCGCTTCCGCGCGCAACTCGATCCGCTGGCGCTGTACCTGCGCCTGCGTCGCGGCAACGCGGCGCCGTTCGGCGCCTACCTGCGCAGCGGCGACCATCACGTGCTGAGCACCTCACCGGAACGCTTCCTGCGCGTGGACCGCGGCGGCCGCATCCAGACCAAGCCGATCAAGGGCACGATGCGCCGCTCCGACGACCCGCGGGTCGATGCGCAGTACGCGCGGCATCTGGCCGAATCGGTCAAGGACCGCGCCGAAAACCTGATGATCGTCGACCTGATGCGCAACGACCTCAACCGGGTCGCGGTGCATGCCACGGTCGAGGTGCCGAAGCTGCGCGAAGTCGAAAGCTATCGCACCGTGCATCAGCTGGTCAGCACGGTCGAGGCGCAGCTGCGTCCCGACGCCGGCCTGATCGACCTGTTGCGCGCGACCTTCCCCGGCGGTTCGATCAGCGGCGCGCCCAAGCGCCGCACCCTGCAGATCATCGACCGGCTCGAACGCAGCGCGCGCGGCGTCTACTGCGGTTCGATCGGCTACTTGGGCTACAACCGCGTGGCCGATCTCAACATCGGCATCCGCACCCTGTCCTACGACGGCGACAGCGTCGCCTTCGGCGCCGGCGGCGCGATCACCTGGCTGTCGGACCCGCAGGCCGAATTCCAGGAAGTGCTGCTCAAGGCCGAAGCGGTGCTGCGGCCGCTGTGGGGGTTCCTGGCCGAGCCCGACGCCGGCTTCGCCTATGAGCTGGACGGCGACCGCCTGCGCCTTCGCCGGGTCGCGCGCTGAGCCGCGCCATCGGCGCGTTCATGCAATTGCAATTTGGACCGATCCGCCGCGCGTACGCGCATGTGGACGTGATCCCGGTTCCACACAGGCAATGTCGATGCCTGCGTGATTGACACCGTTCTTACACCATGGGTATAGAAAAAGGGCAGTCGACACGGAAGTCGCAAGGTCGTGGCTTCGGCGTCGCTGCATCCACGCCATCGGCGACATCACCTGAAGAGGGACACCATGAAAAAGGCGATCGATATCCCCGTGTTCAAGCCGCGTCCGCTCATCGAAGACGCCAGCAAGGTCATCAGCGAGAAGCAGATCAAGGTCGAGCTGACCGCCAAGGAAAAATCCTTCCTGGACCAGTACGCGAAGTAAGCCGGCGACGGTTTGCTCTCGGGCGCGCGGCACGGACCCGTTCGTGCCGCCGCGCTGCGGGCGAGCGCGCCAGGCAGGACGAGACAAAGCAAGGCAAGGAGCGAGGCCATGATTCCCCTGGAGCGCGAACGATCGCTGGCCGACGCCGATGCGGTGATCCGCGGCTACGTGCGCGATCAGGGCTGGCGCATGCAGATCGACGTGCTCGGCGAAGGCATCGCCTCGACCGTATGCACCTTGTACGACGCCGACGACGTCGCGCTCAGCAACGGCTTCGGCAAGGGCGAGGCCGCCGCGTCGCTGACCGGCGCGATGTACGAAGCGGTCGAGCACTACTACACCCGCAAGCCGCCGGCCGATGCGCCCATCGCGCTGGTGCGTTCGCAGCACTTCGCGCAGGACCCGCGTTACGCCGGCCTGCCGTTCGCGGCCGCGTTCGAGGCCAATGCGCAGCAACAGCTGGCGTGTCGCAATTACCGCCGTCTCGACGAACACGGTCCCGGCGACGACACCGTGCCGGTGCCGCTGTTCATGACCTATCCGGCGTACCTGCACAATCTGGTCGAAGGCGACGATTTCGACTACAACAGCGCGATCCGCTTCAGCTCCAACAGCGGCGTGGCGATCGGCGCCAGCCTGGAGGAGGCCGCGGTCCACGCGATCGGCGAACTGGTCGAGCGCGACGCCTGGTCGCTGTTCCTGATCGCGCATTACCTGGGCGACCCGACCAGCCTGGGCGTGATCGTCGATCCGCAGTCGCTGCCCGACGACGTCGCGCGCATCTACCGCGCGGTGTGCGGGCAACTCGATCGCGAGGTGTGGCTGATCGACGTGACCACCGACCTGCAGTTCCCGGCCTTCATCGCCACCACCGCCGACATCCTCGCCGACGAGGAAACCTTTCCCTGCGGCTACGGCGCGTCGCTGTACGCCGCGCACGCCGCGATGCGCGCGCTGACCGAACTGGTGCAATGCATCGACATAAAATCGCGCACGCCGAAGATGCGCGAGTACAGCCGGCTCGCGCTGGATACGCTGAGCGAGTACCGCAAGCTGCGCGACTGCGCGTACTTCCAGGTCCGTGCCGATCGGCTCGAACGGGTCGACTGGGCCCATCCGGCGCGCGCGGCGATGCCGCCCAAGGCGATGCTCGCCGACATGATCGCGCACCTGCGCCGCCACGGCATCGGCGTGTACTACGCGATCAACCAGCACGCGCCGGGCGCGTTCTGCATCGTCAGCTGCGTGTCGTTCGAACTCGAACGTTTCTTCATGGTGACCTCGGGCATCGCGATGGGCCCGGGCCGGCGCGGCATGGACTTGCTGGAAGGGCGCCTGCGGGTGCCGGCGTTGGTGCCGGCGGTTTGAATGCCGCGATCGGGATCCTGCGACTCGAGGCTGATGATTCGAAACGCCGATGAGATAAGGCCATCGACTTGAAGGCGGCGTCGCGTTCGGCGCACCGTCGGTGCTGCCCCGCGTTTCAGCCGCCGAAACGCGGGTAGACGGCGGGGAACCCGCTGGGCGCGCGCTCGCGATCGTTCTTGTGCTTCAACGTGGTGGCCTTGCGGCATTCGCGCGCGGCGCGCTGGGTGCCGGCCGGGTCGGCCGCATCGATGCAGATTTTTCTGCCGTCGCGTTCCATCAGCGCCTGGCCGCCGCCGAAGTCCTTGACCGCGTCGTACACGAACTCGCTCAGCGGCCGGCCCTGCGCATCGAGCAGCGCAAACTTGCCTGCGCGCGACACTGCGATCAGGCCTTTGATGTCCCAGGTCACCCTGATATCGCGCTGGTCGTAGACCAACCGGCCCTGGGTGTCGAACAGCTCCAGCCGATAACGCGCCGGATTGGCCTTGCGGTATTGCATCTTCTCGTACTGGTTGAGCGTTTCCGGCTCTGGATTGAGCAAGGTCGAATAGCCCACGGTGCGGCCGTAGAACGAGCCGCCCGTGCGCGGCATGCGCAGGCCGGTGAGAAAGTTGACCGCAACGCTGCTGTGCTCGCGTTCGAACAGCATCGCCCAGCCTTCGTCGAGGCCTTCGATATCCACGTTCGGGGAAATATCGAAGTATTCGATCGGCACGATCGTTCGCCCCCGGGCGTCCAGCAAGCCGCTGCGGTACCGCTTCGGCTCACCCGCCGCGCTGACCTCGCGTTGCACCAGGTACCACGACACCGTGGGCCGCGATTGGGTGTGGCGTTCGAAGACGCGGTGGTACTCGAACGGGATCACGGTGTTGCCATCGGCATCGATGACCCCGTAACGCTCCGCATCGGAATCGCCGCCGGGCGGCTTGATCACCGCGACCGCCTGGCCGTTGACGAAGTCCAGTTCGTCTTCGAACAGCGTGGCCGCCGTTTGCCGGCCCTGCCGGTCGAATGCGCGCAGGCTTTGCAGGCCGATCGCGCCGAAACCGTCGGCGCCGCGATCGATGATGTGTTGATAGCCGATCGGGATCACCACCCGGCTTTTCCGGTCGACGACACCGAAGGTCTGCTCGCCCTGCTTGTGCAGCCGCGCCAGGTGCAAGCCGTCGTGGAACGTCGCGACGTTCTGATGCGCGGGCGCGGGCTGCCCGTGCTCGACGATCGGCGGTGGCTTGCGCTGCGCAACCTGCTTGCCGGACAACGCCTGGTAGTAGCGCACCGGCGCGCAGCCGCCGGCCGAGGCGCACAGCAAGGCGAAAACGATGAGGCGGGGCAGGCTGCTGCGCATCGGGGTCCGGCACGGGGGATCAAGGTGATGATTAGCATGAATCGGCGGTCGCGGTATCGGCGAACCAGACGCGTACCGCGTCGGCGTCGGCGTGCCTCGCCGACGGCGAGTCGCTGCGCGACGGACCGGTCCGCAGGCGCCGATGGCGCGCTCCATCGCGGCCGCGACCGGCGATGCGGCCTGGTGCGCGCGCCAATGCGCTTCGCGTGCAGTAGGCTGGGCGTCCGCTCAGCCCGCGCAGGATGCCCATGCCGAAACGCTCGCCCGCCGACGCCGTGATCGGCCACGGCACCGACCTGCGCGGCATCGGCCGCCTGACCATCGACGCCATCACCGGCGTCACCGATCTGGTCGAATCCGTCCACGCCACCATCGTCGCCCTGCCGTCGCCGCTCGGCGCGGCGGTGCGCGACCCCACGCGCGGCATCACCGGCCTGGTCTACCGCAGCGTGCGCGGCATCACCCGCTTCGTCGGCGACGGCCTGGATCTGGCGTTGGCCCAGTTCGCGCCGTTGTTGAACCGGATCGATTCGCTGCCGCAGCGCGGCGCGGTGGTGTCGGCGCTCAACGGCGTGCTCGGCGATCACCTGGCCGCGACCGACAATCCGCTGGCGATCGACATGCAGCTGCGCAAGGACGGCCGGCCGCTCAAACTCGGGCGAAAATCCCTGGCGGCGGCGTATCCGCAGGCCACCGGCAAGGTGGTCGTGCTGATCCACGGCCTGTGCATGAACGACCTGCAGTGGAACTGGAACGGCCACGACCACGGCGCCGCGCTCGCCCGCGATGCCGGCTGGACGCCGGTGTACCTGCATTACAACACCGGCCGCCACATCTCCAGCAACGGCCGCGAGCTGTCGGCGCAGCTCGACAAGCTGCTGCGCGAGTGGCCGCTGCCGGTGGAGCGTTTCGCGATCGTCTGCCACAGCATGGGCGGACTGGTCGCGCGCAGCGCCTGCCACAGCGCGCAGCGCAGCAAGCGCCAGTGGCTGAGCCGGCTCGACAGCCTGGTGTTCCTCGGTACGCCGCATCACGGCGCGCCGCTGGAGCGCGCCGGCAGCTGGTTCGACATGCTGATCGCGCTGAGCCCGTACACCGCGCCGTTCGCGCGGCTGGGCAAGATCCGCAGCGCCGGCATCCAGGACCTGCGCCACGGCAATCTGATCGAAGCCGACTGGCGCAAGCACGCCGACGACGGCCGCCGCGATCCGCGCACGCCGTTGCCGCTGCCCGAATCGGTGCGCAGCTACGCGATCGCGGTGTCGACCGACAAGGAGGGCGCGTCGAACGTCGGCGGGCTCGCCGCGGCGGAGCGCTTCAGCGGCGACACCCTGGTGCCGGTCGCGAGCGCGCTGGGGCTGCATCCCGATCCCGCGTTCGATCTGCACATTCCCAAGCGCCATCGCTGGATCGGCCACGGTCTGCACCATCTCGACCTGCTCGGCGATGCGCAGGTGTACCGGCGCATTCGCCGCTGGCTGGGTTGAGCGGCTGGCGGCATGCACATGGATGCTTCATCGAAAGGACACGGCATGCATCGTTTCACCCGGAGCTTCAAGGTTATCGCGTACTCGATCTGCATCGGCCTGTCCGCGATCGCCGCGCCGGCACTGGCCCAGGACGTCGAAATCGGCCCCGACATATCGGGACGCGTGGACTGGCCGTACAAGAGCGAACACCCGCCGGCCTATCCCGACGGCGTCGCCGACGCGCTGTGCCGCAGCGACGCCACGGTCCTGCGGGTCGATGTGGACGAACAGGGCGAGGTGCTTGAAGTCAAGATCGAACACAGCGACGGCAACGCGGCGCTGGACGAAGCGGCCGTGCAGGCCGCGCGCGGATGGCGCTATTACCCGGCCGTGAGCCAAGGCAAGCCGCATGCCGATTCGATCCGCGTGCCGGTCGAGTTCAAGGCGGACGACGCGTGCTGGCAGGCCTTGCCCGATACGACCGCGCATCCCGACGTCGAGTCGATGGGGCGCTTTCCGCCGAGCTGGCCGGCCGCGGTCAAGACCGGTCCGGGCGGGGTGGTGGTGTTGAAGATCAAGGTCGACGACACGCGCAAGCTTGCCTACGCCGTCGAGGTCGATCGCTCCAGCGGCGACGACGCCATCGACAACGCGGCCGCAGTGGCCGCGAACTTGTGGACTTTCGAGCCTGCACGGTTGAAAGGCGTGCCGGTGCGGTCGGTGTTGCGCTGGACGGTTCCCTATGGAACGTCGCGCTGACGCGGTCGCGGGCGTTTTTTCGCGGATACCTGCCGCGTCGACAGCTTTCGATGACATGCGTTGGCGATTGAAGTGTCGCGGTCGCGGCTTGCGCCGCTCCTACAGGGGGCATTCGTGGCGACGAAGTCCGAGCACGACCTTGGCGCAGCCTACGTAATCCGACTGTAGGAGCGGCGCAAGCCGCGACCGCGACACCTCGCCTGCGACGCTTCGGCGAAGTACGCCGAACACGCCGATATGCGCGCCGGCAAACAACCGGCGCACAACGCCGGCCGCTTGCCTGCCTGCGACGACTTACGGCATCAACACCTTGTCGACGACATGGATCACGCCGTTCTTCTGATACACGTTGGCGATGGTGACATTGGCCGTGTTGCCCTTGCTGTCGGTCACCGTGACCTTGCCGCCGTCGGTCCTGACCGTCAGCACTTCGCCCTGCACGGTCTTGAGCTGAGCGCGTCCGCCGCCGGCCTTGGCCTGCGCCATCAGCGCCTTGCCGTCGAGCTTGCCGGGCACCACGTGGTAGGTCAGCACGCTGGTCAAGGTCGCCTTGTTTTCGGGTTTGAGCAGCGTGTCGACCGTACCGGCCGGCAACGCGGCGAAGGCGGCATTGGTCGGCGCGAACACGGTGAACGGGCCGGGGCCCTTGAGCGTTTCGACCAGACCCGCCGCCTTGACCGCGGCGACCAGGGTGGTGTGATCCTTGGAGTTGACCGCGTTGTCGACGATGTCGCGAGTCACCAGCATCGGCGCGCCGCCGACCATCGGATTGTTCATGCCCTTGGCATCGGCGCCGAACGCCGCGCCGGACAGCGCCAGCACTACGACGACCGCGAGGGTCTTGAGTCGGGTGTTCATGGATACGTTCCTCATTGAATGATTGGATGCATCGCAACGTATCGGCCGGATCGTTTGCATGAGGAACTACGGGTCGAACCTGGATACGGATGCGTTCGAACAGGCGATCGCATCGCGTCGATGAATGAACATCGGCGGCGCGAGCGATGCGTTAACTAACGGTGATGAAGCGCTGAACGCGCGTCGCGCGCTGTTCAGTCCTCGCGCCGCGAACCGACCAGGCGCAGAAAGGTCTCGTGCTGATACCGGCTCATGCGCAGTTGCTGGCCGTTGTCCATGGTCACGACATGGTGGCCGTTGAACCACGGATGGATGGTGCGCACCCGCTGCACGTTGACGATCGCCGAGCGATGCACGCGGGCGAAGCGGCGCGGGTCCAGGCGCGCGGCGAGCGTGGACAGGGTCTCGCGCAGTTCGTGGATGCGATCGGCCAGGTGGATCTGCACGGTGTTGCGGTTGGCCTTGATCCAGACGATGTCGTCGACCGCCACGAAGATCACATGCTCGTCGACCCGCACCGCGATGCGTTCGAGGTATTCGTCGCGCTGGCGCAGGCTTTCCAGCGCCTGAAGAATCCGGGCTTGAGCATCGCCGGCCGCGGACAAGCGCGACTTGGCGCGTTGCAAGGTCGCGGCGAAGCGTTCGCGACTGAACGGCTTGACCAGGTAGTCGACCGCGTTCGCCTCGAACGCGCGCACCGCGTACTGCTCGTAGGCGGTGACGAAGATCGTCGCCGGCATGCGCTGCGCGCCGATCGCCGCGACCACGTCCAGCCCGGTCATCGCCGGCATCTGGATGTCGAGGAACACCAGGTCGGGCGACCGCTTGCGGATCGCTTCGACCGCGGACGCGCCGTCGCCGCATTCGCCGAGCACCTCGATCTGCGCGCCGGCGTCGAGAAGACGCACGATCGCGCGGCGCGCGATCGGTTCGTCGTCGACCACCAGCGCGGTGAGGTTCATGCGCCGGTGAGCTCGGGTTCGTCGTCGTCCGAGTCCATCTCGCGAAACGGCAGGCGGATGCGGCAGGCCACGCCCTGCGGCCAGATCAGGTCGAGCCGCAGTTGCGCGGCATCGCCGTAGAGTTCCTGCAAACGCAGACGGGTATTGGACAGGCCGATGCCGTGGCCCGCGCCGTCGCCTTCGGCCGTGCGTTCCGCTTCGAGCGCGCTGTTGTGATTGCGCACGTCGATGCACAGCTGGTCGCCTTCGCGACGGCAATCGATCTCGATCCGGTCGCTGCCGACCCGGCGGCCGATGCCGTGGCGGATCGCGTTCTCGACGATCGGTTGCAGTACCAGGCTGGGCACCGCGCAGTGCAGTGCGTCGGGCGCGACGTAGATCTGCGTGGTCAGCCGATCCTTGAAGCGCACGCGCTGGATGCCCAGATACAGGTCCAGCAGTTCCAGTTCGCGCCGCAGGCTGATTTCCTGGCCGTCGTAGTCTTCCAGGAACGCGCGCAGCAGCTCGCTCAGGCGCAGCAGCATGTCCTCGGCCGACACCGTGTCCTCGTTGAGCAAGGTCACGATGGCGTGCAGGGTGTTGAACAGGAAATGCGGCTGCAGCTGGGTCTTGAGCACCTGCAGCCGCGACTGCGCCAGTTCGGTCGCGAGCCGGCTGGCCTCGACCTCGCGGCGGGCTTTCTCGGCCTGGTAGTGCAGCGAGTGCTGGATGGCGAGCAACGCCCAGTAGGTCATGAATCCGATCGCCGCGTACCGGCCGAGGTACTGCTGCAACTGCTCGAAGAACGAACTGGGTTCGAGCACCGCCGAGAGCAAGGCGCCGAAGACCAGCGCCAGCGCGGTAATGCCCGCGCCGGCCAGCAGGTGGGTGAACAGCCAGCCGAACCGCAGCGGAACGCCGGTGCGCGATGCCAGCGCGGTGAGTACCGAGCGAACCCGCATCGGCGGCTGGATCGGATGGCGCGCGCCCAGGCGGAACACCATCGGCGCCAACGCGGCCCAGGTGTACCACTGGATCATCGACCAGCGCAGGTAGTCGAGGATCGACCACACCGTCGCGCCGAGCAGCGCGTCGTGTACCCATCCTTGCAGCGCGAACACCAGCACCACCGCCGACCACAGGCCGAGGTAGCGGCGCAGGCCGATGACGGTATCGCCGAGCTGGATGTTCATGAGCGGCCGATGCAGCGAAGTCAGCGCCGATCCTAAGCGCCTGCGCGCGCTTCGAACAGCGTTCGATCGCGCCACTACGATTGGTCCGGCCGCAGCGACGATTCGTCCCGAACGCGTGGACCGGCGCGGCCCGTGGCGGCTGTGATGCGCGCATCGGAGCGCGGCGGATGGCGCCGTCGCCCGAGCCACCGCCCATAGAGCACCGGAGTCCGGCCATGCGATCGTCCCTCGCCGCAGTTCTGACCGTTGTCGCTGTCGTCTCGTTCGCCGCCGTCCTGCCCGTGCAGGCCGGCACGCGCACGCACTATTTCGAATTGATCAACCGCGCGCACGACCGCCTGGTTGCGTTGGCGGTCGCGCCCGCCGGCAGCGGCCGCTTCCAGCCCAGGCCGCTGGGCGAGGCGATCGACGGCGGCGGCGATTCGGCCACCGTCGAATGGACCGGCGAGCAGTGCGTCTACGATTTGCGCTTCACCTTCGGCAACGGCCGCACCGTGGTCTACGGCGATATCGATGTGTGCCGCAACCGCAGCCTGCGCATCCAGCCGCTGCGGCCTGGGCGTGCGAGGGCCGATGGCGTCGGCATCGACACGTCGCCGGCCGCGGCCGATTCGGCGCCCGCGCGGTAACCAAGGCCAGGCGGCCGGCGCAGGACCGCGGAGCCGATGCGCCATCGACACCGTCGTCTTGCTCTGTCGCCGCGGCATCGGCGCGGTGAACCCTCGCGATTCGCGCATTGCATGCGGACGAAACAGCCGGGGGTAGATTCGCTCCACCGCCGGATGCGACGCATGCGGGGGAAGCACGATGACCTTCCAGCAATCGCGGTCGCGCGAGGCTTGCGCCGACGCATGCGGATCGAACGCCCGCCGTTGCTGCGATGCATCGTCACCGCACAACCGTGGTGCGACGTGGGCCGATCGCATTCAAGTCGCTATTGTGCGTGATCGGGTTTAGATGAGACGCAGGCCGCGCGACGAACTCGGCCTGTGTCGCCTCGCCGGTGCTCGTATCCCGATTAAGTGTGCTGAAAATACACAATAATATTTTCATCGAATATGCAGCATGGGCTTCGCGAGTTTGCGCTTGCGGCTGGAGATTGTGCGGTGTAGATTCGATGCGCAACCCGATGCAATACCAGCCAAGGATGAATCATGGATTTTCAGTGCGTACCGCCTGATAAACCATCGAGGGGGAGCGGCCTGTCCGTCTCGCGTTCGCCGATAGCGCTTCATGCCGATGCGCATGCTCTTTTCCCACGCTTTCCGATCTGTGTGCTGGCCGCGTTGCTCGCCGGATGCAGTTCCATGGGCAGCGGCGCGACCGCCACCAAGGAGTCCGCGGAACATCCCGCGTCAGCGCTCTCTTCACCTCAACAAGGGTCACTAAATCCTATGCAACGCATGACCGCCATCAAAAAAGGAGTTGACGACCTGGCGTCCGGTGACATTTCGAACGTGGGCTTCGTCGATAGTTATCTTTCGGTGCATCTGAAGGAAGAATCCGATAACGGCAAGCTGACGGTGCGGCGCGGCAACGGCGGGACCTTCGCCGGATTGGCCGTGAGCAGCGTCGAGTTGCGCACCATGAAGGACAATGCGTCGCATAACCTGCTGATCATCGATCTGGCCGAGCCCGGCCCGGAAGCGTCGACGTTCGTGCGGACATTCTGGCCCGACGCGGATTTCGTTCCGGCGCGGCCGCATGCGCCCGGATCGGCGGCGTATTGGTCCGCCAAGCAGGGCGCAAGCACGATCAAGATCGGCCGGCCTTCCGACAAGGACCAGATCACCAGCATCGTTTTCAATCGCATGCCCTGATCGCATGCCCTGAAGATAAAACGTGCCTGCTGCCAACGACGGCAGCTGAATGCTCAGCGAGGATCGCGTCATGGCTAATGAGCCTTTGCAACCTGCTCCCGGTTCCACTTCGCCTCCCTCTACGCCGACGGGGCCGATCGACGACCCTGCATTCCAGGCCATCCTGGCGCAGTCTCCCACGCTCAAGGCCGAGATCGAGAAGCTCCAGTCCGAGGGCTATACGGTGCGGTGGGGCGATGCGGGCAAAGGCACGTTCATCGACGAAGGCAAGTCTGAAATCGTTGTCGACGTGGACTCCAAGGGTCACGGCGCGGATATCGCACAAGCGCTGTCGCACGAGATCGGACACAAGAATTTCAGCGAGCCCGAAGACCGCAGCACCAAGGAAACCTACGTAAACGGCTTGTTGCGCGACGAAGCCGCCGCGACGATCAAGAACGCCGAGATACGCAAGGAGATCATGGACAACGGCGGGCCCGACATAGGATTTCCCGGGACGCACGCGGCGCAGTACGAGAAAATCACCGACCAGATGCTCGCGGGCACGATTACCCGCGAACAGGCCCTTCAGCAGATCGCGACCCAATTCAAGACCGAGACGCCGTCCACCAGCACCGGTCAGACGTACGAAGATTATTACGGCAGTTACTACCCCGGGCCAAAACCTTCGCCGAGCCAATCGGTTCCGGGCCAAGCGCCCGCTGCGGCGCCACCGACGGCGCAACCGCCATCGCCGGGCCATGCCGACTATCCGCTGTACAACGCCATTCGCGACAAACTTCCCGAGTCGATTTCCAACGAGCAGGTGATGCACGCGACGGTGCTGGCGAAGGGAGAAGGAATCGCCGCCGACAAGGTGCAGGCGCGGGTGCATGAGGGAAACGCCTGGGTCGAAGCCAGTTTTCCGCCGGGATACCGGGTCAAGCTGGATTTGTCCGAGCCCGTGCCGACCATGCAGGAGTCCTTGCAGAAATCGCAGACACTCGATGCGCAGCAGAATCAGGCGGCGCCGCAGCAGCAGCAAAATCCAGGACTCTCCAGGTAGTCGCGGCGCGACTTCGGATCGCTTGCACCGTCGAGCGCGAGCCACTCGGCCCGCACTCGATTTTCCCGAATTGATGGCGCCATCGACGGGTCGTCCAGTCGAACCGGCACGCCTCATCCTCGACCACGAACGATTCGGTTTCGATCCATCGAAGCGACGTGCGATGACTCGCACGTCGCCTCCGACGTCGATCACCCAGACGCTAACGCACGCTCACAGTCCGAGCGCGTTGAGCACCGTGCGCAGATTCGGCAGCGGTCCGATGGGCGCACCGCCCGTCTGGCCCGAACCGGTCGCGACCAGCGCGTCGCGCATCTGTTGCGGGGTGGCGGATACGCCGCGGTTCTTGAGGATGCCCGACAACGCGACCACCGTGCTCGCCACCATCGGCGTCGCGCTGGAGGTGCCGGCGAAGCTGGCGGTGTAGGTCGCGTTGAAACCGTTGTACAGATCGCCGTAGCCGGTCGTGGTCACGCATGCGCCCCAGCCTTGCAGGTTGACCCGCGCGCCGTAGGTCGAGAACCACTGCTTCGCGCGCTCGGGCGTGCCGTCGCTGCACACGGCATTCGTGCTCGGCCCGCCGGCGCCGACGATGATCGATCCCGAATCCGGACGGCCGCGCGGGAACGGCGAACCGAAGCAGGCGGCGTTGTCGAGGTTCATGTTGCCGTTGCCGGCGGCCTGGATCACGTGGATGCCGCGCGAGGTCGCCAGCGCGACCGCGTCGTACACCGAGGGTATCCATTCCACCGGAACGTAATCGCTGCAACCGGCCGGGCCGGAGGCCTGCTGTTCCAGCACCATCACATCGCCGGGCAGCAGCGCGTAGGCGGCGGTGAACACCGCATTGGCCAGGTCGTAGCCGCGTTCGACGTTCATCGCGTTGACGTACTGGGCAATGGCGTCGGGCACCAGGCCGGTGACGCCGAAGCCGTTGTTGTCGGCGATCAGGATGCCCATGACCGCGGTGCCGTGGCGGTTGTCGCCGAACGGATCGTGCGGCGTACCGTTGGCGATGCGCGCGCCGGGCAGGCGCAGTTTGGACAGGTCCTCGTGGTCGGTGTTCCAGCTGTATTCGATGTCCAGCACGCGGATGCCCGCGCCGCCGCCGCCGGAATAGTTCCAGCCGAAATCGGCGTCGATGCCGTTGGTCGCGATCGAGCCGCGGTACTGCTGGTAGGCGTTGTAGTTGGGCGTGGGCGAAGGCACCGGCAGCGGCGCCGGGTAGGCAATCTCGACCAGCGCCATCGCGTTGAGCTGATCGACCACGCGCGCCGGGTCCTGGCCGGGACGCAGTTGCAGCCGGTACCACTGGCTCAGGTCGGCCAGGGCGCGGCCCGAGCGCTGTTGCGCGTCCTTGGTGGCGGACGCGAGCGCCGCGGGTGAAGCGCGGAACAGCGGCTCGACCGTGGCGATCGGGCCGGCGCGGGCGGTGAGCGCATCGAGCACCGAGCCGCGGCCGTGCGCGGCCGACGACAGGCGCCCGTTGACCAGGCCGACGCCGCTGCCTTGCGCGAACTTGACCTCGATGAACTCGCGCGAGTCGTAGCGGCCCAGCGTGCTCTTGGCGGGCTTGAGCGGCGGCGAGTAAGCGGCCGGCGCGGTGGCGGCGATCGCGGCCGGTGCGATGGCGAGCGCCAGGGCCGCGGCCAGCGGGCGGAAGGACTTCGACGTGCGTTTCATGGCAAACCTCCGTGTGGGGAATCGTCCGGTGATGCGAGCGCGACGACATGCGGATCGGCGCTTGCGACAAGTTCTGCGCGTGGCGGCCACGCAACATCGCGCGCCGATGCAAGCGACGAAGTGCGTGGATTCGCGATTGCCGTGCATGACCGCGTCGCCGCGCAGGTCATCGGTACGATGACGGTGCGATTGCCACGCGATCGGTTCATGCGATGCGGCAAGGATCGGTGCGCCGCCTGGCGGTGTAGCGGTGGCGGCGGCAATGCGAGGCACACAGTAGCCAGTTCGCATCGGGCGCGTCGGTGAGGCGAGTCACGAATCGCCGGGCGCTGTTGCTGCGTTTTTTGATGCAGCGCCGATAACGCATCGCGCGAACTTGTCGCTGCGCATGGGACTGGTTCGCGCTCGACTTTTCGAGGTCTTTTGTGGGAGGGGCTTCAGCCCCGACGCTTTTCGCTCAGCAGCTGCGAAGTTTCGCAGCGATCGGAAAAAAGAGCGTCGGGGTTGAAACCCCTCCCACAAAAGCCCTCGATGCCAATGCCAATGCGGATGTCGACGCCGATGCTGTTTGTCACGTCGCGACATCCGCTGCGCAAAGGATCGCCGCATTTGCGATGCACATCGAGATAACGGAAAAAGTTCTCGGCGCGCATCGTATCGGCGTGCGGGTTTTTCGCCGCTCGTTCGTCGTGCGCGCGTACCTGCGCGCCGTTGCGATCGGTGCTGCATGCAATCGCCACAGGGTCGGCTGACGCGCCAAGGGCGTGATCGGCGTCGAAGCAGCGCGGTCGTGGCTCGGGTATAGATGCGCGGGGCATCTTGTTTCGCCGCGAGCGAAAGCGTCTGTCGACAACAACCGCAGCGCGCGCGATCGCCCCGCGTTGGTTCCATGCCGCGGCGCCCGAGTCGCCGCCACCCACGTCGCAACGATCGAGCACAGGGACGTTACCCATCGCCGACCGCCTCACGCGTCAGGGAAGACGCCGCGCTGGTCTCAATCTAAGGAGAGGGAACATGAAGCAAGTCGCATCCAGGATGAAAGCGGTTCCGCTGACGCTCGCGATCGTCGGATCGTTCAGCGTCGGCGCCGTCGGCGCGTTCCAGACCACGATCGTCGGCGGCAAGTGCGTCAACCCGGAGACGGGGTGTCCGTGCAAGCCCGGTTGCCGTTACGGCGGCCGCGTGGGTTGCTGCCTGCTGCCGTAAGCGGGCGCGTTCGCTCCGCTCGCATCGAAAGAGCCTCGCTTGCGGGGCTCTTTCGTCATGCGGCGGCGGGAATCGAGCATCGGACTGAAACCAACGATCGCCGTCGCGGGAGCATGCCGATGACGGCCGGCCAAATCGCGCGCCCGCCGGCCAGACCGGGACATCCCGACGGATCGGCCGCGCGCACCATCGGGCCGGGTCCGGCTCGGCGGGGTCGCCACGTCCTTTAGTCACTCGCATATCAAAAGCCCGAGCGCTGCTCGTAAACTGTCGTCGCTGCGATCGCGCGGCCCTCGAGAGTTCGCCATGACCGGTTCCCCCGTCGCCGCCGCGTCCGACCGTTCGCCCCTGGCCTGTCCCGTCAGCCGTATCGCCGCGTGGTTGCTGGCCTTGACCGGCATGTACCTGGTGCTGCGGCTGGGCCTGGTCGGCGCCTTGCTGTCGGGCCTGCTGGTGTTCCAGCTGATCCACGTGCTGGCGCCGCTGGTCGAGCGCAAGGTGCGCGGCGACCGCGCCCGGATCATCGCGGTGGCGGTATTGGCGTTCGTGATCATCGGCCTGCTGATCCTGGCCGTGCTCGGGCTGGTGGCGTTCTTCCGGGTCGATACCGGCGGCGAGCAGGCCTTGCTGGCGCGGGTGATGGAGATCATCGACGCCTCGCGCGGCCAGATACCGCCGTGGGCGCAGCCGTATCTGCCCGACGATATGACCGACCTCAAGCGCGCGGTGTCGGCGTGGCTGGAGGCGCATCGCGGCGAATTGAGCCTGGCCGGCGCGGAAGTGGCGCAGGTGGCGGTGCGGCTGATCATCGGCATGGTGCTCGGCGCGATGATCGCGCTCTACGACGAGCAGCCGATCGGCCAGCTCGGCCCGCTCGCCACCGAACTGCTCGGCCGCACCAGCCGCTTCGCCGACGCCTTCCGCCGGGTGGTGTTCGCGCAGATCAAGATCTCCCTGCTCAACACCACCTTCACCGCGATCTTCCTACTGATCGTGCTGCCGCTGTTCGGCATCCGCCTGCCGCTGGCCAAGACCTTGGTCGCGATCACCTTCGTCGCCGGCCTGTTGCCGGTGATCGGCAATCTGATCTCCAACACCCTGATCACCGTCGCCGCGCTGTCGATATCGCTGTACGTCGCGATCGCCGCGCTGGCCTACCTGGTGGTGATCCACAAGCTGGAATACTTCCTCAACGCGCGCATCGTCGGCGGCGAAATCCAGGCGCGCGCCTGGGAACTGCTGTTGGCGATGCTGGTGATGGAGGCGGCGTTCTCGATGCCGGGGCTGATCGTCGGGCCAATCTACTACGCCTACATCAAGCGCGAGCTGGTCGATCAGCGCTGGATTTGAACGACGCTGGACTTGAGTCGCCGCACATCGAAAGGAATCGAGGCATGTTGAAGTTCTTGCGACGGATCGCGTATCTGCTGGTCATTGTCGCGATCATCGCCGGCCTGGGCGTGTTCGCGGTGGTGCAGCCGTGGGTGCGGCCGATCGCCTCCACGCCGCCGGTCGCCGATCCGCAGCGATTGCTCGCGGATGTGAAACATCTGTCGGTGGACCTATACCCGCGCAGCTACGACCAGACCGAAACCCTCGATCTGGCCGCGCGCTACATCCACGAACAACTGCGCCTGGCCGGCGCGCAGGTCAGCTACCAGGACGTGCCGGTCGAAGGCATGGTCTACCGCAACGTGATCGGGCGCTTCGGGCCGAGCACCGGGCCGCTGCGGGTGATCGGCGCGCATTACGATTCTTTCGCCGACGTTGGCGTAGAAAACGACGACCCGCGCGGCTATTCGCCCAGGACCCACACCCCCGGCGCCGACGACAACGCCAGCGGCGTGGCCGGCCTGCTGGAACTCGCGCGCATGCTTGGCCGCAGCAAGCAGGCCCGGCCGATCGAACTGGTCGCCTACACCCTGGAAGAGCCGCCGCATTTCCGCAGCGAGCACATGGGCAGCGCGCACCACGCGCGCGCGCTGCGCCAGGCCGGACGCGAGGTGGAGTACATGCTGTCGCTGGAAATGATCGGCCGCTTCAGCGACCGGCCCGGCAGCCAGCGGTATCCGGTGCCCGGCATGCACCGGCTGTATTCCGATCGTGGCGACTTCGCGGTGCTGGTCGGCCGCATGGGCGACTTCGCCCAGACCCGCGCGCTGAAAGCCACGATGGCCGGCGCCACCGATCTGCCGGTGCATTCGATCAGCGCGCCGCCGCTGCTGGTGCAGGGCGTCGATTTTTCCGATCACCTGAGCTACTGGGCGCAGGGCTATCCGGCCTGGATGGTCAGCGACACCGCGTTCCTGCGCAGCGACACCTACCATCAGGCCAGCGACACCTACAATCGGCTCGATTACCCGCGCATGGCGAAGGTGGTGCAGGCGGTGTATGCGATGAGCCAGCAGCCCTGATCGTCGAGGTCTTCGGGGTATTCGAGGTCTTTGAGGTCTTTGAGGTCTTTTGTGGGAGGGGCTTGAGCCCCGACGCTTTCCGCTCCGACGCGGCGATCTGAAACAACAGCGTCGGGGCTGAAGCCCCTCCCACAAAAGACCTCGCGCTGTCGCAGGCTGAAACGATCGACTTGACGCACTGGCCCCCGATCTCAAACCCGATTCCCGATTCCCGATTCCCGATTGAACCGCCCATTCATCCCCATGCCCCGCCGCTAGGGTCAGCCCCAGCTGTGTTCGCGCGGCGACTTGCGCTGCAATGCCGCCACGAGATTTTTCTACTCCGCGAGGCAGCACATGACCGCTTTGAATGGCCCGTCCTACGCGGGCCCGCAACTAGGCGCACTGGTCAACACCAAGGCCGAAGTCGAGGCCGCGCAGGTCGTCACCCCGTCGGGCATGAAGCCGATCGTGGTCCAGCCGGGCGACAACCTCAGCCAGATCGCCGCCGACAACAATATTCCGCTGGAAGATCTGCTTGCGGCGAATCCGCAATTCAGCCTCGATCCGGCCTCCAACCCGAACACCCGCAGCGCCGATCTGATCTACCCGGGCGAAGTGGTGTTCGCGCCGACCGCGGAAGCCAAGGCCACCGACGCGGCCCGCGCCAAGTACGACGCGGCGACCCAGGCCAGCGAGCAGCCCTCGGCCAATCGCGGCGAGTGGGAGGCCAAGTCGCAGGACGTGACCGACACCAAGAACGACTTCAAGGCCGCGGTGCAGTCCGAGATCAACGCCGGCATGAGCTACAGCGGCGCCAGCCGCGAAGACTACGGCAAGGAAGCGGTGGCCCTGGGCGAACAGATTGCCCAGCGCTACGAAGCGCAGGGCAAGCCGGAGCTGGCCGCGGCGGCGCGCGAAGCCGCGCAGGAACGCTCGACCGCGATCAACAACGAAGTCTGATCGTCGCTTTCAAGTTGCAATGCGAACGGCATGCCCTGTGGCATGCCGTTTGTTTTTGCGCGGTTCGTCGCTTTGTGCGATCGGTGCAAGAAGGCGTGCGGCGCGGGCGCGGCATCGAGCGCAATACCGAGAGGACGGCGATACCGGAGGTTTTTTGTGGGAGGGGCTTCAGCTCCGACGCTCTGCGATCAGCCGCAATGAAGTTGCGATGCGATCGGCGCGAAAAGCGTCGGGGCTGAAGCCCCTCCCACAAAAGATTTCGGGGCTGTCACGAGGACGACCGCCGCGACCCGGCGTCACACCGACCCGGCGATATGCTCGCGCAGCCACTGATGCGCCGGATCGCGATGCACGCGCTCGTGCCACAGCATCGCCATCTCGTAACCGGGCACCTCGACCGGCGGCTCGACCACCTGCAGCGCCGGCGTGTCGCGCACCAGCCGCGCGGGCAGCATCGCGACGAGGTCGGTAGTCGCCAGCACCGAGCGCACGAACAGGAAATGCGGCACCGACAGCACCACGCGTCGGCGCAGGCCGAGCGGCGTCAGCACGTCGTCGGTGACGCCGTGGAAGCCGCCGCCGTCGGGCGACACGATCACATGATCGAGCTTGCAGAACTGCGCGAGGGTCGGCCGCCGTTTAAGACGCGGGTGTCCGGCGCGGCCGACCAATACATAACGCTCGGCGAACAAGGTGCGCCGGCGCAGGCCGCTGGGCGCGTCGTGGCTGGTGTGGAAGGCCAGGTCGATATCGCCTTGCTCGGCCTGTCGGGCGATGCGCGACGGCGAGGCTTCGACCACCGCCAGGCGCGTGCCCGGTGCCGCCGCGCGCAGGCCGACCAACGCTGGAAGCAGCACGGTGGATTCGCTGTAGTCGGATGCGGCCACGCGCCAGGTCTGGGTGGCCTGGGCCGGGTCGAACGCGGCCGCGGGCGAGACCGCGCGTTCCAGCGCGGCCAGGGCCTGACGCAAGGGCTCGCGCAGTTCGTCGGCGCGCGCGGTCGGGCGCATGCCGCGCGGCCCGGGCAACAGCAGCGGATCGCCGAACACGTCGCGCAGCTTGGCCAGATGCACGCTGATCGAGGGCTGGGAAAAATTCAGCCGTTGCGCGGCGCGGGTGACGTTGTGTTCCGACAGCAGCGCATCGAGCGTCACCAGCAGGTTGAGATCGAGCCGCCTGAGATTAGTCATGGCTATACCTGGAATACCACAAATCAATTTCCAATATACCGGGCCGGCGCCTACCGTGTTGTTCTCCGACTTCGCAGGACTTGGCCATGAACGTGCTTTTGATTTACGCCCATCCCGAACCGCGGTCCTTGAACGGCTCGCTGCGCGATTTCACGATCCAGCGGCTGCAGCAGGCCGGCCACCGCGTGCAGGTTTCCGATCTGTATGCGATGCGATGGAAGGCCGCGATCGACGCCGACGACAGCACCGATCAGGACCCTCACGCGCGCTTCGACCCGGCCCGCGATTCCAGGCGCGCGTTCGAAAGCGGCACCCAACGCGAGGACATCGCGCGAGAGCAGGACAAGCTGCGCTGGGCCGATACGGTGATCGTGCAGTTCCCGCTGTGGTGGTTCTCGATGCCGGCGATCCTCAAGGGCTGGGTCGACCGCGTGTATGCCTACGGTTTCGCCTATGGCGTGGGCGAACATTCCGATCGCCACTGGGGCGATCGCTACGGCGAAGGTAGCCTGGCCGGAAAGCGCGCGATGTTGGTCGTCACCGCCGGCGGGTGGGAATCGCATTACAGTCCGCGCGGCATCAACGGCCCGATCGACGACGTGCTGTTTCCGATCCAGCACGGCGTGCTGTATTACCCCGGTTTCCAGGTGCTGCCGCCGTTCGTGGTCTATCGCAGCAGCCGCACCGACGAGGCGCGGTTCGCCGATCTGTGCGATGCGCTCGGGCAACGCCTGGACACGCTGGAGACGACCGCGCCGATCGCCTACCGCCGCCAGAATGCCGGCGACTACGAGATTCCGTCGCTGACCTTGCGCGAGCACATCGCGCCGGAGCGGGTCGGGTTCGCGGCGCATATCGAATAGGGCGACGCTCGCGGCGGCGGCAGGCATTCGCGCACGGCGCGGCGAATACCGCCGAAAAAAAGGGCGGATTCGTTCGAACGAATCCGCCCGGCTTTGGTTTGCATTGCCCGCCGCCGTCGTAGCCGCGACGTTACCGCCGTTCGATCACGCCATCGTCGGATTGCGCCGGGTCTGCTCGACCACTTCGTTCTGCGCACCCGCGCGCTGCGCCTGCTGTTCGGCCTGCTGCACCGACTGCTGCGAACTCACCGCCAGCGGTTGCCGCTGCGTTTCCAGATCGACCGAGGCGCGCAACGCCGCCGGATCGTTCGGCGACTGGCCCTGCACCGCGAACAACGTACCGTTGCCGCCCTTTGCGACGTGGTTGATCTCGTGCAGGCCCTGCGCGCCGGCGTTGGCGGTCAGGCTGGCGACGGCGCGGTGGTCCAGGCCGGCGAGCGCCGGGCCGCCGCGGTCGATCGCCGCATAGGTCTGGCCCAGCAGCGGGCTGTCGCTGACCAGCGGCGCGCCCTGCACGTGGCCGCTGTGCGAGAACAGGTCGTTCCAGCCCTCGCGCACGCGGCGGATGCCGTCCTGCACGCCCTGCGAGGCGCCGGTGATGCCGGCGCGCGCGGCGCCGATGTCGCCGCGGAACTTGTCGATCATCGGGTCGAACTGCTGGGCGCGGTCCTCATTGGCCCGGGTCATCAGCGGCGGCGTGCCGCCGCTGCCGGCGAACGGCGCGATGTCGTGCGCGGCCAGGCCGCGGCTGGCGACCACGCCGACCGGATTGCGCAGGTCGCCGCCGATGAAATCCGGCCAGAACGATTGCCTGCGGTTGTTCGCGTAGCCGGCGTCGCGCAGCGCGTCGACGTCTTCCTGGGTGGCGTACACGCGGGTCTGGCCGTATTGCGGACTGGCCGAGCTGACCGTGTCGCTGGCGCGCACGTGATTGATCATGCGGTTGTTGTCGCCGGCCGGGATGCCCATGTTCAGACCGGCCGCGCCGTAGGCGTTGAAGGTCTCGCCGTGCACGCCGTCGGCCTGGAACCGGTGCGCGGAAATCTGCGCCAGGGTGCCGCCGAGCGAATGGCCGGTGACCGCGACCGGCGGCTGCGGCCGGCCGGTGCGTTCGCCTTGCTCGCGGGCGATGTCGATCGCGCGCTGGGTCAGCGCGATCGCGTCGGGCGCCTGATTGTTGACCCCGTTGACGACCATGCCGCCGTCGGTGCGGATGACGTCGCGGATGAATTCGCCGACGCCGTTGGTGGGCTCGGTGCCGCGATGGGCCACGATGATCTCGCCCGAATCCACGCGCTGGTAGATCGTGCCCTGATACCCGTTTTCGCGATTGTTGGCGGTGGCGAGCACGCGATAGTCGACGCCGTTGATCGGCACCGACACGGTCGGGTCGGCCCGGCGATCGTTGTAGGCGTCCTGGCTGAGCGCGGCATAGTCCTGGCTGCTGGGCATCACGGCACTTCCTTGTGGGCGTTCAGTACCAAGGTGAACTGCGGACCGGCGCTGGCCTGATAGAAATCGGCCGCCGTTTCGCCGTACACGTAATCCATCGAGTGCGGTTTGTGCGCGAAGTCGCGCGCCAGGTAGTACTGGACCGTTTCGCCGCCCGCGATCAACCGGTCGGCCTTGAGACCGCCGACGAAGTGGGTGCTGGGCGAATGGAAATGCACCGTCGCCGTGGTCAGTTCCCAGCGGCATACGCCGAGGCCGTAGTAGTCCTCGTCGAGCAAGGCATCGACATGCACGATCGCGACGTAGCGTCCGTTGTCGTCGCGCTTGAGGCTCAGCGGCAGGCTGTGGCGCGGCGCCAGGCGCACGCCGCCGATCGCCTTGCCGTAATCGATCGGCACGCATTCGACATTGGCGACCTGGAAATCGGCGGTGGCGGTGACCTGGGTCAGCGCCTGCGGCAGATCGTCGAAATGAAAACTCAGGACATGGCCGTCGCGGGCCTGCGGATCGAGTTTCACCACCGGCGCCGCGACCGGCGCGGGCGCGGTGAACAGGCTGGGCGCCTGCGATGGGTTTGCGCTTGCGGCGCTGTGCGTACTCATGATGGCGATCATCCCTAATGCGGCAGACAGACGGCTATGAGCTTCCATTCACTTGACCCGTGGTCAGGCGGAAACCAGCCTGGGCCAGCCCCGGCGGCCTGTCAAATGGGGGCTGCCGGGCTGCCGGAACGCCGCTGCACCGGTCTGAGCGGGGCCCGCCGGCTCAGTGAAACAGCGCCGCGCGCGCCTGCCGATCGCGCAACAGCAGACCGGCCCAGGTGACCAGGCCGACATAGGTGCCGAACAGGATGTGGCTGAACAGCGGATTGTCGGCGTGGACCTGGATCGCGATCGCGCCGCCGAGGTAACCGGTCAACAGCACCGCGCCCAGCAACGAGGTGCGCGGGACCATATACAAGGCCAGGCACGCCAGCTGCAGCACGCCGAGCCCGCGGGCCAGGCCATCGGTGGCATCGAACCCGAGGCCGTGCAGATTTTCGATCACCGGCGCGATCGGCGCGAGCTTGATCGCACCGTCGAGCAACCAGAAGGCGATGGCCAGGCCGGTAAGGACGCGGCCGATCCAGACAGAGGCGGAAGCGGAAGAAGTCGACATGGCTACGGGTTCCCGGGATGGAGCGCCGCCGAAATGGCCGCGATGCCTATGCGACGAGCCGGGCGCGGCGAAATCGACACGCAGGACCGAGACCAACGCTGGACCGACGCGAACGCAACTCCACTGGCGCGGCTTGACGAGGCGGTTGCGACAGGCGGACCGCCGGCATGACCCTCCTTGCGGGGCGGTGCCCATCAGCACGCCGCGCCGGACCGCGATGACGCCGTGCGCGGCAGCGCGTCGAAGCGTGAACCCGCGAGTTTCCCGACGTGGAGCACGCACGCGCCGATTTGCAATTCGCGTGCAACACTTGTGACATACCGTGCCGCGACGCGGAAGCATCCGCGACCGGTCGCCGGCCTTGCGCCAGCCGCGCGCCATTGCACTCCAGGCATTCCCCCAAAGGATCACCCACGATGTCCCTGTACCCCGAAGCCCGCCTGCCCCTGCGCGGCTGCCTCGACGTTTCCCGCCGTCCGCTCGCGACCCCGCGCATGACCGCGCTGGCCCGCGCCTGCGGCGCCTTGTTGCTGCTGTCGGCGGCCACCGCGGCGTCGGCGCAGGATGCGCCGCAGACGGCCGCGCCCGCCCCATCGGCGACCTCGCTCGACGCGGTCACCGTGACCGCCGAGCGCCGCGAGCAGAACCTGCAGGACGTGCCGGTCTCGGTCGGCGTGATGCAGGGCGACGCGATGCGCGCGCTGACCGCCGGCGGCGACGACACCTTGCTGGCGCTGTCGGGCCGCGTCCCGAGCCTGTACGCCGAAACCACCACCGGGCGCATCTTCCCGCGCTTCTACATCCGCGGCCTGGGCAATATCGACTTCTACCTCGGCGCCTCGCAGCCGGTGTCGATCATCCAGGACGACGTGGTGCTCGAGCACGTGGTGCTCAAATCCAACCCGGTGTTCGACACCGACCAGGTCGAAGTGCTGCGCGGCCCGCAAGGCTCGCTGTTCGGCCGCAACACCACCGCCGGCATCATCAAGTTCGACAGCATCAAGCCGAGCCAGGATTTCAGCGGCCGGGTGCAGGCCAGCGTCGGCAGCTACAACACCGTGTCGATCGACGGCGGCATCGGCGGCCCGATCAACGACGTGCTGTCGTTCCGCGTGTCCACGCTGTACCAGCACCGCGACGACTGGGTCGACAACACCTTCGCCGGCGCCAGCGCCGACGGCACGGTCACGCCGAAGAAAGACGCGATGGGCGGCTTCGACGACCGCAACCTGCGCGTGCAACTGCTGCTGGCGCCGAGCGAGAACTTCTCGATCCTCGCCTCGGCGCACGCGCGCGATTACTCGGGCACCTCGACGCTGTTCCTGCGCAACGCCATCGTCAAGGGCTCCAACGAAGTCGACGTGCCGCGCGACAAGGTCGCCTATGACGAAGCCGGCAACAACCCGCAGGCGTACAAGACCTACGGCGGCTCGATCAAGGCCACCTACAACTTCGGCGAGACCTCGCTGACCTCGATCAGCGCCTACGAAACCACCTCCGGCTACAGCCGCGGCGACACCGACGGCGGCGCCGCGGCGAACTACCCGGTGCGCGGCGTGCCCAACGGTTTCGGCCAGTCGATGGGGCAGATCCGCGATCTGGATCAATTCACCCAGGAATTCCGTCTGGCCAGCGAGACCGACGACGCGCTGCAATGGCAGGTCGGCGCGTTCTACTTCGACGGCCGCGACACCACCGATTTCTATCAGCGCGCGTGGTTCCTCAAGGGCCCGGCGCGCAATCCCAACAACTGGGTGCGTCTGCGCAACTCCAACACCTCGTGGGCCGCGTTCGGCCAGCTCAGCTACAAGGTTAACGACGCGCTGACCCTGACCGCCGGCCTGCGCCAGACCCGCGACAGCAAGGAAACGCGCCTGCTCAAGACCGCCGACACCGCCGCCGGCGTGTCGACCTACACCGGCCGCCGCGACGTGCGCATGTCCGATACCCAGCCCAGCTGGGACCTGAGCGCGATGTACGAGATCAACCCGAACCTCAGCGTGTACGCCAAGGTGGCGCGCGGCTTCCGCGGCCCGACCATCCAGGGCCGCTCGGCGGTGTTCAACGCCGACTTCACCACCGCCGATTCGGAAACCATTCTGTCGTGGGAGGCGGGCATCAAGAGCAGCCTGCTCGACAACCGCCTGCGTTTGAACGCGACCGCGTTCACCTACACCGTCGACGACATCCAGCTCAACGGCAACGACTCCAACGGCAACGGCGTGCTGTTCAACGCCGACAAGGCCCGTGCCTACGGCGTGGAAGCCGACCTGGACTGGCGCCCGATCCCGAACCTGTCGCTGACCGCCGGCGTGAGCCTGCTGCACAGCGAAATCCAGGACAAGCGCGTGTACGCGCAGGTCTGCGCGCTCAACGGCGCGGTGGTATGCACGGTCGAGGACCCGACCATCAAGGTCGGCGCCAACACCTTCGCCCAGATCGACGGCAACCCGTTGCCGAACGCGCCCAAGTACAGCGTCAACCTGGGCGCGCGCTACGACATTCCGCTGAGCGACAGCGGCGCGCTGTTCGTCGCCACCGACTGGAACAAGCAGGGCTACACCAGCTTCGTCCTGTACGACTCGAAGGAATTCAACGCCAGCGGCAATTTCGAAGGCGGCCTGAAGGTGGGTTACACCGGCGGCTACGGCGCTTACGAGGTCGCCTTGTTCGCGCGCAACATCACCAACGAGAAGAACCTCAAGGGCGTGATCGAGAACTACATGGCTGCGGTCTACAACGAGCCGCGCATCGTCGGGGTGTCGGTCAACCTCAACTGGCATTGATCCTGGGCGACGGTCGGCGGTCGCGATGAAGGCGGCCGTGCGATTTCAGACGTAAAAGCGGAAAGGCCGATGGCGTGCTCATCGGCCTTTCCTGTATTCGGACAGGAAAAAAACGGCTGATATTTGCCGAAGTTCTCGCTGCATCTCGGTGCGAGCGCGTCATCGATAACGATCCGTCACGGCTGCAACGCAGGTTTCAATGCGTCGCGCATCCGCGGCCGCCGCGCCGACGGAAACAGCATGGCGATCGCCGCCGCGGCCAGGCCCATCGCCATCGAGCCGACGTACAGCCAGGTGTAGCTGCCGTAGTGGTCGTACAACCCGCCGCCGATCAACGGGCCGAGCGCCATGCCCAGGCTCGACAGCAAGGTGGCCGCGCCGAGCACGGTGCCGAGAATCGCGGGACTGAACGCATCGCGCGCGAGCGAGGCGTACAGCGGCATGGTGCCGCCGTAGGCCATGCCGAACACGATCGCCACCGCGTAGAACCCGTCGAGCTGATTCACCGCCAGATAGGCCAGCGCCGCGAATGCCTGTAGCAAAAGTCCGGCCACCAGCACCGGCTTGGCGCCGAAGCGATCGGCGAGCACGCCCAGCAGCAGGCGACCGCCGAGCCCGGCCGCGCCTTCCATGCTGTAGATCGTCACCGCCGCGGTCACCGACAGGCCGCAGCCGACCGCGTAGCTGACGGTGTGGAAGATCGGCCCGGAATGCGCCGCGCAGCAGGCGAAGAACGCCGCGCCGAGGACGGTGAACGGCCGCGAGCGCAACGCCTGCGCGGCGCTCAGGGTGCTGCTGTCGCTGCCGCTGTCGGCGGCTCCGGCGGATGCTGACGCCGGCACGCTGCGCACGAACCACACCGCCGGCAAGGTCAGCGCCCACGCCAGCACGCCGACGATCAACAGGCTGCTGCGCCAGCCGTAGTCGCCGACCAGCCAGGCCACCAGCGGCGACAGGGTCATCGGCGCCACGCCCATGCCGGCCGACACCAGCGAGATGGCGAGGTTGCGCCGCCGTTCGAACGAGGCCGCGACCGCCGCGATCACCGGCGCGAAGAAACTGGCCGCGGCGGCGCCGAGCAGCACGCCGTAGCTGAGCTGGAACTGCAACAGACTGCCGGCGCGGCTGGCCAGCACGCAGGCCAGGCCGAGCAGCACCGAGCCGGCCAGGACCACCACCCGCGGCCCGAACCGGTCGCTGAGCACGCCCCAGCCGAAGCCGGCGAAGCCCATGCTCAGGAACGCCAGGGTCATCGCGCTGGACAGCCCGGCGCGCGACCACCCGGTCGCGGTGCTCATCGGCTGCAGCAGCACCGCCAGCGAGAACACCGCGCCGATGGCCACGCAGCCCATCAGCGCGCCGGCGGCGACCAGGGCCCAGTTGCGGTCCAGGGTGGGGGAGGAAGCGGTCGTGTCGTTCATGGGGGCGCGGCCCGTGGGGTGCTCCCTGATACGACGAAGCAGGCCACCGCGTATCGACAAACCTCCGCGTCGGGCGCAATACCCGCGGCCGGCGAAGCAATGGGAGCTCTACCGGACCGACGCCGCGAAGCAGGCGGGCATCGAGGTCCCGCGCGCTTCACACGAGCGCCGCGGCTCGACCCCGCGGATTTGTATCGCAATGTATCGGCCGCCGCGACAGCCACCTTCGCAGACAAATCCCCGGGCCGGCGGACACCTGCGCGATACCCCGCGCGCTTGAAATGGCGTCACCGGAACGCACGGTCCGCCTCCTTCAAGGAACCCGAGATGTCTGTCGCCTCAACCCCCGCAGTGCCCCTGATGTCCCGCGTCGACGGCGTCGCGCCGTGGCTCGCCCCGCTCGGTCTGCGCGTCCTGCTGGCCTGGGAATTCTTCGAAGCCGGCCGCGAGAAGCTGCAGGGCGACAACTGGTTCGCCGACCTCGGCGACAAGTTTCCGCTGCCGTTCTCGCTGCTCGGCGCCGATCTCAACTGGACCCTGGCGACCTGGACCGAACTGGCCGGCGCCGCGGCGCTGCTGCTCGGCCTGGGCACGCGCTATGTCGCCACCGCGCTGTGGGTGCTGACGGTGGTCGCGATCTACGCGGTGCATTGGCCGTCGGACTGGTCGAGCTTGGCCGAGCTGTGGCAGGGCTATGCGATCAGCGACGACGGCCACGGCAACTACAAGCTGCCGCTGATCTACCTGGCGATGCTGCTGCCGCTGATGCTTGGCGGCGCCGGTCGCCTGAGTCTCGACCGACTGCTCGCATCGCGTCGCGCGCCGGTCGCGACCGCGCAGGCCGATCGCCTGGCCTGGGGCGTGGTGTTGCTCGGTCTGGGCGCGACCGTGTCGCTGCTGCTGCCGTGGGTCGGCGCGACCCTCGCATTCGCCGGCATCGCGCTGACGATCAAGCCGCGCGATCGCAATGCCTCCAATCGCCTGTCCTCGGCCGTCGCCTGACCGCGCCGCGTTCCCCTTCCTTCGTTCCGCCCACGCCGCGTCCGCGGCGCCCACCTCAGCGCGGCTTCGCCGTGCGCCATCGGAGAACCACCATGTCCGTCCACAACCCACGTTCTGCTTCGCGTTCCACCACCGCCGGCATGCTCGGCGTCGCCCTGGCCGGCCTGGTCCTGGGCCAATCCGCCTTCGCCATGCAGCCGCTCGCCCAGGGCTACATGGTCGCCGCCAGCCACGCCGCCGGCGAAGGCAAGTGTGGCGAAGGCAAGTGCGGTGCCGGCAAGACCGCCGAGGGCAAGTGCGGCGCGAAGGCCAAGGCCGCCGGCAAGGCCGCCGAAGGCAAGTGTGGTGAAGGCAAGTGCGGCGCCGCCAAGGCCGCCGGCAAGACCGCGGAAGGCAAGTGCGGCGCGAACGCCAACAGCGCCAGCAAGACCGCCGAAGGCAAATGCGGCGAAGGCAAGTGCGGCGACGCCTCGTTCGCCAAGACCGACCGCAGCGGCGACGGCCGCGTCTCGCGCGCCGAATTCCTCGCGGTGGCGCCGGCCCGCGCCGCCGACTTCCCGAAGCTCGACGTCGACGGCGACGGTTTCATCTCCGAGCAGGAAGCCTACGACTACCTCAAGGCCACCTACGCGGCCAACGGCAAGCCGATGCCGGCCGGCGTGTTCGCCAAGTTCACCGGCGGCAAGTAAACCGCCGTCCACGCGCCCCTGCGCTTCGGCGCGGGGGCGCCTTCGAACGATCCAGGAGCCCCGCATGCGTACCATCCCCTCACTGTCCGCCGGGCTCGGCCTGCGCCGCGGCCTGCTGCCGTCGCTGCTGGCGATGGACGCCGCCGCGGTGGATTTCCTTGAAGTCGCGCCGGACAACTGGATCGGCGTGGGCGGCCGCTTCGGCGAAGCGCTGAGCGAACTGTCCGCGCGTTTCCCGTTGAGCTGCCACGGCCTGTCGTTGTCGCTGGGCGGCAGCGAGCCGCTCGACATGGACCTGCTGCACGCCACGCGTCAATTCAACGACCGCCACGGCATCGCCCTGTACAGCGAACACCTGAGCTACTGCGCCGACGACGGCCATCTGTACGACCTGATGCCGATCCCGTTCACCGACGAGGCGATCGGCCACGTCGCCGCACGCATCCGCCAGGTGCAGGACGTGCTCGGCCGGCGCATCGCGGTGGAGAACGTGTCGTACTACGCCGCGCCGTATCAGGCCCTGGCCGAGATCGATTTCATCCGCGCCGTGCTCGACGAAGCCGACTGCGACCTGCTGCTCGACGTCAACAACCTCTACGTCAACGCGATCAACCACGGCTACGACGCGCAGGCGTTCCTCGCGCGACTGCCCGGCGAACGCATCGCCTCGTACCACATCGCCGGCCACTACGACGAAGCGGCCGACCTCAAGATCGACACCCACGGCGCACCGGTCAAGGCCGATGTGTGGTCGTTGCTGGACAGCGCCTACCGCCGCTTCGGCGTGCGCCCGACCTTGCTCGAACGCGATTTCAATTTCCCGCCATTGCCCGAACTGCTGGCCGAGACCGACCGCATCCGCGCGATGCAGGCCTTGCACGCCGACGTGGCGCAACCGGAGCCGGCCCATGCATGAGACCTTGCGCGAACAGCAATCCGTCCTCGCGCGTCACCTGCGCGACCCGGCCCGCCATCCGTCGCCGCCCGGGATCGAAGCGCGCCGCCTGCGGGTGTACCGCGAATTGTTCCTGGGCTCGATCGAAAGCCTGCTGGCCGGCGGCTTCCCGGTGATCCGCCAAACCCTCGGCGACGCGGACTGGAGCGCGCTGGTGCGGACGTTCTACGCCGACCATCGCAGCCGCACGCCGCTGTTCACCCGCATCGCCGGCGAGTTCGTCGAGTTCATCGAAACCCGCGCAGACGCCGTGCAGCTTCCGCCGTGGCTGCCCGAACTGGCGCATTACGAATGGGTGGAGCAGGCCTTGCTGATCAGCGATGCACAGCCGCCGGCGCACGACCCGGACGGCGATCTGCTCGACGGCCGGCCGCTGGTGTCGCCGCTGGCGATGCCGCTGGCGTACCGCTGGCCGGTGCTGGAGATCGGCCCTTCGCATCGCCCCAAAGCGCCGCCGGCGCAGGTCACCACCTTGCTCGTGCATCGCGACCGCGACCATCAGGTGCGGTTCGCCCGCATCGCGCCGCTGGTCCATCACCTGCTGACCTCGCTGCAGAGCAACGCCTGCCGCGGCCGCGAGCACCTCGCCGCGTTGGCCGCGCAAACCGGCGGCGACGCCGACGAACTTCAGGCCCAGGGCCTGCACCTGCTGCGGCAACTGCACGAGCAGGGCGTGGTCCTGGGTACCTGTCTTGCAAAGGAGCCAAGCGATGAACGCTAAATCCCGAACCCTCGGCGGCTGGTCGCTGTTCTGGCTGATCGGCCTGTCGATCCTGGCGATGTCGGCGCTGATCCTGGCGCTGAACCCCGACACCACCGAAGCGGTGCGGTCGGTGATCCGCGCCACCGCGCGCACCTCGTTCGTCTTGTTCCTGATCGCGTTCGTGGCGTCCTCGCTGGCCGCGCTGGTGCCGAACGAGCTCACCCGCGGGCTGATGCGCGAACGCCGCTACATCGGCCTGTCGTTCGCGTTCTCGCACCTCGTGCATCTGCTGGCGATCCTCGCCTACGGTGTGCTCAATCCGCAGTTCTGGCCCGGCCGCAGCGCCGTGACCAATGCGCCGGGCACCGTGGGTTACGTGTTCATCGCCTTGCTGGCGCTGACCTCGTTTCGCTTCGCCTCGCGCCACATGACCGCGGCGGCGTGGAAGCGCCTGCACACCGCCGGCATCTGGGTGATTGCCGCGATCTTCGGCTACTCGTTCTTCAAGCGCATTCCAAGCATGAGCGTGCTGTATGCGATTCCGTTCTCGATCCTGTGCGCCGCGGTCGCGGTGCGCCTGGTCGGCAAATGGGCGCAGGCCAACAAGCGACGCCAGGCGCGTTCGCGTTCGCTGGAGCGCACCTCGTCCTTCCCCAACGCACTGGAGCCTTCGTCATGACGCCGTTGCCCGAAACTGCCGCTACCGCACGCGTCCCGGATTCGACCGGTCGCGCCGTATGGAAGTCGATCATCGCCGGCCTGGCGCTGTGCCTGAGCGCCGCGGCCTGCACCCCGGCCGCGCATGCGGACGCGGCGCGCGCCGTCGCCGCGCCGGAATTCGCCGGGATCGCGCGCTGGTTCAACACCCCGGCGCTGAGCATGGCCGGGCTGCGCGGCAAGGTGGTGCTGGTGGAGTTCTGGACCTACTCGTGTATCAACTGCCTGCATGTCGCGCCGCACGTGAAGCAGTGGCACGAGCGCTACCGCGACCAGGGCCTGGTGGTGATCGGCGTGCATACGCCGGAGTACGACGAAGAACACAGCGCGGGCAATCTGCAGGCCGCGATCGAGCGCCTGGGCATCGCGTATCCGGTCGCGCAGGACAACGCCTACGCCACCTGGAACGCTTACGGCAATCGGTTCTGGCCGGCGCTGTACCTGATCGACCGCGACGGCCGCATCGTCTACCGCCATTACGGCGAAGGCGAGTACGAGGTCACCGACGCGCGTATCCGCGCGCTGCTGGCGCAGCGCTGAGGGACGCGGCGGCGAGCCGAACAGCGGCTGGCGCGAGCAACTCGCCGCGGCGCGACGGCCGCGCGGTGGCACAATCTCCGCCAACGTCCCGCCGCCGGCTCCATCCTTCACCGCGCATCGCACAGGCCCCGCATGGACCACGTAGATCACATCCTGGTCGTCGACGACGATCGCGAGATCCGCCAGATGGTCGCCGACTATCTGCACAAGAACGGCCTGCGCGCCACGGTCGCCGCGGACGGTCGCGAGATGCGCGCCCTGCTCGACACCCACGCGGTCGATCTGATCGTGCTCGACCTGATGATGCCCGGCGAAGACGGCCTGACCCTGTGCCGCAACCTGCGCGCCGGCAAGCACCGCGCGATCCCGGTGGTGATGCTGACCGCGCGCGACGATCAGACCGACCGCATCATCGGCCTGGAGATGGGCGCCGACGACTACGTCACCAAGCCGTTCGCCGCGCGCGAACTGCTGGCGCGGATCAAGGCGGTGATCCGGCGCACGCGCATGCTGCCGCCGAACCTGCAGGTCACCCAGGCCAGCCGCACCATCGCGTTCGGACGCTGGCGCCTGGACACCACCGCGCGCCATCTGCTCGATCCCGACGACACCGTGGTCGCGCTCAGCGGCGCCGAGTTCCGCCTGCTGCACGTGTTCCTCGACCACGCCAATCGCGTGCTCACCCGCGATCAGCTGCTCAACCTCACCCAGGGCCGCGACGCCGAGCACTTCGAACGCTCCATCGATCTGTTGGTGAGCCGCCTGCGCCAGCGCCTGCAGGACGACGCGCGCGAGCAGAGCTACATCAAGACCGTGCGCAGCGAAGGCTATGTGTTCAGCATGCCGGTGAGTCTGCTGGGAGATGGCGAATGAACGCGTCGACCCAGGGACCGACGGATGCATCTTCGAATGCGTCGGCGAAGGCGCCGATCGCCCGCACCGGTTCGCGCTGGCTGCCGCGCACGCTGGCCTCGCGCCTGTCGCTGATCCTGCTCAGCGGCCTGCTGATCGCGCATGCGCTGTCGTTCGGCCTGCTGTTCTACGAGCGCTATTCGGCGGCGACCTCGATGCTGATGAGCAATCTGGAACAGGACGTGGTGGTCGCGGTGAATCTGCTCGACCGCCTGCCGCCGCAGGAACGCGAGCGTTGGCTGCCGATGCTGCGGCGGCGCACCTTCCACTACATGCTCGACGACGGCGCCGCCGACGCGGCCGCCCGCAACCAACCGCCGGTCAGCGGCACCTCGCAGGACATGGCCGCGATGATCGCCAGCGCGCTCGGCCCGCGCTACCCGACCCGCGCCAATGCCGTGCCCGGCGACGGCGAACACTTCCAGGTGCATCTGAAATTGAGCGACGGCGCCGCGATGGTCATCGACGTGCGCCCCTCGGTGATGCCGCTGGCGAAGTGGCTGCCCTACGTGCTCGCGATCCAACTGGCGCTGCTGCTGCTGTGCACCTGGGCCGCGGTGCGGCTGACCACCCGGCCGCTCGGCCGGCTGGCGAAAGCCGCCGAAACCCTGCATCCGGCCGGCGAGGGCGAGCGGCTTCCGGTCGGCGGCCCGACCGAAGTGGCGCAGGCGATCACCGCGTTCAACGCCATGCAGGACCGCATCGCCCACTACATGCGCGAACGCCTGCAGATCCTCGCGGCGATCTCGCACGACCTGCAGACGCCGATCACCCGCATGCAGCTGCGCGCCGAAGCAATGGACGAATCGGCCGAGCGCGACAAGATGTTCGACGACCTCGGCCAGATGCAGCATCTGGTGCGCGAAGGCATCGCGTATGCGCGCAGCGCGCACGGCGCGTCCGAGCCGGCGGTGCGGATCGACCTCAATGCCTTTCTCGACAGCCTGGTCTACGACTACCTCGACACCGGCCGACCGGTCACCTTCGCCGGCCGCGTCGACGGCCCGGTGACCACGCGTCCGCATGCGTTGCGGCGCATCGTCGGCAATCTGATCGACAACGCGATCCACTACGCCGGCGCGGCCGAACTCGATGTCGGCCACGACCCGGACGGCGGCGTGCGCATCCAGGTGCGCGATCGCGGCCCCGGCATTCCCGAAGACGAACTGGGCAAGGTGATGGAGCCGTTCTACCGGCTCGAAACCTCGCGCAATCGCAGCACCGGCGGCACCGGCCTGGGTTTGGCGATCGCCCAGCAACTGGCCGAATCGATCGGTGCCACGCTGGTGCTGCGCAATCGCGACGGCGGCGGCCTGGAAGCGATCCTGCGCATCGCTGGCCCGATCGCCGCGGCGCGGTAAACTAGTGCGCAACGTTCAACCGGCAGCCCGCATGTAATCAGACGACTTCCCGGGACCTCACGCCGACCCATCCGCCCTGCCGCGCCGAACGCGCGCGCCGCGGATCGGTCGTGGTCTGACCGCCGCGCGATCGCTCGCGTCCGCGCGGCACCGATGGAGATCGTCGATGACGGATGTTTCCTTTCGCGGCTTGTGCCTGCGCGCTTCAAATCTCGGTTTTTCCTGGCCGGACGGCACGCCCGTGTTCGACGGGCTGTCGTGCAGCTTCGGTCCGCAGCGCAGCGGGCTGGTCGGGCCCAACGGCAGCGGCAAGAGCACGCTGATGCGGCTGCTGGCCGGGCAGCTCGCGCCCACGGCCGGGCAGGTCGAGACTCACGGCGTCGTGGCTTACCTGCCGCAGCACCTGCCGCTGTCGGGCGATGCGAGCGTGGCCGAAGTGCTCGGCATTCGCGCCAGGCTCGATGCCTTGCGGGCCATCGCCGAGGGTGGGATGGACCCTTCGCTGCTGGATACCGTCGGCGAGGACTGGGACATCGAGGAACGCACGCGCGCCGACCTGGCCCGGCTGGGTTTGAGCGATATCGCCCTGCAGCGGCGCCTGGACAGCTTCAGCGGCGGCGAAATCGTCTCCCTCGGCATCGCCGCGCAACTGCTGCGGCGGCCCGACCTGCTGTTGCTGGACGAGCCGTCGAACAATCTCGACCGCGCATCGCGGCACCATCTGTATCGCCTGGTCGAGACCTGGCGCGGCGGACTGATCGTGGTCAGCCACGATCGCGAACTGCTCGAACGCATGGACCAGATCGCCGAGATCGGACCGTCCGCGCTGCGCGTGTACGGCGGCGGCTTCGGCTTCTACCAGGCCGCGGTCGATGGACAGACCCAGGCCGCGCAGCACGACGTGCGCAATCTGCGCCAGCAGGTGAAGCGCGAACAGCGCCAGCAGCAACAGGCGCACGAGCGCGCCGAACGCCGCTCCGGCAACGCCGGTCGTTCGCTGGCGAGCGCCGGCTTGCCGCGCATCGTCGCCGGCAACCGCAAGCGCGGCGCGCAAGTGGCGGCGGGCAAGTCGGCGGATGTGCATTCGGCGCGGGTCGAGGAGGCGAGGCAACGCCTCGGCGAAGCCCGCCGCGCGTTGCGCGAGTCGTGCGAACTCGACCTGAGCCTGCCGGCGACGCGCGTGCCCGCGGATCGGCTGTTGTTCGACGGCAGGCAGTTGCAGCTGCGGCGCGGCGGTCGCGCGCTGTTTGCAGGGGCTGGCGTCGACATCGCCATCCGCGGGCCGGAACGGATCGCGATCCTCGGCGCCAACGGCGCGGGCAAGTCGAGTCTGCTGCGAATGATCGCCGGTGAGCTGGCGCCGGACGCCGGCGACATCCGCCGCGGCGCCGGACGCATCGCTTCGCTGTCGCAGCGCCTGGACGCACTCGACCCGGCCGCGAGCGTGGCCGCGAACTTCGCCGCCCGCACCGAGCACCTGCCGCCGCCCGAACGCGCCAACCTGCTCGCGCGCTGGCTGTTTCGCGGCGATCGCAGCCAGTTGCCGGTCGGCGCGCTATCCGGCGGCGAGCGCCTGCGCATTTGCCTGGCCTGCGTGCTGCATGCGCAACCCGCGCCGCAGCTGCTGTTGCTGGACGAGCCGACCAACAATCTCGACCTGAGCACGATCGAGGATCTCGAGCGCGCGTTGCGCGCTTATGAAGGCGCGCTGCTGGTGGTGAGTCACGACGACCGCTTCATCGAGGCCATCGGCACCACACGTCGCCTGCTGTTGGCGCAGGGGCGGTTGCAGGAACTGCGCTGAGCCTCCGTGCCGGCGCGATCAACCGTCCGGATCGGCCCACGGCGCCTTCTCGAACTTGCGCGCCAGGTAATCGATCAGCGCCTGCACCCGTTGCGGGCGCAGGCGCCCGGGCGGGGTGACGATGTGCAGTGCGATCGGCGGCGGCGACCAATCGGGCATCGCGATCTCCAGCTTGCCGTTGCGCAGTTCGCGCCAGACCAGGAATTCAGGTTGCAGCGCCACGCCCAATCCCGCCAACAGCGACGGATTCAAGGCCTCGGCATTGTTGACCCGCAGCGGCGTGGGCAGGCTGATCGAAAAATCGCCGTGACGCTTGTGGCTGAAGCGCCAGGCATTGCCGAAGCGCGAATAGGTGTAGAGCAGGGCGCGGTGCTCGCTGAGTTCGCGCGGATGGCTCGGCCGGCCATGCGCTTCGAAATAGGCCGGCGAACCCACCAGCACGATGCGCACGCCGCACAGCCGCCGCGCCAGCAGGCTCGAATCGGCCAACGCCGAAATGCGCAGCGCCAGGTCGTAGCCGCCGCCGACCAGGTCGGTGACGCCGTCGTCGAACACGATCTCCAGCGCGATGTCCGGATAGCGTTTCATGAACTCCGGCAGCAACGGCGACAGATGCGCGATCCCGAACGACATCGGCACCGCGATCCGCACCTGGCCGCTGGGGCTCTTGGCCTGGGCGGTGATTTCCGCTTCCACCGCCTCGCCCTCGGCGAGGATGCGACTGGCGCGTTCCAGCGCGCCGCGTCCGCTTTCAGTCAGCGACATGCGCCGCGAGGTGCGATGGAACAACACCGTCTTCAGCCGCGTCTCCAGCCGCGTGACCGCCTTGGACACGGTCGCCTGCGCCAGTCCGAATTCGGCGGCGGTGCGCGCGAACGAACCGGTTTCGGCGACCTTGGCGAAGATCGCCCAGGCTTCCAGGTCGGGCAGTTTATTCATGTCGTTTTTGGAAACTATAGTTTTCCATCAGTTCCATTCTAAACCCGATCGCAGGCGCCTATCGTGTGCCTCAACAGCAAACACACACGGGACCACGGCCATGATCGAACTTCGCCCCTACGACAGCCTCGGCGGCGCCAACCACGGTTGGCTCGACGCCAAGCACCACTTCGCCTTCGCCGGCTACCACGACGCCGCCCGCATGGGCTGGGGCGCGCTGCGGGTCTGGAACGACGACACCATTCAGGCCAACACCGGCTTCCCGCCGCATTCGCACGCCGACATGGAAATCATCACCTACGTCCGCGACGGCGCGATCAGCCACCAGGACAACCTCGGCAACCGCGGCCGCACCGAAGCCGGCGACGTGCAGGTGATGAGCGCCGGCAGCGGCATCCAGCACGCCGAGTACAACCTGGAGGCGCAAACCACCCGCATCTTCCAGATCTGGATCATTCCCGATCAGCGCGGCGGCGCGCCGACCTGGGGCGCCAAGCCGTTTCCGAAGGGCGATCGCGCCGGACGCTTCGTGGTCCTGGCCAGCGGCATCGAAGGCGACGAAGACACCCTGCCGATCCGCGCCAACGCGCGCGTGCTCGGCTTGACCCTGGCCGCCGGCGAGTCGGCCGAGTACGCCTTCGGCGACAACCGCTACGGCTATCTGGTGCCGGCCAAGGGCGTGGTCGAGGTCGACGGGCTGCAGGTGCAGGCGCGCGACGGCGTCGCGATCCGCGACCAGGCCGCGATCCGTGTCACCGCGCTCGAAGATGCTGAGCTGGTGCTGGTCGACACCGCGCCGTAACAGCACGCACCGCAATCTCCGGGCAGCACCCACCCTTTCATCGACTGCAGATCATCAACTACAGGAGCAACACCATGGGCACTTTCACCACCAAAGACGGCGTGCAGATCTACTACAAGGACTGGGGCCCGGCCGACGGCGAGCCGGTGGTGTTCAGCCACGGCTGGCCGTTGAGCGCCGACAGCTGGGAGTCGCAGATGCTGTTCCTGGCTTCGAACGGCTACCGCACCATCGCCCACGATCGCCGCGGCCACGGCCGTTCCAGTCAGCCGTGGGACGGCAACGACATGGACCATTACGCCGACGATCTGGCCCAGTTGCTCGAACACCTCGACCTGCGCGGCGCGACCTTGTACGGTTTCTCCACCGGCGGCGGCGAAGTGGCGCGCTACATCGGCCGCCACGGCACCGCAAGGGTCAAGAAGGCCGGGCTGATTTCCTCGGTGCCGCCGTTGATGCTCAAGACCGACGCCAACCCCGGTGGCCTGCCGATCGAGGTGTTCGACGGTCTGCGCGAAGCGTCGATCGCCGACCGCTCGCAGTTGTACCAGGACCTCGCCAACGGCCCGTTCTTCGGCTTCAACCGCGAGGGCGCGAAGAAGTCGCAGGGTATGATCGATTCGTTCTGGGCCCAGGGCATGCAGGGCGGGCACAAGAACACCTACGATTCGATCGCCGCGTTCTCGGCCACGGATTTCACCGAGGATCTGAAGAAGTTCGACGTTCCCACCTTGATCGTGCATGGCGACGACGATCAGGTCGTGCCGATCGATGCGGCCGGGCGCGCGTCGGCGAAGCTGGTCCCGAACAACACGCTCATCGTCTATCCGGGCGCGCCGCACGGCCTGACCGACACCCACAAGGACAAGCTCAATCAGGATCTGCTGGCGTTCCTGAAGTCCTGACACAGCGCCGCAATATCGACTAAACGATACGCACGCCGCATCGGCTCAAGGTGCGGCGTGCGCGTTTGCACGCATGGCGGTGCGATATCGAGGAACGGTGTTGCCTATCGTTTAGGCGGCGGGACCGTCTCGGGAATGGCCTGCCAGAACTCGCGGGGAAATCCCGTTTCCATCTGCGAGCGTTCCCACCAGTGGGGATTTACCGACTCGATCAAGCGGCGTTGCCAACGATGGGGCCAACGCCGAATCTCGGCGGCACGCGCGAGCGCGGCCGAGTGCGTTCGCATTCGCTCGAACCAGACCAGGCAAAACGCGGCCAGGTAGATATCGTCGGCCGCGCAGGTTCGTTTGAAATGCGTCGCCTTGACCTCCCGCATCACGTCCGCGAGCAGGCCGCCAACGCCGATCACGTACGGGCCGGCGCGTTGATCCGCGAGCAGGTAGACCATATGGGGCGCGGCCGTGTCCATCCTGTCCTCGGGCTTACAGCTTCGGGCCGCGGCCCGGATCGTCCTGCCCACGCTGCGCGGCCTCTTGCGCCAGTTGCTGATCGCGCTGCCGATTGAACGCCTGCGTTTCGCGCACGGTGTCGTGCAGGGCCGGCGGCGGATCGGACAGCGAAACGCCGGTATGAAAGCCGGGAACGTCCTTGCCCACCCACAGCTTGCCGTTGGCGGCACCGATCGGCCCGATGCTTTCGGCGTCGGCGATGCCGTTGCGCTTGGCCGCGAGCATCAACGCCGCCACGGTTTCGTCCGGCACGTCGGCCGAGACGTTGCCGCGCATCTTCGCGAACATCGCTTGATCCTTCGGCGACAACCGCGACACGTCCATCGTCGAACCGCCGCGTGCGTGCGTCTCGACATCCGCCGCGGTCGGCGCCCGCCGCGCCGGTTCGACCGCGGCATGCTCCGCGTGCTCGATCGGCGCGGATCGATCGGTCGTTCGGTCCGCCGCGTCCGCCCGGGTTTCGCCGTGCGCAGCGTTCCTCGCGCCAGCGTCGGCAGGCCCGACGACATCGTGGGCTAGCGCCGTTCGCACCGGCTCGGCCGTCGTCGCCCGCGCAGCGTCGCGCACCGATTCCCGAGCCGGCGCCGCCGCTTCCTGGTCGGCCGCCTTCTGCGACTCGATTCGCGCATGCTGCGCCGCCGATATCGTCTGCTGCGTCGTGGGGTCGGCCACGCCGGTATCGGGCAAGCCCCGATCGCGTTGAAACTGGCGAACGGCCTGCTCGGTGGCGGTGTCGTACTCGCCATGCTGCGGCAGCGGCGTGCCGTCCGGGCTTTGGTAGCCCACGCGCTGCAACCGATACTGCAGCAGTTCCACGTCTTGCCCTCGGTCGCCACGCCGCAAGCTGCCGTCGTCGAGGGCGAGCTCTTGCGCCGGTGTCGCCACGGAGGGCGTCACCTGAGGACTGCGGGTCGCCGTCGCCCCATCCGGCGCGGGCACCGCTGCGGACGCGGGCAAGGCGACCGTTTCAGTCTGGTGCGGAACCGATGCAAACGCAGCGACCGGCTCGATGATCGGCGCGGGCCGATTCGCTTCGGCCACCGCCAAGGTCGGCGATGCCGCGACGACGGGTGCCGGCTCGGGGCTTGCGACGACTCGCACGGCGTCCGCATCCCGGATCGGCGGTGCCGCCACGGCTGCGGCAGCGGGCGCCGTCATCGCGATCGGCGGCTCGGCTTGCGGCGGCTCGCTCGTGGAGCGCGCGCCATCGGCGCGGGGCTGCGTCGCGTGCGACGTCTGCGGTGTTTCAGATGCGAGCGTATCGGGCAGCGGTTTCGTCGGTGCAGGCGATGGCGCTTGCGGTTCGCGCGCCACTTCGGGCACGCGCGGCTCCAGGCCCCGATCCTTATCGGCAAGGCCGACCGCCAACTCCGGCACGCGCTCCGGCGCGCGGTCAGCCGCGATCGCGCCCGCGACCGCTTGCTTCGCTGCGTCCTGCACGTCGTCGCGTGTCAAACCCAACCGGTTCGCCTCGCGCACGACCTGTTCCAACGTCTCGTGCTGCCGCGGCGACAGATTCGCGATGCGCAACTCCGGCGGCTGCGGCGTCGTGGGCGGCGGAGAACGCAGATCCAGCATCGCCAACTGCACTTCGAGCGGGCTGGTTACGGCCTGAACCCGATTGGCGCCGTCGGCATCGCGGCCAATGTGTTCGATCGGGCTGTCGATGTCGAAGCCGCCGCGCGCGTTTCGTCCCAGATGCAGCGAACTCGCCAGCGGACCGACGCCGTACTCGTGCTGAGTGCGCCGCACCGCTTCCAGCGTCGCTTCGAGCTGCTCCGGCCTGGGGTCGACGTTGTGAACCTTGTAGGTGGCCAGCAAATCGGCCCGTTCGATGTCCTCCAGGGTCGGTGGCTGCCGCCGCGCGATCGCGGCGACCTGCTGCTCATGCTGCGCCAACTGCGGCTGCAGCACCGCGCGCATGCTTTCCAGCTCCTGGCGCAAGTTCCCGGCCGCCACCACCGACTCGTCGTTGCGCTGCCACTGCCCTTCCGCCGAGCGTTGGTACAGCTTCCCATCCGACGCCACCAGCGAATCGTCGCGCAGCGCCGATTGAACGGAAGGCGGAACGACGCCGAAGCGTTCCCAGCCCTCACTGCGATGCACCATCTCGTAGCGCGCGGCCATCGGCGCGGGGCCGTTGGCGACGTTGTCGCGAATCACCTGCGCCGACGCGCGATCCAGTTCGGCCGCGCGCTGCGCGCTGGCGGAATCGACCCGGATCATCGGCACGCCGGGCTGTTCGAACCCGACGATTACGTTGCGACTCCATGCGCCGGTGTGCGGATTACGCTCCCAATCGGCGCGACGCAAACTGGCCGGGTCGCTCTCCGCCGCCGGTTGCGAATACGGATTGCGCGGTGGGGGCAGCGTTCCCATCGCCAATTCCGTGGCGACGTTGCTGGCCCGGTAATTCAGTTCGTTCGCCTTTTCCGGATCGGCGGAAAACGTCTGCATGACCGGCTTGTTCTGGCCGTCGTCGAGCATGTCGCCCAGGTCCTGCCGCACCCATTGCCGCCCGTTCGACTGCCAATGAACGCCGTCGCGGTCGGTCTGCTTGAAGGTCTTGTAGCTGTCGAGCACGTCAGCGACATGCTCGCCTACATGGCTGCCGGCCACCGCCGCGCCGCCGATGACGATGAAGCCGACGACACCGGGCCCGGTCGATGCGGCGGTAGCGATCACGCCGACAGACGCGCCGCCGATCCAGCCGCCGGCATTGCGCGCCACGGCGTGTTGGGCTTCGGATTGCGCGGCCGTCGGATTGTTCTGGTCCAGTTGATCCGCGACGCGACGAGCGCTCAGGCTCACGTCGATCCCCGTCGCCAGCAGGCCTCCGGAGCGGAGCAAGGTATGCCTGGGCGACTCACCGATCAGCAACTCCGTCGAGGCGAACCCGCGCTGCCCATTCGGGGCGCGCAAGGAGACATCGCCTTCGGCCAGATCGGCGGCGGCGCCGGACAACGACGGGTCGAACGAGTTCAGACGCGGGCTTTCCTGAAAAACGGACTGCGTTCGGTAGCCTGCCAGATGCTGCTGGTACTCCGCCTCGCTGATGAAGTTGTCCCGAAACGATTGATCGAGCAACTCAGCGGTGGTCTTCGTCTGCAGACCCGGCAATTCCTGCTGCAGCTGACGCTGTATCTGCGGCGACGCGAAGTGCTTGTCGTCCGACCAGATGGTGACGTTGCGGCCTTCAGCGTGTTCGCGGGTGGCGATTTCGAGTAGGGAGCGTTCGCCTGCGTTCTTTGACAGCTTTCTGCGTTCTTCAGGGTTGGTAGTAGAGGCCAACTGACTTTCCGTCTCGGGAACTTCGAGAACCGCTATCTCCCTGTCGGCAATATATTTTTCGAGCTCGGACTGGAGGGGGCCGTCTGCAATCTCAGCTTCTACGGTTTTGGAGATAGCGAACTCATACTGTCCTAGTTCGGCTATCTCGATATAAGTATCAAGCAACTGCGTACCACCCGCACGATAAGCATAAATTAGGCTGCTCGTGTCGGCTAAAAAATAGTTTGCCACTGTTCAATCATCCCTGATCAAGTCGACTCTAACTTGGCGTAGTTCCGAAATTTGCTGAATAACGCGGTGCAATCCGACCCGTCCAAATTCGGTATCCATTCCCAGATAAGTTGGCGAACTCCCCAAGCAAGCCCCGATTCAATCTCGTTGAACTCCCTTTGCTGCCGTAGAAATTCAACATAGTCCTCCGGTCTTTTTTCCTTAAAATAATGCGCGAAGGCGATCACCTCATCGTCCCGCCACTGCCTAAGTCGGGCTCTTTGCTCCTTGGCCTTCGTGTAAGAGGAAACGATCAGTTCGTAAATTTCCTCATCAGTTGCCCGTTTCTTGCCGGAGCTTGTGAGCGAGCGAAGAATCCTAGCCTTGAGCTTTTCATCTTCGAGGGCGTCGACTTTTGCTTGTAATTCAGGGCTGATGGACATGGCGAAACTCCTTAAAGCTCAAAGGGCAAGTCCTTGACTGTGAAGCGTCAAGTCGTACAAAGAAAGGTCTTCTATGGCTAAATGACACTGCTCCTGTGCCGGCCATCTTTCGGTAGGTGTCCAGCAAGTGGCTGTCGGCACGATAGGCGTAGATCAAGCTGCAGTAGTTCGTCGACATGAATTATTCTCTGATCAACGCAAGCTCGATTCGACATAGTCGCGAAATTCACCAAATAGCTCGCCGATACCTGCGCTATTCAAGTCAGGCATCCATTCAGATATCAGTCGGCGAACGCTCCACGCAAGTCCCGATTCGATCTCATGGAACTCTTTTTCCTGCCGTACGAACTCCTCATAGTCGGCTGAATTTCTTTCCATGAAATACCGCGCGAAAGCGGCAACTTCATCGGTTCGCCATTTTCTTGTTCGGTCTCTCTGCTCCTTGGCCATCGAGTAAGTGGCTACGGAATTTTCGAAGATCACTTCATCACTTACTCGTTTTTTTCCAGGGCCTGTAATAACTCGGAGAATCCTGGCTTTAAGGTCTTCGTCTTCCAGTGCATCGATCTTGGCTTGCAATTCAGGGCTGATGGTCATACGAAAACGTCCTTGGCGCTTGTAAAGGAAATCCATTGCTGCCGTTGAGTCGAGTCACTCTTCAATGCGATAGCCTGCGCTGCCCACGAGAGCGTCCAAGCCGACGGTTCGGGTCAGTTCGGAATGCCGACTATGGATGTGTCTGAAGTGCGAGTGCGATGCCGTCGGAAGCTTGTACCCCCTTCCAAACGGGCGTCAAGACCGCTCGTCTTTCTTTAGGCAGTGTCGGCGCACAGTGCGAACAAAATATGTGCCGTACAACCACGCGCGACATACGATCTGCTTGCTGCGAGTTACTGCAGGTTGTCTTGATCAAAGGTTAGCGCAATGCCCGGGCTACGCTCGGCGCACATTATGCTGTTGAGGTTGCGGTATGAGCCAAAAACGGCAGTTTGATCGCTTTCGTTGCCATGCCTAAGCTGCAATGCACGCTTCGATGGGCATGCCTGGACGCTATGCGTGTCGCGTCCAACACCACGAAACCCGAACGATCAAGGACGACTCCATGAAAAGCAAGAAACCTTCCCAGGTACGCATCGCCGTCGCGTTGTTTTACGTCGCATTGGTGCTCACGCTGGCGGCGCCCTTCATCAGCTCCGACTTCGGACCGCGTCCGGCGGGCCTCGTGATCGCGGTGCGCGTGGTGGCGGCCCTGTTTACGGTGTTCCTGATCGAATTCATCTCCATCGGCAAGAACTGGGCCCGCATCACCTATCTGGTTCTCACGGTTCTTGCGTTGCCGGCGCCGTTCATGGCCGCGAGGCAGGGCATTTCGATTTCCAATGTCGAGGTGGCCTCCATCGCCGTTCAACTGCTCGCGCATGGCGTTGGCCTTTACTTGCTGTTTACCGCTCCTGGAAAGTCCTGGTTCGCGCCATCGGCGCGGTGAGCGCGAACGCCTGGCGGTTGAGAGCATTCACCACATGACGGCGAGGGTGTTGATGTTTGCGCGCGATCGGACCGGTTGTGCACGAAACATGGGGCGATCCGCCGCGCGAGCGTTGGCGAATGGACCTGAGGCCTACGCATGAATCGCAACGCGCGTCACACGCATCGTCGAATGCGGCCGCGCGAGTCTGAACCAGACAGGTTCAACATTTTCTGCATGCGAGATGCCACACGACCTTAACTTGAGTGCGAGCAGGATCGGGCGAAGCCGATTGTCGGCATGTACGCCCATTCAGGAGTCGCATTCATGGCCGCCAGGAAAAAACCGAGCCCCGCATCACCCGCCAAATCCGCTCGCGCCAGTCAGGACAACGCCAGCCAGAGCTCCGCCAACAAGGCTGATCGTGATCAACGCGGCAACGGCGACGAGCTGCACCAGCAGGCCTCGGGCAAGCATCCGCCGCTGACCACCAACCACGGCTTGCCGCTGTCGGACAACCAGAATTCGCTGCGCGCCACGGAACGCGGGCCGACCTTGCTGGAAGATTTCATCCTGCGCGAGAAGATCACACACTTCGATCACGAGCGCATTCCCGAGCGCATCGTGCATGCGCGCGGCTCGGCGGCGCACGGTTATTTTGAGCTGACCAAGTCGCTGAAGAAGTACACCACCGCGCAGATCCTGACCGAGGTCGGCCAGCGCACGCCGCTGTTCTGCCGCTTCTCCACCGTCGCCGGCGGCGCCGGTTCGATCGATACGCCGCGCGACGTGCGCGGGTTCGCGGTGAAGTTCTACACCCAGCAGGGCAACTGGGACCTCGTCGGCAACAACATCCCGGTGTTCTTCATCCAGGATGCGATGAAGTTCCCGGACGTGGTGCATTCGGTCAAGATGGAACCCGATCGCGGCTTCCCGCAGGCCGGCAGCGCGCACGACACGTTCTGGGATTTCATCTCGCTCACGCCCGAAGCGATGCACATGATCATGTGGGCGATGTCCGACCGCACGATTCCGCGCTCGCTGCGCATGATCGAAGGCTTCGGCGTCCACAGCTTCCGCCTGCTCGACGCGCGCGGCGCCTCGACCTTCGTCAAGTTCCACTGGCGGCCCAAGCTGGGCCTGCAATCGACGCTGTGGGACGAGGCGGTCAAGCTGGCCGGCGCCGATCCGGATTTCCACCGTCGCGATCTGTTCGAAGCGATCGAGAACGGCGACTTCCCCGAATGGGAACTCGCGGTGCAGCTGTTCACCCAGGAACAGGCCGACGCGCTGCCGTTCGATCATCTCGACCCGACCAAGCTCATTCCCGAGGAAACCATTCCGCTGACCGTGATCGGGCGCATGGTGCTCGATCGCTGGCCCGACAATTTCTTCGCCGAGACCGAACAGGTCGCGTTCTGTCCCTCGCATATCCTGCCGGGCATGGATTTTTCCAACGATCCATTGTTGCAAGGGCGGCTGTTCTCGTATCTGGACACGCAGCTGTCGCGGCTGGGCTCGCCGAATTTCCATCAGCTGCCGATCAACGCGCCCAAGTGCCCGTTCGCCAACCAGCAGCGCGACGGGCATATGCAGATGCAGGTGCCGAAGGGCCGGGTCAACTACGAACCCAGTTCGCTCGACCCGACCTCGCCGCGCGAAACCCCGGCGGGGTTCCGCAGCGCGGCGGTGACTGGCGACGACGGCGCCAAGGGCCGCATCCGCGCGGAAAGTTTCGCCGATCATTACAGCCAGGCGCGGCTGTTCTACCGTAGCCAGACCGCGCCGGAGCAGGCGCATATGGCCTCGGCGCTGGTGTTCGAACTGTCCAAGGTCGGGACCGCGCACGTGCGCGAAGCGATCGTCGGCCATCTACGTCACATCGATGCCGACCTCGCGAAACGGGTCGCGGACGGGCTGGGACTCGATCGTCTGCCGCCGGCCCCGCCCGCGGCGGTGGAACCGGTGGACATGCCGCCTTCGCCGATGCTGCAGTTGATCGGCAAGATGAAGGACACCCTGGTCGGGCGTTGCGTCGGCATCCTGATCGACGAAGGCTCCGATGCGGCCGCGCTCAAGGCGTTGCGCAAGGCGGTGGAAGCGGCCGGCGCGCGGGTCAAGATCGTCGCGCCGAAACTCGGCGGCGCCAAGCTCAGCGACGGCAGGCAACAACCCGCCGACGGGCAACTCGCGGGCACGCCGTCGCTGGTGTTCGACGCGGTCGCGCTGGTGCTGTCGCCGGCCGCGGGCAAACGCTTGGCGAGCGAAGCGGCGGCGGTGGACTTCGTGCGCGATGCGTTCGGCCATCTCAAGGCGATCGCGCTCGACGACGGCGCACGCCAGGTATTGGCCGCGGCCGGCATCAAGCCCGACGACGGCGTCGTCGCCGCCGACAAGCCGGCGGCCTTCGTCAAGCTCGCCAAGACCCGGCAATGGGATCGTGAGCCGGGGCTGCGCACCTTGGCCTAGAAGGGGAGCGATCGATGCAGTGACGATGCCGCGATCGATCGCGGCATCGGCGACCGCATCGACCAAACCCGTCATTCGACTCGCGCGATCGCATCGGTTGAGCGATGCACGTCACGAAAACGCAGCCGCATCGTGGCTGCGTCGTCGCCCCGATGGGGTGATGATTCGTACCGGCAGTCGTGTGGCTGGATACGGCCCCGACTTGCGTTACTGTTCAAACCGGCACTGTGGTGCGCGAGGAGGCGCCGATGCCCATGACCGATCGAGAACGTCGCCAATCCGCGCAAGTGGTCAGTCCGGCCGGATTGCGCGCGGGACTGAGGCCGGCCCAGCTCGATGCGCTGGCCACGCTGGAACAGTTCGGCTGGACCCTGCGTTTCGTGCGGCGGCCAATGTTCCTCGATCCTATCCCGGTGGTGTTCCGCGCCGACGGCCAGCAGTTCGTCGTGCTCGAAGCCGACGGCACGCTCAACGAAAATCCGGGCTTCAAGATTCGCGATTAACGCGAACGCATCGACGCACTCGCATCCGCGCACTGCGCCAGCCGATAGCCGACATAGCGGTCGTACAGGGTCGTATGCAGATTGTGCAGGGCCAGTTCGATGCGGAACGGCGTGCGCGGATTGCGATCGAGCAGGCGGGCGATGTGGAAGCCGACCGGCTGGATCCCGAGCTTGTGGACATAGATCGCGAAGCCGCGATAGAACGGATCGGCGAGCAGACGGTCGATCTTCGCCACGGTGATGCGCGCCTGCTCCGGCAGCGCGGCGCGCAGGACCGGATCGCGCTCGTACAGCAGGCGCTCGAACAAACGCTTCGACTTATCGAGCTTCAACGATCGCGCCAGCGACCAGATTTCGCGGTTGCGGTCGTTGTAGTACTCGAAGCCGTCATGACGGCGCAGCGCGGCGGCGGCCTGCGCGCTGACGTCGTAGACGACGAAGTTCTCGGCCTGGTTGTTCAGATCGTCCAGGCTGGCGCGGCCGAACACATGGAAGACGAAGCCCGGCAGGCCCATGAACGCCTGCCGCCCACTCGCCGCCGCCGCGATGGCGCGGCCGTCGTGGGTGAAGTCGCCGGCCGACGTGCCCAGCAGGATGCTGCGCGTGCGGTGCAGGCGATTGAAGGTGCCGATGACGATTTCGTCGGCGTCGAACTGGCGGTCGAAACCGTCGCGGCCATACAGTTCGGCCTGGGTGGCGTATTGCGCGACCTGCCGGCCGACGCCGCATTCGGCGCGGACGTGGCCGTCGTAGAAGCCATCGATCGCGCGCGAGTTCCCATCGCGAGGTCGATAGCCGCGCCCGAACAAGGCGATCGGTGTCCAGCCGTCGTGCGCCGATCCGGCCGGGCCGAAGCCGATCCAGCCGATCTGCAGGGCGGTGAAGCGGAAGCCGCGGTTGTCGACCAGCCGATCGACCGCGCGCCGCGTCGCCGCGCCCAACGCGAAGCCGTAGCCGCAATGAGTGGCCGGATGCCGCAACAAACGGTCGAACAGCCGCTCGCGTTCGCTGGCCGCGAGGCCGGCGGGTATCGCGACGGTCAGATCGCCGGCGGCCTTCGCCTCGGCCAGATCGCGCCGGTCGCAGGGACGCCCGGCATGGATGTCGACCGCTCTGTCGTCGGAAAACACGAAGCGCCAGCCGAATTCCTGCAGCACGCGTTGCTTGCACGCTTGCGTGCCGGTCGCCGCGGCGACCGAGCCGGCGAGCAACATCGCGACCGCCGCGATGGCGACGGCGCAGGCAGGAGCGTGCGGCAGGCGAATGCGCTTCATCTCCACGCAACCGGGGGGATCGGTACGGAAGCAGCCTACGGTGGCGCGGTGAAGAGAGCATCAAACGCAGGCGTGGCGCAGTTCACAGCGTCGGCAGCGAGTCGGTAAAAGACGATTTCGATCATGCGCCGGCGCAAAGCCGCGAGGTTTGCGGCGGACCTCGGTCAGACGATCCTCATGGCGGCGCCGCGTCGCGCAACTGGGTCATGCGCTGCCGCCAGACCTCGGCGGTCTGCGGTTTGACGAACAAGGCCACCACGTCGGGATGCTCGCGCCGCACCGCGGCCTCGATGCGATTGACGCAGGCTTCGACCTGCGGGATCAGCAGATCGTCTTCGAATTCCGCGCTCAAGGTGGCGAGCACTGAATTAGGACCGAGCTGCATGGTCAACACGCCGTTCGCCGAGCGGATGCCTTCGTCGGTGTTGGCGATGCGCAGGATCGAGTCGCGCACGTGCGGATGCGCGGCTTCGCCGAGCAGCAGGCCCTTGGTTTCGCGGGCGAGCAGGAACGAGGCCACCGCGAGTACCAGGCCGATGCCGATCGAGGCATAGCCGTCGTACACCGGATTGCCGGTGGCGTGCGACAGGGCGACGCCGGCGAACGCGATCGACAGGCCGCACAGCGCCGCGGTGTCTTCGAACAATACGGTGAAGGTGCTGGCGTCCTTGCTGGCGCGGAAGGTCTCGAACCAGCCGCGGCCGCCCTTGGTCGCGCGGAAGGCCTTCATCGCCACCCACCACGAGATGCCTTCGAACACCATGGAAATCCCGAGCACCACGTAGTTGATGAGCGGGCGCTCCATCGGCCTGGGATGCTGCAGGTGGGTGATGCCCTCGTAGAAGGAAATCCCCGCGCCGAGCGCGAACACCAGCAGGGCGACGATGAAACTCCAGAAATACACTTCGCGGCCGTAGCCGAACGGCTGGGTCGCATCGGGCGGACGTTCGGCGCGCTTCATGCCGTACAGCAGCAGGAGCTCGTTGCAGGTGTCGACCAGCGAGTGCACGCCTTCGCTCAGCATCGCCGAACTGCCGGTGATCGCGGCCGCGATCAGCTTGGTGACCGCGATGGCGGTGTTGCCGAACAGTGCGGCGAGCACGACCTTCTTGCTGGAGGCGGTGGCCATCGGTCGGCTCCTGTGCGGGATCGGCGTTCGATCCACTTATCGGCATCGTCGCAGATCGATCCCCCTGTCTACGTGATCGCAGATCACGGCGCGGGCCGCCGCGCGATCACGCTGGCGGCCCATGGAGAGGCGCTTGCCAGTGTCGCGCCTTCGGCCTGCTTTGACCCCCGCCGCAGCGCCGGCTCAAGCCATGCGAACGGATCAGGGCGATTCGACCTGATAGCCCTTCGCATTGCATGCCCTTCTTGGAGTGAGCCGGCGCGCGGCGGCCGCACCATCGCGCTCAAGGCTGGGCGTCGCACGCAGCGGCCGCGGTGCGGTGACGATAGCCACGCCGCGGCCCGGTCGCGCGATTACTTCAGGATTTTTTCGGCATCGATCACATCCACGCCCTGCATCTGCCCGAGCAGGTTGTCGAACCAGGGCTTGTGCGAGGCGCCGACGATCGACAGCACGCGCGCGCCGGGGTAGTCGCCGAAGGCCGCGCGGATATTGGCGACCATGCGCAGATTGCGCCCTTCCCAGCCGGCGACATACAACTGGCCGTAGTGCTGCGGCGAGGTGTCGCGCATGGCCGCGCCAAAGTCGGCGTCGATCGCCAGGCGCTGCGCTTGAGGCGTGTTGATCAGCCGGTACAGCGCCAGCATCTGCGATTGCTCCGACAAGGTGTCTTGCTGCTTGCGCGAGGCCAGGGCGGCCGCGCTGGCGGTGTCCCAGGCCTTCTGGATCGCCTTGCCGTAGCGCTCCCCGTCGTCGATGGTGACGTTGTCGCCGGTGTGGTCGTCCACCGCGTACAGCCGTTGCAGCCCCAGCCGCACCGCCAGACGCGCGCCGATCTGGAAGCTCTCGTCGTTGCGCGTTTCGAACTTCTGCAACTGCGTCACCAGGGCCGCGTCCAGGCCGTCGCCGACATGGCGTTCGGACTTGGGCAAGTACAGCCACTGCACGAACGCCGAGCCGCTTTCGTTGGCGGCCAGGAAGGTCGCCGCCAGTCGCCGCCGCTGCGCCGGCGTGGGTTGCGCCGGCCAGGTCTTCAAGGTCTTGCGCACCTCGGCGATGGCCGCGGGCACGTCCAAGCCGGTCGCGGCCCGCGCCGGCGCGGGGTCGCGGCAAAACCGGTCCACGTCCTCGGGCGCGTACACGGCCGGGTGGCGCGCGACGAGGTCGCAGGTTTCGCCGGACAGCGCCTCGATGGTGATGAGCTCGGGCTTGAACGCGGCGAGCCGGTCGAGCACCGGTTCCAGCGATTCGGGCTTGAAGCTCTTGGGCATGCCCGACAGATGCACCGAGCCCAGCACCAGCACCTGTGCGCGCGGCCCGGTCATGCCGGTGTCGAGGGTGGACAGGTCGACTTGCGGCTGGGCGATGACCGGGCCGATCAGGCCCAGGGACAGTCCTGCGATGGCGAACAGTTTGCGCACGGTCTTGCTCCGATGGGCGATGACGGGGACGTTCAAGCGTGAGCGATTGCCGCTGCGGATCATGGCGCCGCCGCGCGCTGCGTCGGTTGATACAGTGCGGCAATCTGCGGAATGAAACGCTCGGGATTCGCCCCGACCAGGTTGGTCAGCACGATCACCGCGAGCTTGTCGTCCGGATAGACGATAAACGCTGCGCGGGCGCCGCCGATACCCGCGCGTTGCGGATTCGCGGGCGTGCCGAGCACCGGCCAGCCGGCCGACCAGCTTCCATCGCTGCCATCGTTCAATTTCTCCGGCGTCCACATGCCGCGCAGGCTGGCGGCGCTGATCAACCGGCCGTCCGACAGCGCGACCATCCAGCGTGCGACGTCATCGGCGGTGGTCTGGATGCCGCCGCCTGCCCACAGGCTCGGCGTCATGTCGTAGAACCAATGCGACAGGCGCTCGGCGCTGCCCGGGTCGTCGGTCTTGCGCGGAAAGTAGCTGTAGATCGTGGCCGCGCCGGGAACCAGGTCGTAGCTGTCGCCGAACCGGGTCGAGGGCATGCCGGCGACGGCGAACTGACGCTGCGCGAGGTAACGCTCGTACGGCAGCTTGGTCTGCTTGGCGATGATCCGGGCGAGCAGGGCATAGTTGACCTGGTTGTACTCGAAGCGCTCGCCGATCGCGGCCTGCATCGGCAGGTTCTTCACCAGCGTCCACGCATTGGACTCGGTGCCGCCGCCGAGCAGGCCCTGCTCGTCGAGGATATCGGGCAGCCCGGAGGTATGCGCGAGCAACTGGCGCACGCGCACCGCGCGCCATGCCTCGGGCACGTCGTCCAGGTAGCGCGACACCGGGGCGTTGAGGTCCACGAGCCCGGCTTGCGCCAGCTGCATCATCGCCACGCCGGTGAACGACTTGGTCGCCGAGTTGATCGGGAACAGCGTCGTTTTGGTTGCGGGCAAGCGGTTCTCGACATTGGCCAGACCGTAGCTTTCCGACAGCACCACCTTGCCGTCCTTGACCACCGCGATCTGCAGGCCCGGGATGCGCCGATCCTTCATCGTCTTTTGAATCAGTTGCCGCGCCTGCGCGTTGGCCTGGTCCATGCTCGCCGCCGCCGCGCCCGGCCAGGGCCACGACAACAACACGGCGACGACGATCGTCATGGCGCGGTACGTTCCGGATGACATGCAGCTTCCTCGGGCGGGTTCGCCAGTGACAGGAAGGCTTGAGATGATGTCGGCCGCGTAATGGTTTAAAGCGGTGTGGACAGACAGGCGAGCGGTTCGACTCGGCTGTCTGTCCTGGGTAACGATTCGCTCGGCTGCGAGGTCGCGACCTCAGGGCACCACCCGCACCGGGATGTCCGCCTGCAGGCTGTAGGGGATGGTGTTGGTTCGGCTCTGCACCGCGCAAGGCCCCAGGAGCCCCTTGAACACGAAGCGATTGTTCGCGGGCGTCGCGCCGGCTTGATCGCTCGCATCGAGCACACCGGTGATCGAACCGGTGGTGGTGGCGCCCGGGCAGTAGGCGAACGCCAGCAGGCGGATGCCGCTGATCTTCACCGTCGACAGCGTCGGCGACAAGGTCGGTGCGCCGGCGAACGGCGGATTCGCGCCGGTGTAGGGAATCGGCGCGGCCACCGGCCACGGCAGGTTGTAGGAACCGATCGAGCTGCACGCCGACACGCCGCTGAAGCTCGCGTTGGTGACATTGGCCGCGCCCGCAACGATCGCGACGGTGAAATCGGCGTCGCAGGGCAGTTGGGTGCCCAGGTACGCCAGCGTGGTCGGTCCGACGAAGTGGACGATGCCGTTGTCCGTCCAGCTCGCGCCGTTCCACACTTCGAACGATGCGGCCGAGGCCGATGCGGCGGCGAACACGCTCGTGGTCGCGGCGAGCGTGAGTAGCGTGGTCCTGAGTTTCGACATGATGAGGCTCCGGTTGGACGTCGATGGACGATGCGTGCGATCGGTCGGACGCGGCCGGGTGACAAGCCCGGCCGCGCCGTTCGAATCGCGCCCGCATTTCGATCGCGTCGGATCACGATCGGATGCGTATCGCTCGCTGCGCTCGCTGTCGCAGCGAACCGATACGATCGAACCAGGCCGCGTGCGCCGCGCTAGAGAATGCGCACCGCGGGATTGGCGACCAGGCTGTTGGGCGCGGTGCTGGTGCGGGTCTGCACGGCGCAGGGACCGAGGTTGCCCTTGAATGCGAGCCGATTGGGCGTGGGGGCCGCCGGCGGCGCGCCGAGCTGATCGGTGACATCCAATACTCCGGTGATGGAACCGGTGGTGCCGGGGCAATTGATGTTGATCGGCGGCGGGAGATACAGCTTGATTCCGCTGATGGTGATGCTGGACAGCACCGGCGACAGCGTCGGCGCGCCGGCGAACGGCGGATTGCCGCCGGTGTAGGGCGCGGCCGTCACCGCCCACGGCAGAAAGTACGGCACGATCCCGGAGCAGGCGGTGGAACCCGAGAACGTCGCATTGGTGACGGTGGCCACGCCGGCGACGACCGACACGGTGATGTCGGCATTGCAGGGAATCGATATGCCCACGTACGAGGCGGACGTCGGCCCGGTGAAATGGGTGACGCCGTTGTTGGACCAGTTCGAGATCGCACTGTCCCATACCTGGAACGTGCTCGCGCCGGCCGAGCCGGCACCGAGCAAGGTCATGGCGGAGACGGCGGCGAAGAGGGCGGTTCTGAGTTTCGACATGGTGGTTCTCCTGTTGGCGTCGATACGACGCAGGCACGACGTTTCGCGGGCGCCTCCGGGCGAGTGCGCGGATAGCGCGATGCGAGCGAGGTGCGTGGTCGGCAAGTCCCTGCCCTAGTACAGACGCGGTCGATCAAAAAACCCGAACCGCGCGATCCGGCGGCATGCGCGGATCGATTCGTTATTGAATCAACCCGGCGGTGCTGCGCCGCAATACCGATCGGCCCGCGTCGATCGCTGGCCCGACGAACTGCGTCGCCGCGCACAAATCGCGTCTGCCCGCGCGCCTACGATCGAGCGGCCATGCAAGGCGCCACGCCCGGCGCAAGCGTCGGCAACCGAAACTTCAGGAGGCTTCGATGAAACCGCAGGCAATCCGCACCGTGGCATTGGCCGCATTCGTGTTCGGCATGTCGATGTTCGTCAGCGCGAACGCCGCGACCGACGTGTGCAAGCGTTGCGAGCGCAACTACGAATCCTGCCTGAGCAGCGGCGGCGTCGATCCGGCCTATTGCTTCTCGTCCTACCTCGGCTGCCTGAGCTACGGCGACGGCCAGCATCCTTGCCCGGCGCCGCGCTGATTCACCGCCGCGATCGTCTCGGCAGCGAGCGGCGGACAACCCGAGCACCGTCAGCGCGACTGGATCGCGATGCGATTGCCTTCGCTGTCGCTGATCTCGGCGATCATGCCTTGCTGGGTGACCGCGGACGCCAGGAACAGGATCGTGCTGCCCAACGCGACGGCTTTGTCGAGGGTCGCGCCGACATCGTCCACGCTGAAATACACCACCGCGCCGGTCGTCGACGGCGCATATTCCGGGCCCTGCGCGAGCGCGCCGCTGGCGCCGCCCTGGCCCGGCTCGAACGGGAAATACGCCATCGTGCTGTCGTGGACCTGCACGCTCCGGCCGAACGCGATGCCGAAGACGCTGCTGTAGAAGCCGATGGCGCGGTCCAGGTCGAGGACCGGAATCTCTACGTGGGCAATGAGGTTCATGGCGCGCGATCGTGAGGAAACGGCGGGCACTATAGCCCGCGCAAACCCCGGCCGCCGACCGGTGAGGTGGCCGCTGCGGCGACGGCGTGGCTAGCGCGAATCGCCGACCGAGAACGAGCCCACGAAGCGGTACTGCGAGGCCGGACAGATCAGCCGCACATAGCTGGCGACCTGGCTGCGCGACCAGGTGCGCCGGGTCAGCACCAGCAGCGGGTCGCCTTCGTGCACGGCCAGTTGCGCGGCCATGCGCTTGTGCGCGACTTCGGCTTCGATGACGTGCTCGGTGCGTTCCAGCGGCGCGACCCGCATCAGGTACTGGTGCGGAATCTCGGCGTGGAAATCCAGCTCCAGGTACTCGGGCGCGCAGGCCGGGTTGACGAAGCGGTCTTCCAGTTGCAGCGGTTTGCCGTTGGCGTTGTGCAGCAATCGGGTGTGGAACAGCTCGCTGCCCGGCGCCAGCGCGAACTGCGCGGTGACCGTCGCGCGCGCCTGCACCGCCTCGCAGGTCAGCACCTGCACGCTGTGGATCTGGCCGCGCGACACGATCTCGTCGCGGATGCTGCGCACTTCGAACATCGCCGATTCCGCCTTCGGCCCGGCGACGAAGGTGCCCACGCCCTGGACGCGTTCGAGCACGCCGCTGTCGGTCAATTCGCGCAGCGCGCGGTTCACGGTCATGCGCGAGATGCCGAACTTCTTGACCAGGTCGTTCTCGCTGGGAATGCGGCTGGCGGGCTTCCAGTCGCCGTCGGTGACATGCCGAAGAATGTAGTGCTTGAGCTTGAGATAGTGCGGCTTGGGAGCGTCCATGCGCCGTAGCATTACAGGTCTATACAACCGCGCCAACGGCCGCGCATGCTGCAACGCAATGTGTTTGACAGTGCTTGTATAGGCATGTTATTGCTGTGGTATATACAAGCTCATGGTCTCGCTACACGCTCATGCCGTCGCTCCGCGTGCTACTGCGAATTGCCCTTATTCTGGTGCTCTGCACGGACGGAATCTTCAGCGCGTGGGCGGCGACGCGGATGGCGGTGAACGAGCTGGGGCGCGCTACCCAGAGCAGTGCATCGCATCATTCGAACGCGACGGCCGCCCAGGCCAAGGCAAAAGCCGCCGATGTTGCCGCCGGCGTTGATGCGGGCAAGCAAACCGCCGGCCACGATCCCGCCTCGCCGCTGGCCCATCACGACGACTGCGATTGCGACGGCCTGTCCGGCTGCGCCTGCAGCTGCATGCTGACCTTCTTCCCGGGGCGCAACGCGCCCTTGTTCGCCGCCCAGTATCTGCTGGCCTCGGCCTATCTCGCCCAGCCGCTGCTGCCGCCGGCCGGCGAGGAAATCTCGCGACTGTTCCGACCTCCGATCGCCTGACCCTGTTCGGTCGCCTCCGGCGACATTCCGCCGCGCCCTTGGCATTCGCTTGGTTCCTGACCAGGGGCCGCGGGCCGGCTTCGAACACGTCATACCTTTCGGGGAGAGAGAACCCATGTTTTTCAAGCGCGACCCCCTCGCGGCGGCCGTAGGCCTGCTGCTGTGCGTTGGTTTTGTTCCGTCGTCGTTCGCCCAGGACGGCGGCGCGCAACCGGCGGCCGGGCAAGCCCCCGAGCAAGCCACCACGCTCGACGCGGTGCAGGTCACCGGCAGCCACATCAAGCGGCTGCAGCTGTCGGGCGTCGGCCCGGTCACGGTGCTGGACGCCGAAGCGATCGAACGTTCCGGCGCCACCTCGGTCGACACCTTGCTGCAGCGCCTGCCGGCCTCGGCCGGTTTCGCCGGCAGCCAGTCCAACGCGTATTGGGCCGAGAACGGCTACGGCACCAGCCAGGTCAATCTGCGCGGCCTGGGCATCAACCGCACCCTGGTGCTGTTGAACGGCCGCCGCGTCGTCAACGGCGGCACCGGCGCCAACAGTTCGGTGGATCTCAACATGATCCCGGTGGCGTTGATCGAGCGCATCGAAGTGCTCAAGGACGGCGCCTCGGCGATCTACGGCGCCGACGCCGTCGCCGGCGTGGTCAACATCATCACCAAGAAAAAGTACGACGGCGCCGAAGTCGCGGTGCGCTACGGTCAGACCTTCGAGAACGACGGCGACGATGCCGCGTTCGACCTGGTCTGGGGCACCCACAGCGATCGCGGTTCGTTGATGGCGGGCCTGAGCTATTCCGAAGGCGGCACGGTCAACATGGCTTCGCGCGCGCCGTGCGGCCTGGGCGAAGTCGACGGCCGCCTGGAGTGCGTCGGCAGTTCGACCACGATCGGCGGCCGCGCTTTGCTCGCCGACGGCCGGCGGGTCAACTTCAACCAGGTGCTGGGCGGCAACGGCAATTTCTACGAACCGTATTCGGCCGCCAAGCACAACTACAACGGCAACCCGACCCTCAACGCGGTCAACCCGATCAAGCGCATCAGCGCCAGCGTGCTGGGCGACATGCACCTGAGCGACGAGCTGAGCCTGTTCACCGAGTTGATGTACACCAACCGTCAGTCGGACCAGCTGGCGGCGCCGGGCGGACTGGGCGTCTACCGCCCGATCAACATCGCCGCCAATCACCCGACCAATCCGACCGGGCAGAACCTGCTGCTGCAACGCAGGCGCCTGCAGGAAGCCGGGCCGCGCGAGTTCTTCCAGGAAACCAACACCTTCCGCGCGGTGGTCGGGCTGGAAGGACGCCTCGGCATGAACTGGGACTGGTCGGCGGCGATCAACTGGGGCCGCAACACCGGCACCGACGGATCGACCAAGGTCGCCAATCTCGACCGCGTCGACAACACGCTCAACCCGGCGATCTGCAGCAACGCGCCGGGCGCGGCGATTCCGTGCGGCGATTACCTCGGTTACGGCGATATCTCGCAGAAGGTGCTGGACTACATCCTGTTCACCACCCGCGATCACGGCGGCAACGAGCAGAAAAGCTTCACCGCGAACCTGAGCGGCCAGTTGTTCGAACTGCCGGCCGGCTGGGTCGGTTTCGCCTCGGGCATCGAGGTGCGCAAGGAGCGCGGCTGGCGCGATCCGGACCCGCTGACCGTGCTCGGCATCGCCAACACCAACCAACAAGATACGATCGCCGGCGAATACCTGGCCAAGGAAGCCTTCGCCGAATTCGCCGTGCCGCTGCTGCAAGGCCGTCGCTTCGCCGAATCGTTGACCTTGAACGCGGCGGTGCGTTACTCCGATTACGACCTGTTCGGCGAAGACATCAATTACAAGGTCGGGCTGGACTGGCAGGTGGTGCCGTCGTTGAAGTTGCGCGCCAACTACGCGACCGCGTTCCGCATCCCCAACATCCCCGAGCTGTTCGGCGGCATCGCCGAAGGCAACCTGACCACCACCGATCCGTGCAGCGGCTGGGCCAGCCAGCCGGCCGGTTCGCAGCTGCGGCAGAACTGCCAGGCCTACGGCGTGCCGGCCGGTTACGTGCAACCGGGCAACACCATCCTGACCACCTCGGGCGGCAACAACAACCTGGAACCGGAAGACGCGCGCTCGCTGACCCTCGGCGCGGTGTGGACACCGGGCTTCGCGCCGGGCCTGACCTTGACCGCGGACTACTTCAACATCCGCATCGACAACGCGATCCAGCGCATCGACGGATCGACCAAGCTGGCGATCTGCTACAACACCCCGGGCCTGGCGCATCCGTTCTGCAGCAACGAGAACTTCACCCGCAACCCGATCACCGGCGAGGTCGACTTCCTGTCTTCGCAGCCGGTCAACGCCGCCGACGAACGCGTGTCGGGCATCGACCTGGGCGGTCTGTACGAGTTCGACCTGGCCGGCTTCGATTCCAGTTTTAGCCTGGACGTGTCGTATCTGGACAAGTACGACGTGCGCCCGTTCCCCGGGGCCGAAGTCATCCACTACGCGGGCAAGATCACCGGCGGGCGTGGCAGCTACACCCATTGGCGCGCGTTCACCTCGTTGACGATGAGCCGCGATGAATGGTCGGGCACCTACAGCCTGCAGTACATCGGCAAGGCCGACGACATCAATGCCGCGCGCGGCGACATCGGCGATCACTCGCCGAGCGTGAGCTATCACAACGTGCAGCTCAAGTACTCGCCGGCGAAATCGTTCGACGTGTCGTTCGGGATCGACAACCTGTTCGACAAGAAGCCGCCCTTCATCCAGAGCTACACCGACGCCAACACCGACACCATGACCTACGATCTGCTGGGTCGGCGTTGGTATGCGCGGTTCGGTTACCGCTGGTAGTCGACGGTGCCCGTTCCATCGGCGCGAGCCGGTGGGGCGGGCAGGGTATCCAGGCATTGCGAGACATCTTATGAAACCCGCATTCTGGGCGCGCCGCGCCCACAAGTGGATCGGCCTGATCATCGGCGTGCAGGCGCTGCTTTGGATGATCAGCGGGGTCTACATGACCGTCGTTCCGCTCGAGATCATTCACGGCGATCACCTCGCCCACGCGCATAACGAATCGCTCGCCGCCGCCACGCCGCGGATCGGGCAGGCCGCGTTGCTCGATCGCTATCCCAACATCACCTCGATCAAGCTCAAGCGCTTGCTGGACCAGGAGGTGTATGAGGTCAAGCAGGAAAAAATCGGGCAAGACAAACAGGCCTCGCTGATCGACGCGCGCAGCGGCGCGAAGATCACCCCGCTGGAACGCGGCACGGTGGTCGCGCTCGCGCGCAAGGCCTACCAGGGCGAGGCCGAGATCATCGGCGTGGAATGGGTGACCAAGGCGCCGCAGGAAGTGGCGAAACGGCCGGTGCCGATGTGGGCGGTGCGTTTCGCCGACAGCGGCGCGACCACGTTCTATTTTTCGCCCGACACCGGCGATCTGCTGGCGCGTCGCCACAGCCTGTGGCGCTGGTTCGATTTCCTGTGGATGTTCCACATCATGGATTACCAGGAACGCAGCGACGTCAACAACACCTTGTTGCGCATCGCCGCGTCGGTCGGACTGCTGTTCGCCCTGAGCGGCGCGTGGCTGGTGTTCTACAGCTTCCGCTGGAGGCGAACCGCATGACGCCGTGGATGCGTTGGTTGCATAAATGGGTCGGCCTGCTGATCGGCCTGCAGTTCGTGCTGTGGATGGCGAGCGGCCTGATGATGGGATTGCTGCCGCACGACAAAGTGCAGGGCCACGAATTCCGCGCGCACGACCACGCACCGCGCGCCTGGCCGGCGGACGTGCTGGCGGCGGGCGAGGTCTTGAAGCAGGCCGGCTCGGCGCAGGTGATCGTGTCGGGCTGGTTGCTCGATCGCCCGGTCTATCAAGTTCTAGACGGCAAGCGCGAGCGCCTGTTCGATGCCCGCAGCGGCCGCGCCGTGGTCATCGACCGCGAACTCGCTCGCGCGCTGGCCGTCGCCTCGTACAGCGGGCCCGGCAAGCCGCGCGCGCCGATCCTGCTCGACTGGACCCAGGAAGTGCGCGATCACGATGCGCGCTCGTGGCGGGTCGATTTCGACGACGCGCAGGACACCACGGTGTACCTGTCGGCGCAGACCGGCGAAGTGCTGGAACATCGCAACAGCACCTGGCGCTTGTTCGATGTGTTCTGGATGTTGCACATCATGGACTACGCCAATCGCTCGAACTTCAACAACCCGCTGGTGATCGGCGCCGGTATCGGCGGCCTGTGGTTGGCGTTGACCGGCGTGTGGCTGTTGGTCGCCAGTTTCCATCTGCGCGAGTTCGTTCCGCAGCGTTGGCGTCGCGCGCGCGAACTCACCGTGTACGCGCCCAACGGCGGCAAGCTGCGCACGGTCAAGGCCGCGGCCGGCGACAGCGTGTACGTGGCCTTGGCGCGCAACGGCCTGCAACTGCCGTCCAACTGCGGCGGCGGCCAGAGCTGCGGGCTGTGCGAGGTGCGTTACCGCGGCGTGCCGCCCGCGCCGACCGCGGCCGATCGCGCGCACCTGAGCGAGAGCAAGCTCAAGATCGGTCATCGCCTGGCCTGCAATCTGCCGCTGGACGCCGACATGGAGGTCGAGGTGGCCGGCGGCGCGAGTCTGTGGACCGAGCACGAGGCCATGGTCGAGCGAGTCACCGCGGTCACGCCGTTCCTGCGCGAGATCGTGCTCAAGCCGGCGCAGGCGCCGGGACCGGAGTACCAGCCCGGCGCCTATCTGCAAGTGCATGTGCCCGACTACGAACTGCCGTGCGATCGCATTGTCCGGCCGGAAGAGCATCACGGCGACTGGGCCGCGCTGGACTTGCCCGATACCTTGTCCAACCGTGAGGCCGTGCGCCGCTCGTATTCGTTGTCGTTGCCGATCGATGCGAGCGACGGCCGCCTGACCCTGCTGGCGCGTTTCAGCCCCGGTCGGCAGGACCGCAAGCGCCAACCGCCGGGCAAGGGGTCGACCTATCTCTACACCTTGCAGCCCGGCGACCGGGTCCGCTTCAGCGGCCCGTTCGGCGACTTCGCGATCCGCCCGAACGCGCGCGAGAAAGTCTTCATCGGCGGCGGCGCCGGCATGGCGCCGCTGCGCGCGATGATCCATTCGCTGCTCAGCGAGGGTGCGCCAGAGCGCATCCATTACTGGTACGGCGCGCGGGTGCTGCGCGATGCGCCGTACGTGGACGAGATGGCGTTGCTGGCGCAGCGCAACGCCAACTTCAGTTGGCATCTGGTGCTCTCGGAAGCGGCCGAATGCGACGACGCGCTGGTGCGCGGCCTGGTGCACGAGGCCGCGCACGATCGCCTGTTGAAGGATCATCCCGCACTGCTGGAATGCGATTTCTACTTGTGCGGCCCGCCGGCGATGCTGGCGGCGACGCGGCAGTTGCTGCATCGCCTCGGCGTGCCGGACGAGCAGGTGGCGTTCGACGATTTCAAGATCTAGCGCTTGCCGCGAGGTTGCGGCATCGATTCACGGGTCGTAATCGGGCGGCTCGTGAGTCGCCGGTTCGAATGAAAAGGCCGGGCCGCGAAACGGTCCGGCCCTTCATCCATGCGCCGAAACGCCTCGATGGTTGCCACGATGCCACGGCGGCGTAAACCTCACTCCTCCCGGAACGACAGGTTCAGCGCCGGCAACGCTTCGAGAAACTCGCGCGCATCGAACGCTTCGCCGGGCGCGACGACTCCGGTCGCGCGGCTGCGCCCATCGCCGATGCGTTGCAGCGCTTCCACGACCAGCGGCGCGGTGATCGCGTAGATGTCGCGTCCGCTCGCGCTGGCATGACGTGCTTGTCCGTTCCTGCGCACCACGGTGTCCATCACGAAGAGCTGCGACGAACGTCCCTGCGCGTCGATCGGCGTCGGGGCCGGCGTGTGCGGATCGCGCAGGTCGTTGAGCGGTGCGAGGTTCATGTACGAATGCACTTCGTCGCTGCGCACATGCCGCGACAGGGTGACGATTTCCGACAGCGGCACCGCGACCACGTCCTGGGCGGCGAACGGCTCGGGAAAGATCCATTCGCGCGTCGGTGCGGGATCGGCGAGGAACGCCAGCGCGCCGTTCGACACCACCCGGCGCCGGTAGTGATTGCGCTCGCCGGTCAGGCGCGTGCCGACGGTGGGATGCCAGCTGTCGAGCGCGACCGCGATTTCGATGGACTCGGTATCCGTCCAGTCGCCGAGCGCCGCGGTGGCGAGCAGATCGGCGAGGCCGCCGTAGAACGCCATCGCCGGCAGGATCGTGATGCCGGCGGCATTCGCCGCTTCGGCGAAGCGTTCGTAGACCTCGATCACCGCCTGCTGCTCGGCGCAGACATCGAGATAGTGGATGCGTGCGCGCAGCGCGGCTTCGATCACGGGCGCGGCGGTGTCCAGAAACGGCCCGGCGCAATTGATCACCGCCGCGGCGCCGTCGAGCGCGCGATCTAGCGACGCGGCGTCTTCGATCGATGCGGGCCGCTGCTCCAGGCCGGGAAATGCGCGGCCCAACGCGGCCAGCTTGGCCGCATCGCGACCGGACAGGATCGCCGTCCAGCCGCGCGCGATCAACTCGGCGACGACGAAACGGCCGGTATGGCCATAGGCACCGAACACGGTGACGGTCCGATCGAGGGTGGTCATGCGTTGCTCCGAGAGGGTTTCGCCAGGGAGACCTCCGTGGCGCTGTTCGAGGCGTCATATGACCAGCCGCGCGTAGACGCGGCTATCGAAATCTTTAGCGATCCACTCTCTGGCTGTGCCGACGCGCGGCCGCGCGGTCCGGTCCGGTCCGGTTCGATGCGATGCGACTAACGAGGCGTCCTGGCCTTCGCCTTGAGTTCGCCGCGCTGCCACTGCGCGAGCCGTTCATCGATCAGCGGCGCGATCGCGTCGTAGTTGGCCCAGTCGTCCTGGGTCATCCGCTCGGGATCGTCCTGGAAATGGTTGGAGATCATGAACGCCTTGTTGATATCGGACACCCAGCGTTGCTCGTCCGGCAGGCCGATGCCGTTGTAGTACAAGGCCACGAACGCCAGATGCTGCGGCCGGATGTCGGCGCTCCACAGCAGCCGGCCGCAAGGACCGTGCAGAAACGCCAGCGGCGTGGTCGAGCGATCGCGCAGCGGTTGCAGCACCTGCGCGTCGAATCGTTGTTCGTCCAGCAGCCCGTTCAAACCGCACCACACGGTGAAGAAGGCGTCCTCGACATACACCAGCGGCTTGGTCTGTTCGTACTCGGCGTAGGCGGACACGAAGTCGGATTCTTCATCCAACTGCATCCAGATCCGGTCGAAAGCCGGCTGGTCTGCGGGGAACAGCGCATAGCTGGAGGTCGTCGCGGCGAGCGTCACCTGCGGAGCGGGCGCTTCGAAATTCCAGTACGGGATGCCGTCCGAGCCGCGCAGTTCGAAACGCGCGATGGCATCGAGTTCGGGCTTGCTCAGACCCCAGCGCAGGCCGCCGGGCAACGGGCCGGAGTAGGCCGGCCCGATCATGATCTGGGTGATGTAGTTGATGTAGGCGCGCTTTTCCTTGCGCTCGGGCCAATACGGCCGGTGCTTCGGCGTGGGTTTCGAACTCACGGTGATGCCCAACTGCTTCGAAGAGCTGTGATCGTTGAGGTTGCGCGGGGTCACCGCGCGCAGCGGCTTGGCGCCGATGGCCTCGATCAAGGCCAGCGCGGGCGCGCTGTCGATGCGTTGCCCGATGGCGGCCACCATCAAGTTCCAGATTCGATCGTCCATCGGCATGGTGCGGCTCCTGAAGTGCGAGGTTGTTGCGTTCCTTCGTCGCCGGGCCTGGGTGGCCGATGCGTTCGTGCGTTTCGCGTCGTCGCGGCGCGCGGACGGGCAAAAATACGCAATCGAGGAAGTCCGGATCAATCGCGAGCACGCGCAGCCGATCATTTCGCAGCGGCGGCTCGCGGTGCTTCGTCCCATTGCGCATAGGCCAGGAACGACTTCGCCAGTCCGAGCTGGGTCAGATACTCGCCCAGCCCGTTGTCGACCCGCAGCGCGCGTCGCGGGCCGAGAAAAAACGATTGAAGATTGGGCAGCGGAAAACTTTCCGCGTGCGGGTCGCCGTACTTCGCTCGCAGGCTCGGATACGACGGCCATACCCACGGCACCTCCGCGCGCCAGTGGCGACTGCAGCCTTTGGCGGTGTTTTTCCGAGTGAGGTGCACGCTGCCGTAGTACAGGCCGAACACCGAATCGGTCTGGCTGCGGTCGGGCATGTAGAACGTCTCGCTGGAGTAGCGTTGCCCATCGAGGCAGGGCAAACCGGCGACGCGCTTGTCCAGCAGCGCCATCTGCGCGCGGACCTTGGCGTTGCCGGTGAAGATCGCCGGATCCAGGCGATAGTCGCGGCCCGAGCCGTCGAGATAGTGATCCATCATGCGACCGGTCTGCCGCGCCAGGATCACCAGTTTTCCGCCGCTGGCCAGGGTGCGGTAGAAATCGCCGAGGAATTGTTTGTCCTGTGCACTCATCGGCGCGCGCCGGATCGCCGCGTCTTCCAGTGCGTCGATGCGATGCTGCAGTGCGTCGCGGCCGATGCCGGTCGCGAGCGTGAAGGCCAGGCCGAAACGCGGGCCGGGAAACTGCCGCCACAACGCCGCCAACACCAGCAGCAACGCCGTCAGGACGTACCAGCGGCGCCGGATGCGCCATCTCTTTGTCGCGACAGGAGCGTTCAATGCGCCATCCAGGATTGGCCGATACGCCATCATAAACGTCGCGGCCGCCGCTGCGTCCGCACGATGGCGACCAAGGATGCGCGCGATCGCTCGCGCATCATGAGATCGAAGGCATTCGACCCGAGCGCCGATGTGGTCTCGTCGCCATGCCTGCGCGAAACGCCCAGACGCGCCGCCTGTCGCCGCCGATCCAACGCGTGTGGACACGATTTTCGCCCAGGCCTACCATCGGCCGGCCCCGCCAACGATTGGCCGGGCGGTAGGGAAGCACACAACTAAACGGAGATTTTCATGAAGATGCAGCGACGCACCACCGCGGCCTTGGCCGCATTCGTCTTCGGCTGTTCGATGTTCATGAGCGCCAGCGCGGCCACGGATGCCTGCACCCGTTGCTGGAATACCTACGACCTGTGCGTTGCCGCCGGCACCAGCACCCAGTGCGATGCGAACCTGATCAAGTGCCTCAAGCGCGGAGACGGCACCCACCCCTGCCCGCTCTGACGCTGGCCGGTGACGCCCGCGGCTCGCCTCGGGTCGCGGGCGTCGCCTTGATCGCGAGTTGCGGTCAGGGCTTGGAATCCTTGGGCCTGGCATCGGCGGCGAGTTCGTACGCCGGCTTGGGATCGAACTTCTGCTGCAGGAACCGGCCGCTGTCGATCAGGGCTTCGGCGTCGCCGGCGAAGGCTTCCTGCGCGATCTTCTTCAATGACGCGTCCAGCAATTGCAGCTGGTCGGTCAAGGTCTGCGCGGCGGTGCGCCCGTCCTCGAGCGCCTGCATCTTCGCGAATGCCGGCGGCAAGCGCAGATAGCTGGCGAGCATGTCGGGCAGATAGCGGCGCAGGGTTTCCTGGATGGTGAAGGCCGATTGCGCCGACAGCGCGCTGGAGTCCTTGAGCGCGCGCAGGCGCGGCAACAGCTCGCGCAAGGTGTTCTGGATGCTGCGCAGCGATTCCAGCGCCGCGGCCGGCAAGGCCTTGGCGACCTGGCTCACCAGCCGGTCCAGATGCTGCACCAATTGATCGGCTGAGATCTCGTGGTTCGCCACCGCGTCGGCCAGGGTGCTGCGCGGCCAGCCGATCGCGCCGGCCGCGTACAGCCCGGCCACGATCAACGGCCAGCCCGTGCCGATCACTCCGGTGAACAGCAGCGCCAGCCCGACCGCGCCCAGGCAGCAGCCGACGATGTTGCGCGTGCTGTACAGATACAGCTGCAGCTTGTTCGCGGCGGGAAGGGCGACTGGCTTATCCATCGATCGATGATGTCACTGGTAGCCGCGGATGTCCTTGAACACGAGCGCGAGCGATTGCGATTTCGCATCGAAGGCCTTGCCGCCGGTGGCCTCGGCCAGCGACTTCATCTCCGAGGCGTCGGCCTCGCCGAAGATGATCGGAAACACCCGGATCGACTGGACCGCATCGTCCTGGCTCTCGCGCCAGCGCAGGAACTCGCGCAGATCGATGCCTTCGTTGTTTTCGCCGTCGGTCATCAGCACCACGGTGTAGTAGCGCTTGTCCTGGCGGCTGCGTTTTTCGCTGGCGAGTTCGAGCAGCGCCTGGCGCACGCTGTCGTAGATCGCGGTGCCGCCGTCGGCGGCCATCGGTTCCACCGCGGCCTGGATCGCCGCCAGGGTGGCGCGGTTGCTGTCGGCGCCGCTGCCCATGTCGAAGGTGCGGGTCGGCATCGGCCGGCTGGAGAACGGCAGCAGACCGATGCGTTCGCGGTTCTGGAAGCGCGCATAACGCGAGCTCAGCGACGCGCTGTCGCCGCCGGCCAGGGTGTTCATCGCGGTCTTGAGCTGGCCCAGGCGATCGTCGCGTTCCATCGAGCCCGACAGGTCGAGCACGTAGCGCGAGGTCGACGGGATGCGCATGTCGGCGAGGAAACTGTCGAGCAGGCGATCGATCACCTGCGGCTGGCCGGGGAACGGCAGTTCGATCAGGGTGCGGTTGGGAATCGCCGCCGCCGCGGTCGCGTCCGGACTGACCGGACGGCGCAGGGTCGCGGCCGACAGCTTGGTCTGGAACGCCGGCGAGCGCAGATACGCGACCAGGGTGTCGTAGTCGCCGCGCTTGCCGGCGTCGAGCAGCATCAGCGGATAGTCGGCGGTGATGATGCCTTCCTTGGGATACACCGGCACCAGCGGCTCGGGCAGCTTGCCGCCGTGATTGAGCGAGAGGATCACCGACTCGTAGTTGATGAGGCCGTCGGCCTTGGACGGGTCGGCCGCGTAGGCGTCGGCCAGCCAGCCCGAGGAGCCGGCGGTCAGGCGCTGGCCCTGGTAGAAGGCCTTGAGCGCCGGGTTGGCGACGTCGGCTTCGGTCAGCGCATCGGGATTGGACGCCAGCGCCGCGGCGATGCCGATCACTGCGGTGAAACCGGTGTTGCTCGCGGTCGGGTTGGTCATGCCGAAGGTGAAGCGGCCGCTGCCGGCGGCGTCGGCGATGTCCTTCCAGGTGGGGTCGGTCTTGTCCCAGCCCAGCGCGGCGGCCTTGGAGGCTTTGACGCCGAGGATCACCGGCGACAGCATGATTTTTTCCTGCGCCTTGATCTTCGACTTGAGCGTGGGGTTCATCGCCAGGTACTTGCCGTGGCTGACCCACACCGCATCGAAGGCTTCGCCGGCGTTGAGCCGGTCGATCGCGTCGAGCGTGCCCGAGTAGGTGAAGCGCACATCGATGCCGGTCGCCTTGCGGATGTCGTCGCCGAGCTGGGTGTCGACGTCCTTGATCTCGGAACCGGCCAGCACGGTGAACGCATGCTGCGGCTTGGCGTCGTCGCCCGATGCCGCGTCGCTGGACTGATGGCCGCACGCGGCCAGCGCGGACGCGATCAGGCCGGCGGCGAGCAAGCGAAGGAATCCGGTCATGGCCATGGTCCCCGGCGAAGTCAAAGCGCCACCGGACCGGCCGGCGCGGCGGTCGCGTGCTGCATCGCCGCGATCGCCGTGCCTTCGCGGTTCATGCGCGCCTCGCCCTTATCGATCAGGGTCTTGAGGTTGCCGATGTTCACGCCCATGGTCTGGATCGCCTTGCCGCGGAACTCGTCCATGCGGTCGAGCGCGGCGAAGGTGGTGTCGAACGCGGTCTGCAGCGCCTGCACGCCGATCAGCGGGTTGCTCTGGAACTCGGCGACGCGGTCGACGTGCTGGCCGAACTGGGTCGAGGTCGAGGCGATCAGGCCTTCGATCGCCTTCGAGCTCGACGCCAGCGCATCCATCACCTTGATCTGATAGCCCTGCGCACGCGCCAGGGTCACCGCGATCGACAGGCTGGACATGCCGATCGTCGCCATGCGGTCGCAGCCGTTGCGCAGCTCGCGCCCGGTCTTGCGCAGGCCTTCGAGCATCTTGTAGCCGTTGATGCAGACCAGAATCTGAGTCTTGATGTCCTGGCTCGCCTGGCGCACGTAGAACAGCACTTCCTGTTCGACCGCTTTCGCGCGCGCCGGATCGGTCGCCTTCAGGCCGTCGATCGCGGCCGACAGCTTGGCGTCGAGTTCGTTGGCGAACATATCGGCGGCCTTGAGCCGGGTCAGCGCTTCCAGCAGCTTTTGCATGGTGGCGAACAGCGCCTGGTCGTCGCGCGCGAGTTCGTCCTGCACGCCGTACAGATGGTCGATGGTCTTGCGGATCGAATCGCCGGCGGCGTCGAAGCGCAGCAGGTAAGCGCGCAGCTTGTTGCCGAACGGGATCAGGCCGAGCAGCTTGTGCACGCCGAGCAGGTCGCCTTCCTTCGAGGGGTTGAGGTCCTCGAACAGCATGCGCATCTCGCTCATCACCTTGAACGCCGGGCTGTCGGCGTCCTTGACGAAACTCTTGTCGAGGAACTTGTTGGTCAGCAATGTGCTGTCGCCGATTTCCTTGCGGCCCAGGCGGAACGCGCTGTCGACGCGGCTGCGGAAGTCCTCCGAATGCGGGTCCAGGGTCAGCAGGTCCTGGATGAAGCCGTCGGCCTGGGTCAGCAGCTGCGTGCGCAGCTCGTCCTTGAACGGGATCATCGCGCTGGCCTGGTCGGGCTCGCGCACGATCGCGGCCGGTTCGGGCATGTCCAGGGTCAGGACCGAGGTTTCTTCCGGCGTCTGCGACGAAGTCTGCATGGTCATGGGATCAGTGTCCGAGAGTGGATTCGATGCGGGAGATCATGCGTTCGAGCAGGTCGTAGGTCGGCGGATCGACCACGTCGACCAGGGTCTGCGGCACCTCGAGCTTGCGCGCCTTGGCCTGGGCGAACAGCGCGGCGTTGTCGGTGCCGCGCAGGCCGTAGCGGTGGGCGATCGCCTGGATGCGCGGATCGCGCTCGAACACCTCGGCAAAGCGCGCGCCCTTGTCGCTGATCGCGACGATGGTGTGCTTGGTCAGGATGGTCGGCTGCGGATACAGCAGGACCATGTTCGGGTCCACGGCGGGATGCTTGAAGGCGTATTCGAGGAACTGCTGCTCGTAGATCATCACCAGCGGGCTCTTGCCGAGCTTCATGGTCACGTAGTCCTCGAACGGACCCGACGAACTGGCTTCCTGATAGCCCTGCTTGGCGAACAGATGGACCAGGCGATCGGCGACGCCGTCGGCGACGGTCTCGGTGTCGACCACGTTGTCGCCGTTGGCCAGATAGCTCGCCAGCGCGAGGTACATCGCCGCCGAGTTGCTGGTGCGCACGTCGGTGCTGGTGATCAGCACCGACTTGCTGACCGCGTAGTTCGGATTGGGCTGCAGTTCCTTCCAGCGCGCGCCTTTTTCCATCAGCTCGACCAGCTTGCGCATGTCGACGATGAAGTAGGTGCCGCCTTGCTGGTGGACGATGCCGTTGCCTTCGAGCGTCGGCAGCAACTGCTTCCAGCTGGCCACCGCCATCGGCGTGTAGAAGCTGTTGAACACGCGGCGCGAGCCGGTGACCGCGGCGATCTTCTTGGCCGCGGCGGCGCCGGCCGGGTAGGCGACGTCGAATTGCTTGAGGTCGGGGCGAGTCGCGATCTCGCGCGAACCGGCCTTCTGCACGTCCAGCGTCATGCCTTCGCCGGCGAGGATGCGGGTCAGTTCGGGGTCGCGCAGGAAGTCCAGCTTCTCCGAGCCGGTCAGCACCCGCACGGTGATCTGGCGCGCGGCCGCGGCGTCGTTCGCGGCGGCCTGCTGCGCGGCCTGGTCGCCGGCGCGCTTGTCCTTCGCCGAAAACACGACCCCGGCGGCCACGCCCAGCAGAAGCAGCAGGGCCAGGCCGGGTCCCAGGAATTTCTTCATCAGCACGTCCCCTGTGTGTCGATTGCGGATCAGCCCGATGGACCGGATAGGTCGCGATGGCCGCGCGTGTCGTTGTCGGCTTCCAGTCCGGCGATCGGAATGCCCTTGCTGCGGCAGTGTTCGATCGCCAGCCGCTCCATCAGGTTCGACATGCTGCGGTTCTCCATGCCCGCCGCGACCTCCAGCGCCTCGCGGACGCCCGGCTGGGTGCGGAAGGTGGTGACCACGGTGCGGTTGGCGGCTTTCGGCATGGAACCGAATACAAACGAGTGCGGAATGACAGACATTGGACGCCGGTTGTATTTCAGTTTCATGGCAGTCATGGTTGGCCGCCGAGGCCGGGACCGGCTCCAAGACCGCAGGCAGGCCGGACCGGTGGTTACGCCGGGTGCCGGTCCTCGCCCACACAACCACCACCGAGGGCCGAGATGGGCCACGGACCGAAGAAGGGATTCTCATGAAACAAATAGCGGGCGCGCTCCTGTTCGGCGCAGTCGCCCTGGTCGCCGCCGCGTCCGTCGCCGCCGAGCAGCCCTCGGATATCAGCGCCGGCATCGATCCTTCATCGCGCAGGCTCAACCCGGCGAAGTACCCGACGCAGGCGATCGAGGCCTGCGTCGACGGCACCGTGATCGTGGTGGTGCAGATCGACAAAAACGGCGAGTTCAGCAAGGCGACGGTCGAACGATCCGGCGGCCAGGCCTATTTCGACGAGGCGGCGCTGGAGGCGGCGAAGCATTGGACGTACTTCCCCGCGGTCGAAGGCGGCCAGCCCGTGCCGGGAAAGATCCGCGTGCCCGTGGACTTTCCGGTGCATGACCGCTGCTGGGTGTCGGTCGAGGTCGATGTCCAGGCCCGGCCCGATAGCGCATCGATGAAGGCGAATCCGCCGAAGTGGCCCGCCGCGGTCAAGCACGAAAAGCTTCGCGGCAACGTCGTGCTGCTGATCCAGGTCGACCGCGACGGCGGCCGGAAAAACCTGAAGGTCGGCGTGTCCAGCGGCCGTCAGGACATCGACGAGGCGGCCATGCTCGCGGCGCTGCAGTGGTTCTATCGGCCGGCCGTGCTCGACGGCAAGCCGGTCGCGTCGGTGCTCCACTGGCCGGTGTATTACGGACAAAAGACGCCGCCGGCCTATCGTTGACGCAACGCGAATGCGCGGCCGGACCGGTGACATCGCGCGACCGCGCGCGGCAACCTTCCCACGCCAGTAAGCATGCCGCGCACCGATCGAGATGCGCTATCGTGCGGCGATGTCCGCATCGACCGTCCTGCTGCGCGTGTTGCTGAGCCTGATCCTGGTTTTGAACGGGGTCTGGTCGGCGAAGGCGTCGGTGCAGATGTCCATGCCCACGGCGATGCCGTCGAGCGAACACGCGAGCGAGGCGAGAGGCAACGCCGCCGGCTCGCACTGCGCCGGACATGCGCCGGCGATGGCGGCGAGTCCGCGCGATGCGGGCCATGCCGATGCGCCCGCCGCGCCGTCGAAACCCTGCGACCCGAGCGCGCCGGATTGCTGCGAATCCTCGGCATGCCGATGCGCCTGCCCGCAGGTGTGCGCGTCGCTGGTTCCGATCCTGCCCCAGGCGCCGCGGCTGGCCGCACATGATCGCGCGGCCGGCGCGTTGGCGCGGGCCTACCCCGCGCCGGCCTTGCCGCATCTGATCCGACCTCCCATCGCCTGAGCGTCCGCCGGCGCCTTGCGCGCCTGTGTCGCCGTGCCCGGCGCGCCATCGCGCGCGGCCGCCTCGGCGCTCATGTCCGTGTTCAACGGACATCCTCCGACGCATGTGGAGTTCCCATGTCATTCGATTCTTTTCGCGGCCGCGCGCGTGGGCCGCGTCTGCCGATGCAGCGACGCTTCGTGCAAAACCGTCGCTCGATGTTTTGCCGTATTTCAGCAAGTCCCGGCCCGTCCGACGGTGCGTGCGGTCTTGGCTTCGCGCGGGTTCGCAAGGAGGCGCCATGACTGTCGCCACGCGATCCATTCTCGGCGTCGCCGTTGCCGCCGGCTTCATAAGCCTGCTCGGCGCGATCGCCGTATACAGCGGCGTCTACAACGTCGCCGCCGACGAACCGCATACGCGCGGCATGTACGCGTTGCTGGAAACCGCGCGCGTGCGTTCCATCGCCGTGCGCGCCGACGCGCTGCAGGTGCCGGCCGATCTCGACGATCAGGCGCGCATTCGCCAAGGCGCCGGCAACTACGCCGCGATGTGCGCCGGTTGCCACCTCGCCCCTGGCGAAGAGTCGACCGAACTGAGCAAGGGCCTGTATCCGGCGCCGCCGGACCTCACGCGCAACCTCGTATCCGCCGGCGAGGCGTTCTGGGTGATCAAGCACGGCATCAAGGCCAGCGGCATGCCGGCCTGGGGCAAGAGCATGGGCGACGACTACATCTGGAACCTGACCGCCTTCGTTCAACGCTTGCCCAAGCTCGATCGGCCGCAGTACGACGCCCTGGTCGCCGCCAGCGGCGGCCACTCGCACGGCGGCGGCGAGACCGGCGGGCATGCGCATGGGGCCGCGGAACCGGAGGAACACGATGAAGCCGGTCCCCAGGACGCCGCGCATCGCGACGACGGCCTCGCGCGGCAAGGCCACGCCGGCCACGACGCGATGAGCGAAGCGCCCGATCCGCCTGCGTCGAACGGCGCAACGTCCCACACCCACGCCGACGGCAGGCAACACGTCCACGCAGCGGCGGACAAGCCTCGCTCCTCGGCGCCCGCGCAGAGGCCCCCGCGATCCTCAGGCGACCTGGCCACGCCCACGACAGAACCCCAATCCCCCTCGACATCGCAAGACAGTCATGAACACCGACATTGATCCTTCACTCACTCATTCACCCGTCACCGCCAACCGGCGTCAAGGAGAACCGACATGCGCATGAATCCTCTGGCAAGACTGTCGCTGCTGTTGGGAACCGGCCTGGCGCTGAGCGCCTGCGCGCGACCGCCCGAGACCTCGCTGGCGGCGACGCCGGTTCCGCTTACGCCATCGACTCAGGCAACGGCCGCCGTCGCCGATACCTTGCCGCGCGTGCTGGTCCACAAGAGTCCGACCTGCGGCTGCTGCGGCCTGTGGGTCGAGCATCTGCGCCAGGCGGGGTTTCCGGTCGAGGTTCGCGACCAGGAAAACATCCACCCGATCAAGGAACGGCTCGGCATTCCGTTCGGCAAGGGCTCGTGCCACACCGCCCAGGTCGACGGTTATGTGATTGAAGGCCATGTGCCGGTGCAGGACATCAAGCGCCTGCTCGCCGAGCGCCCGCAGGCGCGCGGCCTGGTGCTGCCCGGCATGCCGGCCGGATCGCCGGGCATGGAAATGCCGGACGGACGCGTGGAGCCGTACACGGTGGAGCTCATCGCCACCGATGGCAGCACCCGGCCCTTCGCCCGGCATGGGAGCGCCGGGTCGCCTTGATGGATTCGTCGTCGCCGTCGTCGCGCCGGGACGCTGCGCATGCGGGCGACCCCGCGCGTCGGCGGCGGCCGCGTTTGAGCACGCAGGCATTCGCGCGCGGCGCAGGGATTGCGGCACTTGTGCGGCGAGGTTTGCAGCAAGGATGATCGCCGGCGGACGCCCGCTTTGGTCCGTGCATGTGCGTGATCCGCATGGCAGTTACGAATTGCGGCCAGTTCACGGCGATCGTCCGCAACCCCCGGCTCGACCCATGGAGGCCATGATGTTGGCGTTTTCGCTGATTCTCGCGACCGCATCCGCGGCGGCGCCCGCCGCACCGATCGCCGATCCGGCCACGATCGCCGCGATCGAAGCGACCTGTTTCGACTACGTCGACGGCCAGCTCGAAGCGAATCCGGAGCGGGTCGCGCGCGCACTGCATCCGGACCTGGCTAAGCGCGCGGTGATCGGCGACACGCCGTACGAGCGGCTGGGCCTGCGCCGCATGTCGAAGGAAGAACTGGTTGCACTGACAAAACAAGGCGCGCTGAAGACGCCGAAAGACCAGTGGAGCCGAAGCTGCCGGGTGCTCGACGTGACCGACGAGGTCGCATCGGTCCGTCTGGAAACGCCGTGGTTCGTCGACTATTTCCATATGGGCCGATTCGACGGCAAGTGGATCATCGTCAACGCGCTTTGGCACAGCAAGCCCAAGCGCAAGTGAGGCATGCACACGTGACCGGCGCGCCATGATCGAGCTGCAACCGCTGCGTTCGCTGACGTTATCCACGTCGCAGGCCGCCATGCCCGATCGCCTGAGTGCGGCCAGCGGCATCGTGGTCGTCGGCGAGGTCGGGTACGTGGTCGCCGACGACGAACTGCATCTGGGTGTGTTCGATCTCGCCGGACGACACGATGGCGGCTGGGTGCGGATCTTCCCGGGCGACCTGCCCGACGAGGCGGCCGCGCGCAAGGCGCTCAAGCCCGATCTGGAAGCGCTGGTCCGCTTGCCGCCGTTCGCCGGTCATCCGGACGGCGCGCTGCTGGCCTTGGCCTCGGGCTCCAAGCCGAACCGGCGGACCGGTGTACTGCTCGGTCTGGACGCATCGGGTGCGTTGAGCGGCGCGCCGCGGCCGGTCGATCTGTCGGTGCCTTACGCGGCGTTGCAAACGCGCTTTCCCGCGTTGAACATCGAAGGCGCGGTGGTGCGCGGCCAGGAGCTGGTGCTGTTGCAACGCGCCAGCGGCGGCCATCCGGAAAACGCACTGATCGGCTTCGCGCTTGCGCAGGTATTGGATGCCTTGGGCGCCGTCGACGAACTGCGGCTGCCTGAGTTGCCGGCACGTTTCATTACGGTCGACCTGGGCCAGGTCGATGGCGTTCCACTGGGTTTCACCGACGGGTCGGCGTTGGCCGATGGTCGGATCGTCTTCAGCGCGGTCGCCGAGCATGTCGACGATACGTATCACGATGGGCCTTGCGTCGGCGCGGCGGTAGGGATCGTAGACATGGAAGGACGAGTGCAGCGGCTGGAGCTCGTTGAGCCGGTGCAGAAGATCGAAGGAATCGATGCGCGCGTGGATGCAACCGCGATTCGATTTCTGCTGGTGACGGATGGGGACGATCGCGGCGCGGCGGGCGCATTGTTCGGTGCGTCGCTTGTGTTTTAGCATCGAATCGGATGTCACTGACGCGCTGATGGGCCGCTGCTTGGGTTAGCAAAAACACACGCGAAGGGCGATGCGCATGGGCGTCTTTTGTGCCCAGCGGGGCAGTGTCGAAGCCTGCGCCGTAGTTGCGTTTTCGTGGTCGCGGCTTGCGCCGCTCCTACAGGTAGACCTTACGGCTTTCGCCTCATTTCAGTCATCGCACCCAGCGCTGCGAGGCTTGTAACTCGCGTTAGCAACTGCACACCCGGAGGGCGACGCGCATGGATGCGCGTCGCGCGCCACCGGGACATGGATGTCCCGTGTGGCGCGTGCCCGCGTATGCATCGCACTTGCGGGCCTTTGATCCACAACAAAGCGTTTTTCTTTGGTTACCTTTTGACCGAAGGGAATCCAGACGGACTTTTGTCGCTTTAGACAAAAGAAAGTGACCCGCCGCTTTAGTGGCGGAAGCTTTTGATCTAGCTTCAGATTTGAAAGCTCTAGAGCTTATGAAGCCGAAGGCAAGATCAACGGCTTTCGTCCGCAAGCGGCCGAGTTACTTTCTTTTGTCTAAAGCGACAAAAGAAAGGTAACCAAAGAAAAACGCTTTTCTTTGAATCAAAGGCCCGCGCGTGCGGAGCAGACGCAGGCATGCGCCACACGAGACATCCTGTCTCGGTGGCGCACGGCGCACATCCATGTGCGCCGCCCTCCGGGTGTGCTTTTGTTTTCGCGAGATAGGCGCTTCGCAGCGCTGGGTGAACTGCGCGGCTTCGAGCTCAAGCAAAAGCGGCATGGCCTACCTGTAGGAGCGGCGCAAGCCGCGACCGCGCCCTACGCCACCTTCGAAACCCACGCCGTAGCTGCATTCCCGAGATCGTGGCCAAGAGCCCCCAAAAGCAATAGCACCGCAACCGCGACGACCCCAGCCGTATCCATGCACCGAACCCCTCCAGCCTCACGCGAGGGCCCAACAGCGGATGATGGAGACGGCATGCCTATCGGAACGAATCGACGCCCCGGCCTGGCGGCGCTACACAGTTGCTTCGGTGCCATCGCGCTGACATTGATCGCTACGACCGCGCCCGCGCAGCAACCCCGCGCCGACACTGGCGTGGTCGCCACCCGACAGGTACGAACGGCCAGCAACGAAATTCGCGAAGCGCTCGCTCAGATGCAACAGATCCCTGGCGCATTTCCCGCCGTGTCGGCGGTGGTCGTGCATGGCGACGCCACGCCGCTGCGGTTCGTGCAGGGCACCGCGCGCGCAGGCCACCCGGGCCAGGTCGACCACAGGTCGCTGTTCTACATCGCCTCGCAGACCAAATCCTTCATGGCGCTGCTGGCGGCGCATCTCGACGAGACCCGGGTATTGCCGCTCGACACCACGCTCGCGCAGATCTGGCCGCAGCTCAAGCTGCCGGCGCCCGCGGACCCGGCCAAGATCACAATGGCCGACCTGCTGTCGCATCAGGAAAACCTCAGGACCGACACCTTGAACTTCCTCACCGCCTACGTTCGCGACGTACCCGCCGCCGATTACCCGGCGATGCTCGCGCGTTACACGCAGGCGCGCAGCGAAGGTTTTCGTTACGCCAACCTCGGCGACCTGATCTACGGCGCCGCGCTGGAAACACGCACCGGCCGGCCCTGGCAGGCGTGGCTGCAACACGAAGTGCTGCGGCCGTTGCGGCTCGACCGTGTCTACAGTCGCAGCTCGCGAGCGCCCGAGCGGCGGCTGACATGGAACCATCGTTGGGACGGTCGGGCCTGGATCGCCTACCCGCTTAAACCCGACGGACTCATGCACGCCGCCGGCGGCCTGCTGGCTTCTTCCGACGACATGGCCGCGTGGATGCGGGCCAACCTGCGCCGGCGTTCGCCGACCGGCACGCCGTCGGCCGGAAGTTTCGCGCGCGCGCAGCGCGCGCGGGCGAAAGCCGAACTGTCGGACGGGGAGTTCGTCTGCGACGGCTACAGCCTCGGCTGGTATTCGTGTGCGTACAAGAATCAGCAAGTGCTGATGCATCCGGGCGGCTATGTCGGCGTGGTGTCGGTGACGCTGCTGTTGCCGGCGATGGACACCGGCTTGTCGCTGGTGGTCAACAGCGACAGCGCGATGGAAGGCGTGCAGCTGGAACTGATGAAGGCGTTCATCGGCCTGGCGACCGGGCAGGCCGACGAGCGCGAGCGCCTGCGCGCGCTCGTCGACGGGTATCCCGCGCGGCTGGCCCGCACCGTGGCGAAGCGTGGCGACGCGGTGCAGAAAATCCGCGACGACACTGCCTGGGGCGGTTGGAACTGGTCGCCATCGCAGGCGCAGACGCAGCGGTACCTGGGCCGCTTCGAAAGCGATCGGCTGGGCCGGCTCGAAGTCGTGCAAGGCCGCGATGGACTGCAGGCGCGGCTGGGCGCGATGCAGTTGCGCTTGATGCCGGCCAGCCCGGGTTTGTTCGGCGCCAGCAAATCCGTGCTGGACGCGCCGGAGCCGTTTCGCTACGACGAGGCCGCGAATTCCTTGCGCTGGAACGACGATACCTTCGTGCGCGTGCCGGTCGCGGACCTGCCCGCCGGTCGCGCTACCGGGCGGCGGGTCCGGCGATGATGAAATCGCGCATCAGCGAGAAATAGTTTTCCGGCTGGCGGGTGGAAATGCGCTCGCCGTCCGCCCGCGTCTCGAATTCGTACATGCCGTGATCGGCATCGGCGAACACGACCGAGCGGATCGGACGGCCGGCCTGTTTCAACGCCGCCAGGCGGCGCAGCGTTTCCGCCGGCGGCGCGTCGCGGTCCTGGCCGCCCAGCAGCCACAGCTGCGGCACCTCCAGGTTGGCCAGCACCGGCATGGGGTCGTAGCGCACCGGAATGCCTTCGACCATGCCCGGTGCGTCCTTGCGCAATACCTGTTCCGACGCGCCCAGCACGAAGCCGCTGTAGTTGCCGCGGATAGCCGAGAACCACGGCTGCTTGGCGTACTTGCGCTTCACTTCGTCGAGCCGTTCGAAGCCTTCACGAAAATCGCTTTCGACCACCATCGCGGTGGCGTCCGCGACCTCCATCGCCTGCGCGACTGCGTCGGCGCCGAAACCGGCGCGCTTCAAGTCGAATTCGATCGCCTCGCGATCTTCCTCGAACGGCGACACCGCAAGGCCGAAGCTGACGATGACGAAATCCACCGGCTCGATGCGCGCGGCCAAGGGCGCCACCCAGCCGCCCTGGCTGCCGCCCTGGTAGCCGATGCGGCCCGCACGGCCCGCGGCGAGGCGACGGGCCTCGCGCGCGGCCTGCACGGCGTCGACCGCGAGCAGCAGATAGTCCTGAGTGTAGCGACCCGACGACACGCCGGTGCCGCGTTTGTCGTAAGCGAACACGCCGATGCCGGCGCTGGCGAACTGGCGCTGCAACGAATAATCCTCCAGCGCCGAGCTGTGCTCGGCGCCGTGGATCAACACCACGATCGGCACGCGCGCGTCGCCCGGCGGCAGGGTCAGGCGTCCGGCGAGATCGACGCCGTTGCTGCGGAAGCGGGTGTTCAATTCGATCAGTGCTTCGCGTCGGCCGGCGAGCTTGTCGAAACGGATGCCGCCCTTGCCGCAGTCGGCGATCGCGACGACGTGTCCGTCGGGGCGATCGGTCCAACCGTAATGGCTGGTCCAGCGGCCCGCGCCTGCGCCGGTGAGCGCGCCGGTGCGTCCGTCGGTATGCCGCCAGCGCAGCTGGCCGGGTTCGCCCGGACCGATATCGAGCGCGCTGCCGTCGGCCATGCGATAGCTGCCGATCTCGCAGCGCGGCGCCGTCGCCGAGTCCGCCGCCGCGGCCTGCGCGGCGCTGATGATCGGCAAGGTGGCGCCCAGCCAGGTCAGCAGCAAGGCGATTTGGGCATGTCGCAGATGGATCATGGCAACGCTCTCCGGTCGGATACGTTCCGATTTACGTAAACGTTGACATATATCGGTGGCGGCGGCAATATGGTTTCGTCGCAGGATCGACGATCTTCGTACAAGGGCCGGCCGCGTGAACGACTTCATCCATCAGCAAGGCCCCGCCTTCCTGGCTCATCTGCTGCGGCGCTTGGCCGACGAACTGGTGCAGGGCGCGAAGGACTGGTATCCCAGTGTCGGCGTCGACGCGCCGCCGCGGACGATCTCGACCCTGCTGGCGTTGGACGATCACGGCCCGCTCGGCGTGACCGAGCTGGCCGCCGTGTTGCGGCAGTCGCATTCGCTGGTGATCGTGTGGATACGCGAGCTCACCCGCCTGTCGCTGGTGCGCTCGAAATCCGATCCGGCCGACGGACGCCGCACGGTGATCGTGCTGACGCCCAAGGGACGCAAGCAACTGCTGAACGTCCGCGAAGCGCTGACGGTGATGGCGAGCGCCTCGGCCGAATTGCTCGGGCCCGACAGCGAGGCCGCGTTGTCGGTGCTGTGGGTGATCGAGCGCAGCCTGCGCGAGACGCCCTTCATCGAGCGTCTGCGACAGCACGAGGCGAAACGCGGCGGCTGATCGCGGCCGCCGCGGCGTTCAAGCCAAGCGTCAGGCCTGTTCGATACCGCGGCCGATCCGCAGCACGTGCCCGTCGGGATGGCGCACATGCATCTCGCGCACGCCCCAGGGCATGTCGGTCGGCGCCCAGGTGATGTCGATGCCCTGTTCGAGGCAGCGCCGATGGACGGCATCGACATCGTCGACCCACACCGAGATCCACACGCCGGTTTCCGCGGCCTCATCGGCGCCCGGGCCGAAGGTCGGCCTGTCTTCGTTGCCGCCGCGGCCGCCTTGCCCGTTCAGGCACAGGAAGATTTCGCATTCGCCCGAGCCGACACTGCCGAAGGTCGGCGGCGTGCCCCAGTCCCAGCATTTCGTCCAGCCGAGTTTTTCGAACCACGCGAAACTGCGCTGCAGGTCGGAAACGTTCAGGATGGGAGTCATCGCTTTGGCGTACATCGCCGGCCTCTCGTTCGATCGCGGGTGGCGCGATCCATGCGCGCCGCGCCGCTGACCGCATGGACGGATTGTTAGGCGCTGCTGAAACTTCGCTCACCGGATGATAACGCCGCCGCGCTTATCCATGAGCGTGCGCATCGCGGAGAGGATCACCGTCATGAACCTGAGCAAGCAGCAAGGCGAGATCGAACGGCTCGAGAACGAATTCTGGAAATCGATGATGGACGGCGCCCCCGAGGTCGCCACCGCGATGCTGACCGAACCGGCCGTCATGGTGAGCGGACACGGCGCCAACAAGTTCGACCATGCGGCCTACACCAAGATGGCGAAGGACGGCAGGTACAAGCTCACCGCCTACGAGATATCCGCGATGGACGTGGTGTTTCCGCGCGACGACGTGGCGGTCGCCAGCTACCACGTCAATCAGAAATTCGAGCACAACGGCGAGCCCGTCGAGATGGAGGTGTACGACACCTCGACCTGGGTCAAGCTCGACGATCGGTGGCGCTGCGTGATGCATACCGAGAGCGTGGCGGCGCCGCGGAATTGATGTGCCGATGTGTTGTGGCGTCGTATACCGACAAAGCCGTCCCTAGCGAATGCGTCGTCCGTTCTCGTCGATCACCGCCTCGCCGTCTTCCTTCGCGAACGGTGCGCTTACCGGCGGCAGGATATCCAGCACTCGCTCCGACGGCCGGCACAGGCGCACGCCCAGGGCCGTCTGCACGAACGGGCGATTGATCAGCACCGGCGTGCGCAGCATCGCCTCAAGCAGGTCCGCATCGCTCAGTTGCGGATCGTCCAGACCGAGTGGCAGATACGGCGTTCCGGTCTGCCGGATCGCATCGCGAACGCTCAAGCCGGCGGCGGCGATCAGTTCGATCAGGCGCTCGCGGTTGGGAGGATGCTGCAGGTACTCGATCACCTCGGGTTCGACGCCGGCATGACGGATCAGCGCCAGTGTGTTGCGCGAGGTCGCGCATTGCGGGTTGTGATAGATGACGGCGTGCATGGCGGTCTCGGGAGCGCGGGGTCTCAAGTGCAGGCGCTCGCGCAGCACGGCGCGGGCGTCGAGGCGGCGATCGGCGCGGCGGCGGTCTGCGCGGCAGTTTCGATGGCCGCGGATGCGAGCGCGAGCCGCTGCGACGCCAGGTCGCCCTTGCGTTCGCTGTAGCGATCAGTGAGGTAGTCGCTGTGCGCGCGGGTCAGCAGGGTGAACTTGACCAGTTCTTCCATCACGTCGACCACGCGGTCGTAGTACGCGGACGGTTTCATCCGGCCGTGCTCGTCAAACTCCTGCCAGGCCTTGGCCACCGACGACTGATTCGGGATCGTGATCATGCGCATCCAGCGGCCCAGCAGGCGCAAGGCGTTGACCACGTTGAACGACTGCGAGCCGCCGCAGACCTGCATCACCGCGAGGGTGCGGCCTTGGGTCGGGCGCACGCTGCCTTCTTCCAGCGGCAGCCAGTCGATCTGGTTCTTGAACACCGCGGTCACCCCGCCGTGCCGCTCCGGACTGACCCACACCTGACCTTCCGACCACAGCGACAGCGCGCGCAATTCCTGCACCTTGGGATGGGTGGCGGCGACGCTGTCGAGCATCGGCAAGTCGTGCGGATCGAACACGCGGGTGTCGGCGCCGAAGTGCCGCAGCAGACGTTCGGCCTCCAGCGCCAGCTTGCGGCTGAAGGATTGAGGGCGCAGCGAGCCGTACAGGATCAGGATGCGCGGCCGATGATCGGCGGCGCCGAGCCGCGCCGGATCGGGCGTGGGCAGCGCCGCCGCGTCGATATGCGGCAGATCGGCAAGAGGCGGGGGCGAAGAGGGCATAACAGGTTGCTCGCGGCTGTCTGTTCCATTATTCTAGATTAATGGAAATGACAGAAGCAACCCAATCCCTGGCCGCGCTGGGCCACGCCTCGCGGCTGGCGATCTTCCGCCAGCTGGTGGAGGCCGGGCATGGCGGCCGCATGGCCGGTGAACTGGCGCAGGCGCTGTCGCTGCCGGGCGCGACCTTGTCCTTCCACTTGAAGGAGTTGATGGCCGCCGGCCTGATCCACGGCGAAGCGCGCGGGCGTTACGTCAACTACCGCGCGGACTTCGATGCGATGAACGGTCTGATCGCCTTCCTGACCCACAACTGCTGCGCCGGCGATGCCGCGGCCTGCGTCGCGGACGCGAACAATTGCCCGCCCGCAGGCGAGCGCAAGAGCGGCCGCCGCTGAGCGGTCGCCGTGTCGATGTGCGCGTTTACCGTCGCGCTCACCCCTGGCTTTGTAGAGTGACCCACGGCCTACGCCGACAGGACATTCGAATCATGCGATCGCACCCATGAGCCAGATCATCAGTCCCTTGGCCGGAAAACCCGTGCCCGCATCGGCGCTGGTCGATATCCAGACATTGCTGTCCGCCTACGCCGACCTGCAACCCGATGCGTCGGTCGCGGCGCAGCGTGTCGCGTTCGGCACCTCGGGCCATCGCGGCACCTCGCTCGATCGCAGTTTCAACGCCTGGCACATCCTCGCGATCAGCCAGGCGATCTGCGATTACCGCAAGGGACAAGGCATCGACGGGCCGTTGTTCATCGGCGTGGACACGCATGCGCTGTCGCAGCCGGCGTTCGAAAATGCGCTGGAGGTGCTGGCCGCCAACGGCGTGGACACGATGATCGCCAGCGGCGGCGAGTTCACCCCGACGCCGGCGATCTCGCATGCGATCGTGGCCCATAACCGCGGCCGCACCCGCGGATTCGCCGATGGCATCGTGATCACGCCGTCGCACAATCCGCCCGACAACGGCGGCTTCAAGTACAACGCGATCAACGGCGGCCCGGCCGGCACCGACATCACCGCGTGGGTGCAGAATCGCGCGAACGAATTGATCGAGGCCGGCCTCAAGGGCGTCGAGCGCATGCCGTACGCGCAGGCGCGCGCGGCCTCGTGTATCCGCGAGCACGATTACCTCAACACCTACGTCGCCGATCTTGCGAACATCGTCGACTTCGACCTCATCCGCAGCGCCGCTGTCCACATGGGCGTCGATCCGCTGGGCGGGGCGGGTGTGCGCTATTGGTCCGCGATCGCGCAGCGCTACCGGCTCGACCTCACCGTCGTCAGCGACGTGGTCGATCCGCAGTTCGCGTTCATGACCGCGGACTGGGACGGCAAGATCCGCATGGACCCGTCGTCGAACTATGCGATGCAGCGGCTGATCGGGTTGAAGAACCAGTACGACGTCGCCTTCGCCTGCGATCCCGATCACGACCGCCACGGCGTGGTCACCCGCAGCGGCGGCTTGATGGAGCCGAATCACTATCTGTCGGTGCTGATCGATTATTTGTTCCAGCATCGGCTGCTGTGGGGCGAGCAGGCCGCGGTCGGCAAGACCGTGGTGAGCACCGCGCTGATCGATCGCGTGGTCGAGCGCCTGGGCCGCCGGCTGTTCGAAGTGCCGGTGGGGTTCAAATGGTTTTCCGACGGTCTGCTCGACGGCTCGCTCGGCTTCGGTTGCGAAGAGAGCGCCGGCGCATCGCTGCTGCGGCGCGACGGCACGGCGTGGTCGACCGACAAGGACGGCCTGGTGCCGGCGCTGCTGTCGGCCGAGATCACCGCGCGTCGCGGCCGGGACCCGGGCGAGGCTTATGCGCGGTTGACCGACGAACTCGGCAAGCCCTTCGCGAGCCGCGTCGATGCGGCCGCCACGCCGGCGCAGAAAGCCAAGCTGTCGAAGTTGTCGCCGGGGCAATTGCGCACCGACCGCCTGGCCGGCGAGACGATCGAACAAGTGCTCAGCGCGGCGCCCGGCAACGGCGAGGCGATCGGCGGCATCAAGGTCGTGGCCGCCGACGGTTGGTTCGCCGCGCGGCCGTCGGGCACCGAGGCGATCTACAAGATCTACGCCGAAAGCTTCAAGAGCGACGAGCATTTGCAACTGCTGTTGCGCGAGGCGCAGCAGATCGTCGACGCGGCGTTGAAGTAACACGGCGGGTACGTGCGCACCGGACCGATCGATGCGCAATACGACCAATGCGCCTGCAGCCCGAGCGCCACGGCGCCCCATGCTGAAGCATGCTGAGACAAGAACGATGGAGCGCCCGGCCAGGTTCGCTGTCCCTGCAAAGCTGCCGTGGCCACGGCCGCGAGCGCCGCGCCCGATGGCAATGAGGCGGTGACGAAAAAGCAAAATTCCGCGTCCGAATCGGTACCATCGCGATGAGCGCACGCAACGCCGACCCGTCCGCAGCAGAGAACCGCAGATGCCGCATCCGCAAGGCCAGCCGTCACCGGCGGCGTATTTCGAACGAGTCGACCGCAACCGTTTCCGCGCGACCGAGCAGGTCGGCGGTGGCTGGAATCCCGCCGAGCAACACATCGCGCCCGCGTTCGGCCTGCTCGCCCACGCGGCCGAGGCCGACCGCGATGCGCGCCGCGACGACGGGCTGCGGCTCGCGCGCCTGTCCTACGACATCCTCGGGGTGCTGCCGATCGACGTCGTCGACATCGAGGTCGCCGTGCTCCGGCCCGGGCGCACGATCGAACTGGTCGAGGCGCGCCTGAGCCACGCTGGCCGGGTCGCGGTGATCCTGCGGGCCTGGCTGATGCAGGACTACGACACCGCGGCCTGGGCCGGCAGCACGCTGCCGCGGATCGCACCGGTCGACACCATGCCGGCGTGGGAACCGGGCAGCCTGTGGCCGGGCGGTTTCGTCCGCAGCGTCGAGGTGCGACGCGCCCAAGTCGAACCCGGACGCGCGGCCTATTGGTTGCGCACCGCGTGTTCGCTGATCGCGGGCGAGCAGGTCAGCGCCACCGCGCGCGTCCTGGGCATGCTCGACATCGCCAACGGCATCACCCCGCGCGCGGCGGCCGAGGACGTCGCCTTTCCGAACCTCGATCTCACCGCGCATCTGTTCGCCTCGCCGCGCGGCGAGTGGCTGGGGCTCGACACCTGCGTGAGTTTCGGCGCCAGCGGCATCGGCCTGACCCACAGCATTCTCCACGATGCGCACGGCCCGATCGGCGCGGTGTCGCAATGCCTCACCGTCCGGCCCCGCAGTCGGTAGGCAACTCTCGCGGCGAACGCAAGGCCGAACGGTATCGTCGGTATCGGCGTTGCATGACGCCGCCGGATCGCTATATTCCGCGATGGCCGCGGCCGATGCCGCGCACGTCCATTCCAGGTTCGACCCCATGCCGACACTGCCACGCCTGACCATGTTTCTCGCCGCACTGGCGGCCTGCGCCGTCGCCCACGCGGGCACGGTGCAAGGGCCGGACATCCGCATCGACGACGTCACCCGTTTCTATGCGCTCTACGACGCCACCGGCGGCAAGCCGAGCGTGGCGCAGATTGAACGCGACTACCTCGCCGACGCCACCCAGAGCCTGCGCGAATTCGCCAAGCTGCGACGCGTCACCGCGCAGAGCATCGCCGATCGCCTGAACAGCGATCCGGCCATGTATGCGAACGCCAAGGACTGCCTGGCGACGCTTCCGGCGGTGAAAAAACGGCTCGTCGTATCGTTCGATCGCCTGGCGAGCTTGTACCCGCAGGCGCGATTCCCGCCGGTCGCGATCGTGGTCGGCCGCGGGCGACCGGTAGGCATCACCAATCCGGCCGGCGTCACCATCGGCCTGGAAGCGCTGTGCGCCGCGGACTTCATGAACCCGGACGTGGAAGACCGCTTCGTCCATGTCATCGCCCACGAATACGCCCACATCCAGCAGACGATAAACACCGATTTCGAGAAAGGCGATCCGAACGCCACCGTGCTGCGGTTCGCGCTGGCCGAAGGCGCCGCCGAATTCATCGGCGAACTGATCTCCGGCAATGTCGGCAATGCGCGGCATGCGGCGTGGACGCGCGGCAAGGAGCTCGAGATCGAGTCCGCGTTCGTGCGCGACATGGACGGCATCGACCTGTCGGCGTGGTTCTACAACTATCGCAAGGGTTCGGACGAGCCCTACGATCTGGGTTACTGGGTCGGCTATCGGATCGTCAAGGCGTATTACCTGCAGGCCAAGGATCGCAAAGCCGCGCTGAAGGACATCATCGAACTCGACGACCCGAAGGCGTTCCTGGCGAAAAGCGGTTGGACGCCCGGCATGAAGTTGCCGGCGTCCGACGATCGGGTGGAATGAGTTGCGACCCGATCGCCTATCGGATGCGGTGGGTGGCTTCGATAGTTGTGCATGCGCACGCCCGCGCCTGAGCGTGAGAGATCGCGGGCGGACGCCCAATCATCGCTTAGCCTTGCAACGCGCATTCGGTCGCGCGTCGCAGTAAGTCAACTCAGCGCTTCCGCCGCTCCGTCGGCGGCGCGCTGCATCACCGCGCGGCATCGCTTGGATATCGCAGCGCGCCAGCGCAACGATGCAATGACCAGGCGTGGCGATCGAGATGCGCCGTCGAACTTGCGGGTCGGAAATAGGATCGAACGCGCGGGCGATCGACCCGCACGCGTCCACTCCACCCCCTTTGCGTGGCGTCTGCCTGAGTTGCGATCGCTGTGACTTCGCTCTCGGAACAACATTTCCGACAGTGGGAACCTCCGGTCGCCAGGCACTTCCTGCATGGCGCAGACTCGATGGAGGCGGACGGACATGCGCGACACGACAAGGATCAAGTTCAGGGAAATGGCTGCAAGAATCATGGCGTCCACGGCCTTGATGCTGGCCTCGATAATGGGTTCGCAGGCGTATGCGCAGAACCCGGCGGACGCGTCGGGTTTGGCGACCGCGACGTATCTGAGCTGCCTGCTGGATCACAAGGCGACCACGCCTCGCGCCGCCGCCAGGGCGCTGGTGGAACAGTGCGGCTACAAGCCCGATCAGCCCGTCGACGAATTCGTCGATCAGGCGGTCGCGCAGATTCCGAAGGACCCGCTGGCGCCGATCACGCAGCAACTGGCGCCGCTTCGCGATCTCTACAGCGACGAGCAATACGCCTACTTCGAACAACTCGACGAGATTCTTGCGGGCTCGGCCTCGTTCGACGAGATGTCGAACCGGCTCGCCGGCCTCGAACAGCAGGCGCTGACGGAACTGGGCCGGTCCGACCGCGATCTCAACGTGCTCGGGTCGATCAGCGCCGCGCGTTACACCTTCGAGTTCATTCGCACCTATCAAGGCACGGGCGTGGTGGCGAAAGGCTTCTGGCGGGATCTGCGCCGGGTCGGCGAACTGGTCGCCGCGGTTGCCGTGGGCTTCGCCATCGCCGGCCCGATCGGCGGCGCACTCGCCGGGTGGGCGGCGATCGCGCTGATGGAAACCGATCCGTAACCGCGCGTCGTTCTACGACGCTCGGGTTCATACGGTTCGCAATGCGCTCGGGCGCCTGCCGCGGCTTCACGCCGCGTCGGGTGCTTGACGCGCGGATGCATCCGGTGCGGACTGCAGGACGATGCAGTGCCGCACCGACGCAAGCGAATATCTGCGTGCTGAAGATGATTTTGCGACGCAGAAGTTATTTTCTTCTGCGACGCAGCACGAGTGCTAGGCTGCCTGCGCCCGATCCTGGGCCTCAAGGAGACAGAGGCATGATCCGCACTACCAAGCTGATGACGCTGTGTGCTTTCGTGTTCGGCCTGAGCTTCGCCACCACCGCGTTCGCGGCCTGCAATTCGAGCTGTTTCTCGCGCTGCCAGACCGCCGCGATCAATCAGTGCCTCGCCAACGGCGGCGGCGACGAATGCTACGACGATGTCACCTACTACCACTGCTATCGCAATTGCGGTTGCATCATTCCCTGATCGTGGATCGCCACCGCGGCAGTTGATGCACGCGCCTCATCCGCCTGGATGGGGCGCTTTGGTTCTGGCGTTCGGGATCGATGCGCGGCGCAATGGCGTGGCGGCCGCGCATCCTTGCGTGGGTTGTCCGGGCCGAATGCCTACGCCGGCTGCATCACCACGCCGCTGATGCTTACGTTGAACAATGAGGCGATCAGGCGCCGCACCGCGGCGATGCTCGGCGTGGGCAGGTTGCAGCGATGCTCCTTGCCGCTGAAGTCGCGGATGTAGATCGCGCCGGCTTTGCGCGATACCGCAAAATGTTTCACCGAACCGTCGCGGCTGATGCCCGATGCCGTGAACCAGATTCGCTTCGTGGTCGTTCGTTCGCTCACATCCTTGGCTCCTGCTGTATTCGGCCGACCTGCCGCGGTTGCGGCGGCAGCGGCCTGGTACAAGTCGGAGTGACGGGGCTGCGGGAAAGTTCCGGGCCGTTTCGCGATGAGCTGCGATAGCTTTCGTCGCGGACTTCGTCAGAATCGATAGGTCAACGCCACGCGCACATTGCGCGGTTCCCCCCAGGTGTAGGTGCTGTAGTAGCTGAAGATCGTGTAGTAGCGCTTGTCGAGCAGGTTGCTGACGTTGAGCGTCGCCGACAGCTGGTCGTTGATCTCGTAGCGGGTCATCAGGTCGAGCAGCCAGTACGGTTGCGTGCGGTGTTCGACCGTGCCGAGCAGCGGATGCGGGATCGGGCCGAAGGTGTCGTTCTGCCAGCGCGCGCCGCCGCCGACGGTCCAGCCCTCCAGGCCGCCGCGCAGGCGGTAACTGGTGTGGAGGCTGAATTGATCTTCCGGTTCCAGGGTCGAGATCTTGGCGCCGGCCTGGCGCGCGAGTTTGTGCGCGTAACCGGCCTGGATCTGCCAACCCGGCAGCAACTGACCCGAGATCTCGAACTCGTAGCCCTTGGTGCGTACGCCGGGCAGGGCGCGGTAGGCGATGCCGCCCGACGGCGTGCGCCCGCCGGTGGGGTCGGGGTAGTTGTCCTGATCGAGCTGGAACACCGCGGCGCTGGCGTTGAGGCGGCCGTCGTAGAACTCGCCCTTGAGGCCGACTTCGTAGTTGCGTCCTTCCAGCGGGTCCAGCGCGCGGCCGCGTTCGTCCTGATAGTCCTGCGGCTTGAAGATGGTGCTGTAGCTGGCGAACGCGGAGAAGTTGCGGTTGAGGTCGTAGACCACGCCGGCGTACGGAACCACCACGCCGCTCTTGTCGATGTCGACCGACTTGTAGCTGGCGATGCGGCTGCCGACGATCAGCTTGAGCGGGTCGGCCAGGTCGAAGCGGCCGACGATGTAGGCGCCGTTCTCGCGGGTCACGACGTTGTCGCCGAAACCGCGCTGCCAGGCCGGCTCGGGGATGTCGCCGTTCCAGTTGCGGTAATCGGGCACGTCGATCGGATAGTCGGCCGGCGCGAAGTAACCGGTGTTGGTCCAGTGTTTGCGCGACACGCCGCCGCCGACCACCAGTTCGTGCTCGCGGCCGAACCAGCCGAAGCGGCCGCTGACGTACACGTCGGCGGCGTTGCTGACGGTCTTGCCGATGTACTGGCCCAGCCACAGGCCGACGCCCGCGCCGGTGGTCGGATCGGGATTGCCGGCCGCGGCGGCGCCGAGCGCGGCGTCGTAGCCGTTGACCTGATGGTTGAGTTGCAGCTTGGCGAGCCAGCCGTTGTCGAACCGGTGCTCCAAGGTCGCGAAACCGGTGCGCGTGTACTGGCGCCAATGGCTCCAGCGCGCGCCGTTGTTGAACGAGCGCGGCTTGTCGTTGAAGTCGCCGTTGCTGTCGAGCAACGGGATGCCGCCCCAGCTCGAACCCTTGGGATCGCTGTCCTGCGCGTCGGCGCCGACGGTCAGCAAGGTCGATTCGCCCAGGTCGGCTTCGACGATGCCGTACAGCACCTGGGTGCTGCGCTGGTAGTGATCGGTATGCGCGTGCCCGTCCTGGAACGCGGCGACCGCGCGGCCGCGCACGCGTCCGTCGTGCGTCAGCGGGCCGCCGACGTCGACCTCGGCGCGGTAGTCGTCCCAGGAACCGGCGCCGAGCGTGGCGCTGCCGCGCACGCGGTCGCGCGCAGGCTTCTTGCGGATCAGGTTGATGGTCGCGCCGGGATCGCCCATGCCGGTCAGCAGGCCGGTCGCGCCCTTGAGCACTTCGACGCGGTCGTAGATCGCCATGTCGCTGAGCGTGTTGCCGGCCGAATAGGCCGAGTCGCGCTGCATCGGGATGCCGTCGTACTGGAAGTTCTGCACCGCGAAGCCGCGCGCGTAATACTCGGTGCGCTCGCTGTCGTAGGTGACGATGCTCAGGCCCGGGGTGACGCGCATGACATCGTCGATCCCGGTCAGGCCGAAGTCGTCCATCTGCTGGCGGGTGATCACGCTGATCGACTGCGGGGTCTGCCGCGGCGTCAGCACCAGGCGCGTGGCGGTGGCGATCGTGCCGGGGGTGTAGGAACGGCTGCCTTCGGTGACAGTGCCGAGCTGGTTGGCGGTGACCTCCACGGTTTCCAGGGTCTGCGGATCGCGCGCCGGCGGCGGCGCGGCTTCGCGATCCGGCGGTGTCTGCGCGGCGGCCTTGCCGAGGGCGCCCACTGCGAGCAGGCCGGCCGCGAGGGCGCGGCGCAGGCTCAGTGCGAGCGCGCCGGGTGGGAGCGAGGTCCGTGCAGGCGAGCCCTGGCCGTGCAACCGGGACGCAGGCAGGCGACGGGAAAACCACGGGCGAGTAGAAACCGGCATGACAAGCGCTTCCAGAAAGGGATGAATTCCTCTGGCGTCGGCTTGAGGTGCGGTGGTCGCGCGGCGTACCGCCCGCGGCGAGAGGCGATTATAGGACCGCCCTCACGATTTTAGTATTCGCCGGGCGTGCCCGGGCGGCGCGTGGGGGCTCGGCGAGCGCAGCCGTCCACGATCGTCTTACGTTTTACGTCTTCGTCGACATAGGCGCGCCGCCTACACCATCGCCGCCGCGATCGCCGTCAGTTCCGCGCGCAGGCGCGGGGTTGCGTAATCGATGAAGGCGCGCAGCACCCGATTGCGCCGCGGCACGCGATGGAACATGAGGTTCACCGGCACCGGCTCGGGTTCGAACGCGGACAGCACCCGCACCAGCCGGCCGGCGGCGAGGTGTTCGATGACCTGATAGCAGCGCGCCCGGCAGATGCCGTGACCGCGGATCGCCGCGTCGATCGCCGCCACGGCGCCGTTGAGCGCGATGCGCGGCTGCACCGCCACCGACAGCGCGCGCGGACGTGATGAGCCGCGATCGACGAACTGCCACAGCTCGCGCTCCTTCGCCTCGTCCTCGCCGAGGCAGGCGTGCGCGCGAAGGTCCGCCGGCGTCTGCGGCGCGCCGCGACCCGCGATGTACGCGGGCGACGCGCACACCAGGCGCCTGACATCGCCGAGCCGGACCGCGACAATGCCCGAGTCGGGCAGCGGCGCGATGCGCACGGCCATGTCGACGCCTTCGTCGACCAGGTTCACGATCCGATTCAACAGCAGCACACGCGCGCGCACCTGTGGATGCTCGGCGAGGAAGTCCTCGACCACCGGCAGCAGCTTGAGTCGGCCGAACAGGTCCGGCGCGGTGATGCCGAAGCTTCCGCTCAGCGCGCTGTCGCTCTTGATCCCGCGCTTGTCGGCGTCCTCGATCTCCGCCAGTTCGGCCAGCACCGACCGGTACACGGCGACATGGCGTTCGCCGCTGTCGGTGAGCCGCACGCGGCGCGCACTGCGATGCAACAGGCGCTCGCCCGAGCGCTGTTCGAGCAGCGTCACCGCGCGGGTCACCGTGGCGGGCGATCGCCCCAGCGCGCGCGAGGCCGCGACCAGCGAGCCCTTGTCGACCACGGACAGGAAAATCACCATCGCTTCGAGTCGGTCCATGATTTCATGATCTGAAATATTGGATTTCCAAGGTACCGGCTTATTACCGTTATTGAAACTGTCTAGACTCCGCTGCGACGCGTCGATGGACGCAATGGCGTTGGAGAAAGGCGATGAACGAGTTCGATCAGGACAAGCCGGACAAGAGCGCGCTGGACAAGCGCGCGTTGGATCAAAGCCGGCGCAGCCTCGTCACCGCGATCGGCCTGGGCGCGATCAGCAGCGCGGCCTGGGCGAACGGCGGCGAGCGCAAGCCGGCGACGCACCATCCTTCGGCATTGGACGCCAGCGCGGCGACCGCATCGGTTCGTTATGCCGCGCAGCAAGTCGGCGAGGTGAAGGTTTTCTACCGCGAGTCGGGGCCGTCCGACGCGCCGGTGCTGTTGTTGCTGCACGGGTTTCCGAGCGCCAGCCACATGTTCCGCGACCTGACCCCCCTGCTCGCGCAGCGCTACCGGGTGATCGCGCCGGACCTGCCGGGTTTCGGCAACACGCTGGCGCCGCCGCGCGGATCGTTCGAGTACAGCTTCGATCGCCTGGCGGACGTCATGGCGGGGTTCGTCGATGCCTTGAAGCTCAGCCGCTATGCGCTGTACGTCTTCGACTACGGCGCGCCGACCGGTTTTCGACTGGCGATGAAACACCCCGAGCGCATCGCCGCCATCGTCAGCCAGAACGGCAACGCCTACCTCGAAGGGCTGAGCAAGGAATGGGCGCCGTGGCAGGCCTACTGGCGCGATCCCAGCGCGCAGAATCGCGAAACCTGCCGGGCCGCATTGAGCGACGAGGCGATCCGATTCCAGCATCAGCACGGCGCGCCGGAGCACCGGCTCTCGCCGGATGGCCATCAGCTCGACAGCTTCCACATGCGCCGTCCTGAGGCCCAGGAGATCCAGCTCGACCTGATCCTCAGTTATCGCACCAACGTCGCCTTGTATCCCGCGTTCCAGAACTACTTCCGCGAGCATCGCCCGCCGTTGCTGGCGGTATGGGGCAAGCACGATGTGTTCTTCATTCCGCCCGGCGCGGAAGCCTTCAAACGCGACCTGCCCGATGCCGAGATCAATTTTCTCGACGCCGGCCACTTCGCCGCCGAAACGCATTACGTCGAGATCGCCCGGCTGATGCGCGACTTCCTGCGCAGGCAGGGTTACTGAGCGGATTCGTCGACGCAGCTGCGTCTCATCGATGCGGCCTGGCGAGAAACTGCCGCGCCGCGTGTCGCGCCGCGGATGCCTTTCTCGCCGACGGCATCACGGTGTTGTTCGGCCGCGCCAAGGGTTTCAGCAAGGATCGCGCGGACCTGTTCGTCAGCCGCGCGCGCAATGGCGGTTACGATGCCGGCGGGCGCCTGCCCGACACGGTGAACAATCGCGAACACGATACCCATGGCCCGATGCTGGACGGGTCGCATCGCGGACGTTTTGCCGTTTCCACGCGGCGTGAGGGTGCGGTCGAAATGGGCTTGTAACAAGTCGACTACACGCTCGATGCCGCTGCGGCGACGGAGAAATCGAGTCGATAGCTCCGGGCGTCGATGCGGTGTCGTGATCGCCGGCGTCCAGACTCCACGGCGGTAGCCTTGCAGCAACGGACGTGATTCGTTGCGCGGTCGTGCTTGAGGTTGATGCCTGGGTGGGTCGGTCGTCCAATCGAGTCCAGCGAGGACACGTTGTCCTCCCGTGCTGTCTGCATTCGGCCCACTTACAAGCACGTTGCGCCGTTGCATCCCCGTCGGCGTGCAGCGGCGCAATGAGCGGAACGAACAGGCCTCGCTGGCGACGGCGATCGCCGCTTGCGCGGCATCGCTTCACGCACGCGGTTTCGGCCTCAGCAGCTGACGGTGAACGAACCGATGTAGTCGGGCGTCACGATGCCCTGGATGCTGATCTGCCCCGTGCACTGGTTGTGGACGGCCCGGCCGACCTCGACCCCGTTCTGGTAATAGGTGCGCACTTCGCCAGGCGCCGGAAGGTAGCCGCCTTTCGCGGAGATCGGAGCGCTCGCAACGGCGACGAGCATGAGCGCCATCGCCAGACACAGCTTCTTGCTGTTCATCTACAGATCCTTCGATGTCGTCGACCCATCGCCGACCACGCGAGGGTGATGCTTCCCCTCGGCATTTGCATTACGCGGCGCACAATGCCGGCCATGCGAAAGGCGACCGGCTTCACGAAAGCCGATCGCGCTTCGAACGCTTTGTAGCTTGCCGGTGCGAAACGCGACTCGACGCCCCATGTCGTTGCGACGCAAACCGCCGCGCCGTTCGTCGCCTAAACCAATCGGCATTGTCCTGCATCCCAGCTGGCACCTCGCGTACTTCGCGCGAGCCCAGGGGATCAGCAAGTCATGCTCAACGCAGCGCGTATCAATCCAGGTCGCGGCATGAACGCCGCCGCCCATACGAAATGGTTTGCCGCATCGTTGCTGATGGGCAGCTGGATCGCGGTGAGTCCGCAGGCCGCGGCGACGCCAGCGGATACGACGGAACCGGCGTTCGCAGCGGTGATCGAACGCGAAGTGCCGGCGATCATGAAGGCCGCCAAGATCAAGGGCGCGGCGGTGGGGCTTATCGTCGACGGCGAACTGGTCTACGCGAAGGGCTTCGGCTTCGCCGACCACGCCGGCACGGTGCCGGTCACGCCCGACACCGTGTTCGTCGCGGCATCGCTGTCCAAGCCGATCGCCGCGTGGACGGTCACGCGGCTGGCCGAACGAGGCGACATCGCGCTGGACCGGCCGGTCGCCGACATGCTGTCGCCATGGCCGCTGGCGGCGGGCAAGTTCGACCGTCGCGCGATCACCGTGCGGCATCTGCTCTCGCACACCGCCGGCACCACGCTGGGCGGCTATCAGGGCTGGCTCGACTTCAATGAGCTGCCGACCCTGGAGCAATCGCTGGCCGGCAAGACCAACGGACGCGGCGCGGTGGAACTGTTCGCCGCGCCCGGCACGAAGTTCCAATACTCCGGCGGCGGCTACACCTTGATGCAACTGGCGATCGAACGCACCACCGGCCGCAGGTACTCCGATCTCGCGCGCGAGCTGGTGTTCCAGCCATTGGGCATGGGCGATTCCAGCGTCGCGATGACGCCGCAGATACTGGCCGATGCCGCGCAAGGCCACGGCGACGACGGAGCGCCGGTGCCTGCGCGCTACTACGTCGAGCAAGCGCCTTCGACCCTGACCACCACCGTCAACGATTTCGCCAAGTGGATGAGCGCCGGCATGATCGACGAAGACGGCGACACCGCCGGCCCGCTGTCGCAAGCGGAACTGCAGCGGATGTACGAACCCGCGGCGCTGAGCACGCCGCGCGCGCCCGACGAAGCGGTATACGGCCTGGGCCACTTCATCGAACGCCTCAAGGACGGCAGCACCGCGGTCGGCCACGACGGGCGCAATCAAGCCGGGTTCCGCGCCAAGTTCCTGATGCGGCCGAAGGCGAGGGACGGGATCGTGTTCTTCAGCAACTCGCGCACCGGGCTGGCGCTCGATCGCATCGTTTGCCTTTGGGGTTACGACGCGGCCAAGGTCGATCCGGGCGCGGACTGCAAGCCGTAGCGGCCGACCCGTTGAGAGGCCGCGATGAACTGAAGCAGGAATACGCAACGCCCGTCTTTGCGCGGCTTGCGTACACTTTCTTCGTCTGCCTCGCGATGGCTGTCTTAGCGGTTGAGACGGCGCAATGTTTCAGTCGAATCCGGCGCAGATAGCGCGGCTGAGAGTCGGCATGGCGCCGCACATGCCGTCGCGGGAGAATGCGTCCCGTCCGAGCATCCGTCCGCCATGACCATATCCCGCATCGATCCACAACTCGTTCTCGCCTGGCAAACGGCGCACTCCATCGCCCGAGGCGCCCCGCCGCCGGTGCACGATCAGGGCGGCTTCCGGGTGGACACCCACTCGGAAAAGGAAGTCAAACGCTGGGTGTTTCCTCGGCCATGCGATGGCTTGCGCGCGATCGCGCACGCCGTCACCGCGCCACGGCATTACCTGAAGCTGTGCGGCGGCGACGAGGAACTGCGGAGCGCGTTGCCGGATCGTTGGGAAATCCAGCCTGCCAACCACTTCATGATCGCGGCGTCGGCAGCTCACGATGCGAAGCCGTTGCCGGAGGGATACGCGATGCAGGTTCATCGAACCGGGTCCGTGACCCGAGCCTGCGTCATCGCGCCCGATGGCGAGTTGGCCGCGAGCGGATGCGCGGCGGAGACGGCCGATGTCTTCATTTACGATCGGATCGAAACGGCGCAGCATCACCGGCGCAAGGGATTGGGTATCGCGGTGATGATCGCGCTTGCAGCCGCGAGGAAATCTCTCGCAAGCCCGCAGCTTCTGGTCGCGACCGAAGACGGCCGCAACCTCTATGCGAACCTGGGTTGGACAGTGCTGGCACCTTTGGCTGCCGCGACCATTGCGGAGCCTTGAGTTCGAAGCGTTCGCTTTGGATCGAAAGAGATGCCGGTACTGTAGGATCGCCGCGCCGGCGGTTCGAAGCCGACTGGCGCTGAAGTAACGGGACGTGCGCCGTTGATCGCACGGTTCAACGCCGTATCTACTCGAACCCGCCACGCAAGCAACGCGCAATCAACGTCGGCCCCCGGCCAAGAAGAAAAAGACCGCGCCTTGGACGATAAACGCTTCCACGTAATCACCGGTGCGTCCGGCGCCGGCAAATCGACGCTGGTGAAAGCGCTCGGCGATCGCGGCTACTGCGTCGTCCCCGAAATGGCCCTGGCCGTCGTGCAGGAACAAGAGCGGCGAGGCGGACATCTGTATCCGTGGACCGATCTGCAGGCGTTCATGCAGGAAGTGCTCGCGCGAAATCTCCAGGCCTACGATTCGGCCCGCGCGATGCGGGCACCCGTGTTCTTCGACCGGGGCCTGCCCGAATGCATCGCCCACATGCGACTGCTCGGCTTGGAGGTCCAGGCCGGTCTCGCAGCTCAAGCGGCGCGGCGCCGTTACGCCAGCACCGTGTTTGTCGCCGAGCCGTGGCCGGAAATCTACGTCCGCGATCGCTGGCGCCGCGCATCGTTTGAACGCGCGGCCCGGTCGTTTGAGCCTACGGTGGCGGCGTATGTCGAGAACGGGTACAGCCTGCGCACCCTCCCCAAGCTGTCGGTGGAGGAGCGACTGGAATTTGTCCTGCAAACGGCCCGGGCCGATGGTTGAGGTCGGGCTTATGCCGATGTCGGCCGCGGCCATGATGCGTGGCGCAGGTGCGGGTGTCCGCTCATGGTGGAGAGCGGACGTGGCTGGACGATCCGATGTTTCTCGATCAGTGCGCGCGGCTCCATGTCGTTTCCAGTCTCGAACGACGTTGAGCGCTTCCAATACAGGGCCCGAACTGCCGCGATGGCCCCGGATGTCGTCGGAAGAACTAACGCGCCGGCGACGATCCCTCGGCCGACTGAGCCTGGAGAAATACCGCCCACTGCGCCTCGAACGCGCGCTGATAGGCCGGCCGCGCGGTGGCGCGGGCGATGTACGCGGCGAGGTTGGGATACTCGTCCACGATGCCCGAACTTTGCAGCCGCAACAGCACCGACACCATCAACACGTCGCCCGCGCTGAACGCGCCGTCGAGCCAGTCGGCCTCGCCGAGGCGGCGCGAAAGTTCGCCGAGCCGCCGGCGCACGCGCTCGTCCAGCATCGTCTGGCGCTGCGCGTACCAGGGTTGCTCGCGTTCGAAAACCCAGGCCATGGACCGTTCGACGATCGGCGGTTCCACGGTGTTGAGCGCGGCGAACATCCAGGCGATCGCGCGCATGCGCGCGTTCGCTTCGGTCGGCAGCAGGCCCGGGTGGCGCTCGGCGAGATGGAGCACGATCGCGCCGGATTCGAACAGCGCCAGGTCGCCGTCCTCATAGGTCGGAATCTGCCCGAACGGATGCAGCGCCAGATGCGCGGGCTGCTTCATGTCGCTGAAGGAAAGCGTGCGCACCTGGTAAGGCTGTCCGACTTCCTCGAGCGTCCAGCGGACGCGCATGTCGCGGGCCAGTCCCTTGCCGCGATCGGGCGAGGATTCGAATGCGGTGATGGTCGGGTTCATCGGTTTGCTCCGGTGGGTTCAAGGTCGTGGCTGCGCGCTATGGGTCGAGGGTTGAAGGTGTCCCCGGCATGCGCTCGTGAGTAGTTCATAAGCCCCGTGGTCTGCCTTTCCTGTAGCGACGAGTGGCCGATTGCGAAATCGACGAGCGACGCGACTTATCCGTTGAGCGGATGCGGGCGGCTTTCGGCCGATGGCGGATATCGTTGGTGCGGACTGGTTCGAGCAGCGTCCTGTCCGCTTCCGGAGCAGGACGATCATCACGTTGCGCAGGATTCCGCGAGTGGCGATTTATACCAAATAGGCATTATTTCTATCCAACTATTGATCTATATCTATCAATAGTTGAGGCGTAGGTTGCTCTCGGTGATTCCCGACCGAGAGCCGTCCATGAACTGGCACCTCATCGCTAGCAGCAGGCCCGCGTTCAAGGCGGGCGTTCTTTATCTGGCCCTGTGCGCCTATGCCAGCGCGGCCGATCGCGGCCCGCTGACGATCAAGGCGCAAGGCAGTCTGGTCGCCGGTGGCACCGTCCTCGCTCAGCCAGGGACCTTCGATCCGTACCAACCCACCAAGCCCGATGGTCAGACCTACCACGGCGACCATGTGTACGCGTTCTATCAGGTCCCGGTGAACGCGCGCGCGCTTCCCATCGTCATGTGGCACGGCGCGGGCCAGTCGGCGAAGACCTGGGAAACCACGGCCGACGGGCGAGAGGGCTTCCAGAACATTTTCCTGCGTCGCCGCTTCTCCACGTACCTCATCGACCAGCCACGCCGCGGCGACGCCGGACGAAGCACGGTCGAGTCGACCATCAAGCCGGTGCCCGACGAGCAGCTTTGGTTCAACCAGTTCCGGATCGGCCTGTGGCCCAAGGCCTTCGAGGGCAGCCAGTTCCCGCGCGGGCCAGCGGCGCTGGAGCAGTTCTTCCGCGCGATGACGCCCAACACCGGGCCTTACGACATCGAGGTCGCGTCCAACGGGGTATCGGCCCTGCTGGACAAGATCGGTCCGGCCATCTTGTTCACGCATTCGCAGGGCGGCGGTCCGGGCTGGCTGACCGCCACCAAGAACCGCAACGTGAAAGCCATCGTCGCGTTCGAACCCGGCAGCGATTTCGTATTTCCCGACGGCGAGGCGCCCGAGCCGATCGCCAGCGCCTTCGACACCCTCAAGCCGCGGGTCGTACCGAAGGCGCAATTCGAATCGCTGACCCGCATCCCCATCGTCATCTACTACGGCGACAACATTCCCGCGCAGCCGGTTCGTCTGCCCGCGCAGGACAGCTGGCGCGCGCGTCTGGAAATGGCGCGTCAATGGCGCGACACGGTCAACCGGCACGGCGGCGACGTGCAACTCGTTCATCTGCCCGACATCGGCATCAAGGGCAACACCCACTTTCCTTTTTCCGACCTCAACAATCTCCAGATCGCGGACTTGGTGTCGAAGTTCCTCGCCGACAACAACCTGGATTGACCGGAGCCTCCACATGAAGCGTACAACCATCCAAGCCACGGTCCTGGCGGCGATGATCGGTCTGTCCATCGGCAACGCCGCGGCCGCGGACTACAAGCTCAACCCGTTCACGCTGGCCTATGAAGGCGCGATCACCGCGAACGAAGCGGGCGAGGTCAACATCCACCCGGTGTCCTACCGGCTCAACGGTGTGGAGATCGCGGCCAATGTCTACACGCCCGCCGATTACGACCGCACCAAGAGCTATCCGGCGATCGTCGTGGCGCACCCCAATGGCGGCGTCAAGGAACAGGTCGCGGGCCTGTATGCGCAACGCCTGGCCGAGCGTGGCTACATCACGATCACCGCCGATGCGGCCTATCAGGGCGCCAGCGGCGGTCAGCCGCGCAACGTCGACAAGCCCGCTTTCCGCATCGAGGACATCCACGGCATGGCCGACTACATCGCCCGCTATCCCGGCGTGGATACCAGGCGGTTGGGCCTGCTGGGCATCTGCGGCGGCGGCGGGTACGCCTTGGCCGCGGCGCAGACCGACAAGCGCTTCAACGCGATCGCGACCATCAGCATGTTCAACTCCGGTCGCGTCCGCCGCAACGGCTACGTCGATTCGCAACTGGACACGATCGCGCAGCGCCTTCAGCAAGCGTCCGCCGCGCGGGCACAGGAAGCGGCCGGCGGCGAAGTGCAGTATTCGGCAGACGCGAACCTGACCGACGAGCAGATCGCCAAGCTTGGGTTCGATCTGTATCGGCAAGGATATGAGTATTACTGGAAGACCCACGCGCATCCGGGCTCGACGTTCAAGTACACCACGAGCAGCTTGCTGGACCTCATGCGTTGGGATGCCACCGACCAGATCGCGCTGATCGACAAGCCGCTGTTGATGATCGCCGGCAGCAAGGCCGACAGCCTCTACATGAGCGAAGACGCCTTCGCCAAGGCCACCGGCACGAAGGACAAGGAACTGTTCAAGCTCGACGGCGCCACCCACATCGAAACTTACTGGGTGCCCAGGTACGTGGACGCCGCCGTCGAAAAGTTGACGCAGTTTTTCGGCAGAACCCTGTAACGCGAACGACAGAGGCGCTGATCACGATGAGCACAGGAGCATCCATCATGGCGAACACCCTGTTGGGAATGGCCGTTTGTATCGCAACCCCGGCCGCGCAGGCCGGCGAAGCGGCCTCGCAGCGAATCGCCCGCGCGGGCAGCCAGGCCTCGACGCCGGGGCCGGCCGAGTATTTCACCGGGCGGGTGCGCGTCGATCCTGTGTTTGCCGCCGATGAAAACATCCGGGCGTCGGGGGCTTACGTCTCCTTCGAGCCGGGCGCGCGTTCGGCGTGGCACACGCATCCGGCCGGTCAACGATTGCTGGTCGTGTCCGGCGTTGGCCGGGTGCAGGAGTGGGGCAAGCCGGTGCAGGAAATCCGGCCCGGCGACGTGATCGTCTGCCCGCCTGGGGTCAAGCATTGGCATGGCGCCGCGGCGACGACGGCAATGACCCACCTGGCCGTGACCGGCTCGGTGGACGGCAAGAGCGTGGAATGGATGGAGAAGGTGACCGATGACCAGTACAACGCCCGCTAGCCATGCCGACAGCCGCGAACCGGCGAGCACGAATGCGCGCATCGACGAGGTCATCGTGGTCATCGGACCGGGCGCCATCGGACAGGCCATCGCGCGACGCGTGGGCGTGGCAAAGCAGATCCTGCTTGCCGACCTGAGCATCGACAACGCCGAGCGCGCCGCGACCGTGATGGGCAATGCGGGGTATCAGACGCATACCGCTACCGTCGATGTGTCCTTGCGAGCCTCGGTGACGCGGCTGGCCGAACAGGCCGCGGCGCTCGGCCGTATCACCGGCGTCATCCACGCCGCCGGCGTTTCGCCGTCGCAGGCGTCGCCAGGCGCCATCTTGTCGGTGGATCTGTACGGCACGGCGCTGGTGCTGGAGCTTTTCGGCAACCTGATCGCGCCGGGCGGCGCGGGCGTCGTCATCGCCTCGCAATCGGGCCATCGTCTGGGCGCGCTGACGGCCGAACAAAACAAGGCCCTCGCGCAGACACCCGCCGACGAACTGCTTTCGCTGCCTTTACTGCAACCGGACCAGGTGAGCGACAGCCTGCATGCCTACCAGCTGTCCAAGCGCGGCAACTCGCTGCGCGTGATGGCCGAAGCGCTGCGCTGGGGCGAACGCGGCGCGCGGCTCAACACCATCAGCCCCGGCATCATCATCACGCCGCTGGCCAAGGACGAATTGAACGGACCACGCGGCGAAGGATATCGGCGCATGATCGAGCGGTGCCCGGCAGGCCGCGCCGGCACGCCCGATGAGGTCGGCGCCGTGGGCGCGCTGCTGATGGGGCCCGACGGCGCCTTCATCACCGGCAGCGATTTCCTCATGGACGGCGGCGTCACCGCGTCCTACTGGTTCGGCGAGCTGGCGCCGAAGTAAGCGCACCGCAGATCGTCCCATGACCCCGCCATCTCGCCCGCGCCGGCACAGCCGTCCGCTCATCGCCGTTCTGGCCTTGCTGGCGTTCGCGCCCGTTGCCGCCACCGGCCACACCGTGGAGCCGCAGGCCATGACCGTCGAACAACCCGCTTCCGAGACACTGTCCGCCAAACAGCAGGCCATCGCGCCGATCGGGGCCGCCATGGCCATCAGCGACATGCCGCGGCTCGACGCCGCCTTGAACCGCGGGCTCGACGCGGGCCTGACCGTCAGCGAGGCCAGGGAAATCCTGGTGCAGCTTTACGCCTACACCGGGTTTCCGCGCAGCCTCAATGCCTTGGGCGAACTGATAAAGGTGATCCAGGCGCGCAAGCAGCGCGGCATCCAGGATGCGCCGGGGCGCGAGCCCGGCCAAGCGATTCCGACCGGCGATGCGTTGATCGCCGCCGGCGCGGCCAACCAGACCGCAATCTCCGGCGCGCCGGTCAAAGGCCCGGTGTTCGAGTTCGCACCCGTCATCAACCAATACCTGCAGGCGCATCTGTTCGGCGACATCTTCGAGCGCGACAACCTCGACTGGCGCAGCCGCGAACTGGCCACCGTGGGCGCGTTGGCCGCGACCGCGGGCGTGGAGCCGCAACTGCGCTCGCACATGGCGGCCAGCCTGCGGGTGGGCCTGACCGTTTCGCAGTTGCGTCAACTCATCCAATCGCTGGCCGAAGACGGTCACGCCGACGCCGCCAGGCGCGCCCGCGAGGCGCTCGACCAGCACCTGGCCCAAACCGCCAAGCCGTGAGGACAAGCGCATGCAAACGATCACTTTGAACAACGGCGTGGTCATGCCGATGCTGGGCCTGGGGGTGTTTCAGGCCCCGCCCGAGGCGACGGCCGCCGCCGTGCAGGACGCCTTGCGGGTGGGTTATCGCCTCGTCGACACGGCCGCTGCCTACGCCAACGAACGCGAAGTGGGCGAAGCCCTCCGGCGCTCCGGCCTCGCCCGGGACGACCTCTTTATCGAAACGAAGGTGTGGATCAGCGACTACGGCTACGACGCCACCTTGCATGCGTTCGACAAAAGCGCCGGCAAGCTGGGCGTCGATCGACTCGATCTGCTGCTGTTGCATCAGCCCTTGACCAGCCGTTTCGATTTGACCGTCGGCGCTTACAAGGCGTTGGAGAAACTGCTGGCCGACGGCAAGGTGCGCGCCATCGGGGTCAGCAATTTCATGCCGCAGGTGCTGCGGCGCCTGTTGACGGAAACCTCGGTGGTGCCCGCGGTGAACCAGATCGAAGTCCATCCCTACTTCCAGCAGAACGAACTGCAGCGCCTCCACGTCGAACTGGGCATCGTGACTCAGGCCTGGTCGCCCATGGGCGGCATCACCTCCTATTACCGAGGCGAGCGGAGCACGTTCGATGACCCGACATTGCAGCGGATCGCGCGCGAGCACGGCAAGTCCGCCGCGCAAGTGATGCTGCGCTGGCACCTGCAGCACGGGCGCGCGGTCATCCCGAAATCGACCAAGCCCGAGCGTATCGTCGAGAACCTGGAGGTGTTCGACTTCGAACTCAGCCCCGGGCAGCTCGCGCAGATCGACGCGCTCGATACCGGTGTACGCAGCGGCCCGGAGCCCGACAGCGTCACCTTGGAGAACTACGGCAGGCAGATCCCCGATGCGTAAGTGACGAAACGACGGTCAGCCCGTGTAGCGCAACGCGTCGCGGAACAAGGTGAAAGCCGGCGAGCTCTGGCGCCGGCTCGGGTAGTAAAGGTGGTATCCCGGGAACGGTTCGCACCAATCCGAAAGCACCCGGATCAATCGTCCCTCCGCCACGTGCCTCGTCACCAGATCTTCCGGCATATAGGCCAGGCCCAGACCTTTCAGGGCCGCATCCAGGCGCATGGCGATGTTGTTGAACACCAGTTGCCCTTCGACACGCACTTTCAGTTCCTTCCCCTTCTTTTCGAACTCCCAGGGGTAGATGCCGCCGTAGGTCGGCAGACGGATCGTGATGCAGTTCTGCCCGGTCAGATCGTGTGGGGTCGTCGGGCGCGGATGCCGGGCGAAGTAGTCGGGGGAGCCGACGACGGCCATGCGCATGTCGGGACCGATACGCACCGCGATCATGTCCTTGGCGACCTGTTCGCCCAGGCGAACCCCGGCGTCGAAGTTCTCGGCCACGATGTCGGTCAGGCCGTAGTCCACGATGACTTCGATGTGCAGATCGGGGTTGTCGGGCAACAGCTTCGCGAGCACCGGTTGCAGGACCGCGATCGCCGCATGCTCGCCGGCGGTGATGCGCAGCTTGCCCGCGGGCTTGTCGCGGAATTCGCTGAGCAACGCCAGTTCGGTGTTGATTTCCTCGAACCTGGGCGCGAGCACCTTGAGCAGATGTTCGCCCGCTTCGGTGGGCGATACGCTGCGGGTCGTGCGCGCCAGGAGCCGGACTCCGAGCCGCTCTTCCAGTTGACGCATGGACCGGCTCAATGCCGGCTGCGACATGCCGAGCTTGGCGGCGGCGCGGGTGAAGCTGCGCTCGCGGGCGACGACCGCGAAGACAGCGAGTTGATCGTAGCTCTCCGCGGCCATTCATGCGGTCCTGTTATCAACCAAGTCCGATTATGCCAGCCGGTGCCGGCAATGGATCGGGCCCGGATCGGACGCTCGCGGGACCGTGCGAAGACACGGCCATTCGGCGCGTAAAAAACGCGGAAGTCCGTTTCCGGCCAGTAGCGGGCCTCAACGGTGTTGTGAGCCCATCACGCCTTGGCCGACATCGCGCTGAGCTCCTCGAGATCGAGATCGCGCTCGAGTTCGTGCAGCGTCTCGTCGTCGATATCGCCGGCGCGATGCAGGCGAATGAGTTCGCGGCGCCCGCAGGCGACGGCTTCGAGGACGACATCGAAGTGGGCGTGGATCAGCGGCGTGTAGTGCTCGGTGCGTTCGGCGTAGTCGACGATCGCCACCGCCTTGCGCTGGTACTTTTCCAGCAACTTGGGATGGATGAGAGTGCCTTCGCTGTCGTAGGCCAGGGTCTGGATGATCGCGAACTGCACCTGGGCCATGGCGGCCTCGGCCTGGCTCATGCTCAGGCGCGGTTTCTCCGTCTCCGGTTCGCTCAGCTTCGCCCACTGGATCACCCGTCCCAGGGTCGTGCCCTGCACGAGCACGGTGACGAGAATGACGGCGAACGAGGTGACCAGGATGAAGTCGCGGCCGGGGAAGCCTTCGGGAATGCTCAGCGCCAGCGCCAGGGTGACCACGCCGCGGACGCCCGCCCAGCTCAGCACGGTCGAGCCGCGCGCGCCGATGGGCTGGTAGCGTTGCAGCCCCAGCGCATTGCACAGCTTGATCGCCGCGTCGGAGCCGAACACCCAGGCAAAGCGCGCCACGGTCAGCGCGGCCAGGATCGCGAGGATGTCCCATCCCATCGTCGAGACGACCACGCCGAAGCCACCGCCGCGTTCGACCACGCCGCGCAGCGACAGCCCGATCAGGATGAACACCGACGCCTCCATCAGAAACACCATGACCTCCCAGAACGAGGTGCCGCGCATGCGCGTGGACGCCGACAGCACGTTGCTCTGGTGCCAGCTCGCGATCAGGCCGGTGGTCACGGTGGCGATGACGCCGGACACGTGCAGCATTTCGCCGAGCAGGTAAGCGGTCCAGGACAACAGCACCGTGGCCGCGATGATCAGGTATTCGTCCTCGAGACGGCGCACCAACACGACCCAGGCGGTACCGACCACGGCGCCGACCACGATGCCGCCGAGCGCCAGCAGGAAGAAACTCCCGACCGCATCGCCCGCGCTGAAGGCCCCGGTGACGCCGGCGGCAATGGCGAAGCGAAACAGCACCAGGCCACTCGCGTCGTTGAGCAGGCTTTCGCCCTCGAGCAGGATCTGCAGGCGGCGCGGCAGCTTGACCCGCTGCAGCACGGCGCGGGCGGCGACCGCATCGGGCGGCGAGACGATCGCGCCGAGTACCGCGCACGCGGCCCACGGCAGCGACGGAAACAGCAGATGCGTCACCACCGCCACGACGACGCAGGTGAACAGCACCGCGCCGACGGCCAGCGAACCGATGCCGATCAGATGGCGGCGCAATCGCGCCAGCGCGATCGACCACGCTCCGTCCATCAGCAGCGGCGGCAGGAAAATGACCAGCACCAGTTCGGGGTCGACCGCGATGGTGGGCAGGCCCGGAATGAAGGCGAGCGCGGCGCCTCCGGCGAGCAATCCCACCGACGGCGGCAACCCGAGCTTGTGGGCCGCGTAGTGCAGCGCGATGATCGCCAGGAACATCACGATCACCAACTCGAATAACTGGGTCGGGTGCATAAGATTCTGCTTCGACACAACGCCGGCTGCGTTGAGGCTCATTTCACGGCACGGTCGGTCGAAACGCAATCGCGGAAGGATGGGCGGTATCTTCGGTGTGCGTGTCTTCGATGCACAGCAGTAAGGCACGCCGCATCGCGTTCGTTTGCCCGGCTCGCGTTTCCGCAAGGGGCGAGGTCGCGGTGAAATGCTTGCCGATCGAAGCCACGCGCCGCGCCGCGTCGATCCGCATCGGCACGCCGTTCTCGACGTCCGACAGCCCGTAGGCTGCGCGCGGCAGCACCTGAGCGCCGCGCGTCACCAGCACCACGCCGCCGGCCGGCGGGCCCTTGAAGAATTCGCCGGCTTCCCGCGTCAGGCGCGCGCCCACGCGCGTGGGGCCGGAACCTTCCTTCGCACCCGACGCGCCGGCCGCGGCCAGCGTCGCGACCAGTGCCGTCGCCACCGCATCGCGAAACTGCATATCCCTTCCCCTTAACGAGTACGGCTCGAAGGGTCGGCAGGCCGGATCGATCGTCCCAGCGGGATATGACCTGCGCAGGTCATGGCAAGTGAGCGGTCGTCCGGACGGATGAGCGGCCGGGCGGGGCGGTGACTTGCGCGGCGGTATGGCCGGCGCACCGCGGCGAATGGACGAGGGTTCACAACCCGACGCCTGCTGCGTTTGCTTTCGATACCTCACGCCGGGGCTGCGATCGCCTGTCCGACCGCGTCGCGGTTCTGCGTTCGATCACCGACCCTGCCCGCCACCGAGGAATCGCCCATGACCGCAGTACCGCTCACGCTCGACGCCACCCAGACCGACCTCGCCGCCGATGTCGCGGTGTATGCCTACATCGTCGGACTGGTCGCGGGCGTGTACTACCGCCTCGATGCGTCGGGCGTGCCGCACGCGATGTCGCAGGCCGACAACACCCAGGCCGCCGGCAGCTTTCCCGGTTCGGGTGCGCTCGACGCCGCCGCGGTCGCGGCGCTGGCGTCGAACTATCCGACCGTGTGGGCGGACTACTCGATCCCGCTGTCGCGCACCGCGCCGGCGACGCAACTGGACCTGTCGAAGATCAACACCAGCACGGTGCCCGGGCTCGGCACCGGCACCAGCGCGTTCAGCGGGCGCATCTATGTTTCGGTCGGGGTGCCGCGACTGCCGTTCACGCCGCAGGCCGCGGGTTACGCCGCGCCGGTGCCGTATCCGGGGCCCGGCAGCCAATGCCTGTTCGACTGGGTCGAGTTTTCCTACGACAGCCAAGGCAACTTCAACGGCAACACCACCCAGGTCGATCAGTTCGGCTTCGGCCTGAGCCTGGACGGCGCGCCCGGCGGCAGCCTGCAAGGCGTGCTCGGCATCGCGCGCGAGACGTTGCTCAATCAAGTGCAGAACCTGCCCGGCCCGTTCATCGGCGCGCCGACCTTGATCGCCGCGAACCCCGCCGCGGCCGCGGCGTATCCAGCCAACGTCGTCACGCTGCGCGCGCAATCGCCCAAGACCTTGACCGCGCTGCCGACCTACAGCGGCGCGCTGACCGACTATTTCAACGCGACCCTCTCGACCTGGTACGGCAACTGGAAAACCACGCCGCTGGTGGTCAAGGACGTCGCGACCGGTTACTACACCGGCGTGGTCGATCCGGGCACCGGCGTGTTGAACTTCTACCAGGGCCAGTACCCGACCCTGGCCGAATGGAAGGCCGCCGCGCCGGCGCTGGCGTTCGCCCTGACCGGTGCGGCGCCGTCGACGGTGCAGGTGGGTTCGCTCGATGTATGGCAATGCGACAACGCCCTGGCCACCGGCGGCGCCGCGCAGTTGAACGTCGGCAAGAACATCGCCGCGGCATTTACCCGCGGCGTGCCGGGTTATCTGTTCGACGACGGCATCGGACGCAGCGCCGCCGGAACCTACTACCCGGTCGGCGGCACCTGGAACGCCTGGGCGGCGCTGATGCACGAGGCCAACCGCAATGGCCTGGCCTACGGCTTTCCTTACGACGATGTGTGCGAACAAAGCCCGACCGTGCAGCTCAACGGCGCGACCGAAGTGAACGTGGTGCTCGGCAAGTTCTACAGCTGATGGCTCCCTCCCGTTTGACGGGAGAGGGTAGGGGTGAGGGCGCGCGCCCTCATCCGCCCTTCGGGCACCTTCTCCCGCGAGCGGGAGAAGGGAGCGGCTGGCATCTGCAAATCGGGGCGTAATTCGCCGAGCTCCTCCCTCTCCCGTTTGACGGGAGAGGGCCGGAGTGAGGGCTCGCATCGCGCCAACAGCCGCCGCCCCCCAACGTCAGTGAGAAACTTCCAGAACGGCCGCGATGGCGAGGCGAAGATCCTCCAGGCCATACGGCTTGGGCAGCACCTGGATGCCCATGGCCACCGCCTCGTCGCGGTTGCGTTCGGTGTAGCCGCTGGTGAGCAGGACCGGAAGATCCGGCCTGCGCTGGCGCAGCTCGCGCGCAAGATCGATGCCGCTCTTGCCGCCGGGCATCATGATGTCGGAGAACACCAGGTCCAGATGCCGGGCGTTGGCGAGCGCGCCGAGCGCCGCGTCCGGGTTGGACACGTGGATCACGTCGTAGCCGATATCGCCGAGCATGTCGCGCACCAGGGCCGCGACTTCGACATCGTCCTCCACCATCAGCACGCTGCCGTGGGATAACGGCGGCGCATCCGCGATGGTGGGACTGATCGCGGCGACATGGATCGGCTCATGCGCCGATCGAGGCAGGTAGAGGGTGATGGCGGTGCCCACGCCCAGCTCGGACTGGAGGCCGGTCGTGCCGCCGGACTGCTGCGCGAACCCGTACACCTGCGCGAGGCCGAGGCCGGAGCCCTTGCCGACATCCTTGGTGGTGAAGAACGGTTCGAACACGTGCGATTTGACTTCATCGGACATGCCGGCGCCGTTGTCGCGCACGCACAGGCTGACGAAATCGCCGTGTCCATGCGGGCCATTCCAATCCGGCAGGTTCTCGCCTTCGATGGTGATCACGCCGCCGCGCGCCATCGCGTCGCGGGCATTGACGGCGAGATTGAGCAGCACCAGTTCGAGTTCGCCCGGATCGACCTGCACCGACCACAGGTCCGGCTTGAGCCGGACATCCACCTGCACGTCGCCGCCCAGGCTGCGATCGAGCAACTCCTGCATGTCCTGCAGATGCCGCGCGAGGTCCACGGTTTCCGGACGCAAGGCGTGACTGCGCGAGAACGCCAGCAACTGCCGGGTGAGGCTGGCGCCGCGCTGCGCGGCCTGGCGCATGCCCTGCAGCATGCGCGTGCGCCGCGCCGGGTCCTGATTGCGCTCCATCATGTCCAGGCCGGCGGTGACGACCATCAGCAGATTGTTGAAATCGTGAGCCACGCCGCCGGTGAGCTGGCCCAGCGCTTCGAGTTTCTGCGCGTGGCGCAGGCTCTCCTCGATGCGCGCGCGTTCGGCCATCTCGGTGCGCAGTTGCGAGTTCACCTGCTGCAATTGCTCGGTGCGTTGCGCGACCAGCGATTCCAGTTCCGCCGCGGCCTGTTCGCGCGCGCTCAACAGCGAACGCACCTCGTGCTGGCGCAGCCGCGCGCGCAACGCCGCCTGCATCACGCTGATCAAGGTGATCGGCTGGACCGGGCGCTCGAGCAGCGCGACGTTGCGCAGGCTGCGCACCAGTTCCTGCCGCCAGCGGGTGACCCGCGGCTCGTCATGGCGGCTGGTGAGCACGACGAACGGCAGGTCCGACCATGCGGGCTGGCGGGCCACCCATTGCGCGAGCAGTTCCAGATCCTGGCCGAACAGGCCTTCTTCGGCCACGAACGCCGCGTCGATGCCCGCCTGCATGTCGTCCAGCAATTGCCGGTAATCGCGGCAAGGCGTCGCGGAAATTCCCGCGCGGGCGAGCAGGTCGATGGTGGCGGGGGCGTCGCGCCCGATCGGGGCGAACACCAGTACGCGCTGGTGCATTATCGCCTCAGTGTTCCACGCCTCCGCCTTCTCCATCGCCCAGCAAGGGTTCGCTGGTGCCGGTGTAGGAGGGCGTGCCGGAGAAGATTCCGCTGAACTGCCGCAGCGGCGGCCCCAGCGAAATGCCGTTTTGGGTCAGGCGGAATTCGCGGATGGTGTGTTCGTGATCGCCGCTGCGCTTCTTGACCACCGACAGCGCGCGGCGCACCGTGCCGCCGAATTCGAAATAGCGCAGCATCAGCACCGCATCGCTGAGGTAGCTGATGTCCAGCGGCGTTTCCATCGGGCCGACCAGGCCGTGCTGGGCCAGCACCAGGATGGTCAACACGCCTTGCTGCGACAGGAAACTCAACAGCTCGTGCATCTGCAAGATGAGGAAGCGGCCGTCGGGCATGGCGTTCAAGTAGCCGTTGAGGCTGTCGATGATCACCAGCCGCGCGCCGTCGTGCTGCACGCTCTTGCGCACGATCGACGCGAACTCGCCCGGCGACATCTCCGCCGGGTCGATCTGCTGGAAGCGGATCATGCCCGATTCCAGCGCCGGCCCGAACTTGAGCCCCAGCGTCCTGGCGCGCGCTTCGACCGTGCCGCGGCCCTCGTCGAAGGCGAAGAACACGCTTTTCTCGCCGCGTTCGGCCGCGGCGATGGCATAGGTCAGCGCCATCGACGACTTGCCCACGCCGGCCGCGCCGATCAGCAGCGCGTTGGTGCCGCGTTCGAGACCGCCGCCGAGCAGCTTGTCCAGTTCGGCGTTGCCGCTCGGGGTGAAGTCGCCGGTGAAGCTGGCATGGTGTTCGGCGGCGACGAGCCGCGGGTAGATTTCCAGGCCGCCCTTGCGAATGGTGAGGTCGTGAAAACCGCCGCGAAAGCTGATGCCGCGCATCTTCACCACGCGCACCCGCCGGCGTTCGGCGCCGTACTCGATGGCCAGTTGCTCCAGCAGCACGACGCCGTGGGAAATCGAGTGCAGCTGCAGGTCGTTCTGCTGCGAGGTCATGTCGTCCAGCAGCACCACGGTGCAGCGCCGGCTGGCGAAGAAATGCTTGAGCGCGAGCACCTGCCGCCGATAGCGCAGCGAGCTTTGCGCGAGCAGCCGCAGCTCCGACAGGCTGTCGATCACCACCCGGCTGGGATTGAGCGCGGCCACGCGGTCCAGGATCAGCTTGGTGGTTTCGCCCAGTTCGACCTCGACCGGATGCAGCACGGTGATTTCGCGGCCCGGATCGAGCGTGGTTTCCGGTGGCACCAGTTCGAACACATCGATCTGGTCCAGGCTCCAGCCATGCCGCGCCGCCACCAGGGCGAGCTCGCGCTCGGTTTCCGACAGCGTGATGTACAGGGTCTTTTCGCCATTGCGCGCGCCTTCGAGCAGGAACTCGATAGCCAGCGTGGTCTTGCCCGTGCCCGGCCGCCCCTCGTACAGATACATGCGGTTGGCATCGAGGCCGCCGCCGAGGATGTCGTCGAGCCCCGAGTTGCCGGTGGAGATGCGCGATTGGGTGTCGCCAGCGTCAGCGTTCATCGTTGAGGACCCGGGTTGGCGGGAGTGGGACTCGTCGGCGCATGCGTCTGCAGATCGGCCAGCGCCTCGAGCAAGCCGTCGATCGAATAAGGCTTGGTGAGCAGCTTGGTGACGAGTTCGTGATCGAGCATGTCGCCGTAGCCGGTCACGGTCAGATAGGGCACGTTGCGGCGCCGCAATTCTTCGGCCACCGGCCAGGAGTGTTGGCCTTTGAGGCTGACGTCGACGATCGCCAGGTCGAAGGAATGCCCTGACAGCAAGTCGAGGGCCTGATTGACGGTGCCGGCGATTTCGACCGAGGCGGCGCCCGCATACAGCACGCCGTCTTCGACCGCCATCGCGAGCAGCTCTTCGTCCTCGACGATCAGCAGTTTTTTTCCAGCCAGGGAGTTGACCATGGGCTATCCCGATTGCGGAGCTGCATTGTGCTGGGTCGATTGTTAAGCCTGAATCGTCGCGGCACGCAGCGCGCGAATCGACGATGCATCACGCCGTCTCGACCGGCCCGCCAGCGTGCCGGCGTAGCATGGCGGGCGCCTTCCGACAGGAGTTCAGCATGCAAACGCAGGAACTGTATCGCGGCCGTCTGATCGACCACATCCAGCTGGTGGTGCGCGACATCGAGGCGAGTCGACGCTTCTACAACGCCGTGTTCGACGCATTGCAGGTGCCGATCGCCGGCAGCGGCGACGACCACTTCTGGGCCGACGAGTTGTTCGTATCCACCGCCGATAGTGAGGCCGCGCGGGGCGAGCTGACCGGACGCCACCATCTGGCCTTCCAGGCGCGCGATCGCGCGATGGTCGAGGCCTTTCATCGCGCCGCATTGGCCAACGGCGGCCGCGATCACGGCGCGCCCGGCAAACGCGCCTACCATCCCGGTTACTACGCGGCGTTCGCGCTCGATCCGGACGGCAACAACATCGAAGCGGTGTATCACGGCGAAGCCGAGCGCAGCGCGCCCGCGGTCAAGATCGTGTTCTGACGACGGCGACGGTGTGCGGCTCGCACTGACGGATCGGGACGATGCTGCCGTGGGGCCATCGATCGGCCTCGCAATCGCGATCGAGCTGAATTGGCGCTAACGCCGCATGCGCAGTTCGCGGTTCTGCGAACACCGTGAACCGCAACTTCGCACCGCGCTAACGAGGGACGCCTCAATTTTGACCGGCAGTCCTCAAGGCCCCGGCCACCACGCGACCGCGGGCCTTCGCACCTTCATCCAGGAGAAACGACATGATTACGCGTATCGCTGGTTTGGCCGTTCTCGTTGCCGCCATCGCCGGAGCGTCGGCTCTCCAGCCGGCGCATGCGGCCAGCGCCGAGACCAAATGCCACATGACCTTCAAGACCTCGGGCTGGGCCGTCATCTACAAGCACATCGACGGCAGCGGGCACGTCAGCTGCGACAACGGCCAGAGCGCGAATGTGCGCATCCACATCCGCGGCGCCGGACTGACCGCGGGCAAGTACAGCATCGACAACGGCAAGGGCGAGTTCACCAAGCTCAAGAACCTCGACGAGATCTACGGCACCTATGCCACCGCCGGCGCGAATGCGGGCGTGGTGAAGAGCGCCGAGGGCCTGGCGATGACCAAGGGCGAAGTCTCGCTGGCCGTCAACGGCACCGGACGCGGCTTCAACCTCGGCGTCGACGTGAGCGGCTTCGAGATCGTGCGCGCGAAGTAAGCTTCGCAACGAGCCGTCGTGACACAAGCATGGGGCGCCGACCGGGCGCCCCATGCTTGTTTCGGCCGGGGCCGGAACCATCGCTATCCAACGCGGCGCTGCCGTGGCGTCGCATCCTGTGAGACACGCCCCGCATAGCGTGCCGGCATGGACACTGTCAGCAGTCAACATGCGCCCTTGCCCTCGGGCTTTCATTGGGAAGTGCAGGGCGCCGCGCCCACCAAGCACCTGGTCGCGGTGCCCGATGCCTCGCCGGCGGTATGGCTGGCTTCCATCGGCGGCGACGGCGACAGTTGCATCGCCACCATCGGGCGACACAAGGCGCGCGCCAACCACATCGACCGGGCGTTTCGCACCACGGCCGCCGCCGCGGGGTGGGTCGCGCGCTGGCTCGATCGTCAAGGCCGATCGATCCAGGAAGAATTGTCGCGCGACGCGGCGTAGCGGCCGGGTAAGCCGGCGTTTACAGAAAAGGCGGATCGGATGGCGCGGATTCTCGGCTACATCGCAGTGAGTCTGGACGGCTTCATCGCCACCCGCGAAGACTCGCTGGACTGGTTGTTCAAGTACGAAGGGATCGATCTGGGACAGCACGACTACAGTGTGTTCCTGCAGAGAATCCGCACGGTGGTGATGGGCCGCGGCACCTACGATTTCATCGCCGCCGAGCCATCGCCCTGGGCCTATGGCGATCAACGCGTGCGGGTGGTCAGCTCGCGTCCGATCGACGACCCCAAGGGGCCGCTGGAGCGACGCCAGGATATCGACGCGCTGATCGCCGAACTGCGGTCGCTCGACGACGGCGAGGTATGGATGCTCGGCGGCGGCCAGTTGCAGATGGCCTTCCTCGAGCGCGGCGCCATCGACGAAATCGAAATCTACGTTTTCCCCGAGATGCTGGGCGGCGGCAAACCGTTGTTTCCCGCCACGGGGCTGCGGACCACGCCGACGCTGCTAAGCGCGCAGGCGCTCGACCGGGGCTGCGTCCGGCTGCATTACGCATTCGACAGCTCCGGCCAAAGCCAAACCCCATCGACTTGAGCAAGGCGGCACTCGACTGAGCGAGACGACCCGCAGCGGTTTCGTAATGATCGAGTGCTCAGCTGCCGCGACGGCCGGTGGGGGCAAGTAGGTTGTCCACCCCGCGAAACGCTTTCGGCCCGCCAATAACGCATTGCCCGACTGGTGGCCGCTCGCCTTGTCGCCACCCGCGGCCTCTATCATCAACTCGTGCAGACGCTGATGATGGCTGCGCCATCCGTCGCCGTCGAACAGCACGAACAGGCCAAGTTGCAGCAGGCTGCGCCCGGTGTCGTTACGCGAAACCACCACGAGATGGCGTCTGGCGTCGACGATCATGAACTGGCCGCCCCAGCCGTCGGCCCATACGACAGCGGCCTTGCGGTCCAACCACCACAGGTAGCCGTAAGCGTCGAAAGGGTCCATGTCGCGGACGTCCGAGTACGCCTTCGTGCTTTGTTCCACCCAGGCCTGCGGAATGACTTGGCGCGTTCCCCAGCGGCCGCCGTTGGCGTAGAGCATGCCGAACCGGGCCAGATCGGCCGCCGACATGAAGATCACGAACTGGCAATGCTCGGTGTAACCGGGTTGATCGTAGATCACGTGGCCCGGCTTGAAGGTCGCCATGCCCGTGGGCTTGGCGATCCATTCGTAAAAGGCCTGGCCGATGCTCATCCCGGTGCGCCGTTCGAAGATCACGCCGAGCACGTTGAAGTCCCAGTTGTTGTAGTAGAAGAACTCGCCCGGCCGGTGCGAGCCGCGCTGCGGGCGCGTGTCCTTCATGCCCTTGGCTTCGCCGGCCGCCTCGATGTAGATCCCCGAGCGCGACATCAGCAGGTCGCGCACCGTGGCCGATTTTTCGATGGCGGTCAGCGGCATGACCTTGTCGTCGATGCCCAGCTCCGCCAGGGTCTGGTCCAGGCGCAGATAGCCCTTGCTCACCGCGATGCCGTACAGGCCGCTCAACAGGCTCTTCCTGACCGAATGGGTGTTGATCGGCAAATCCACCTCGCCCCATTGCGCCAGTTGCCGGCCATCCTTCAATGCGACGAACGCATCGAACCGGGTTTGCGCGGGCAGGTAGGCATAGGCTTGTTCGAGCGCCTGAGGCCGGGCGATCGCGGCCTTGGGCAGGTCGGTGGCGAACGAATTGCGTCCGCCGATGTTAATTGCCGGAATCGCGGTGATCGCGACCGCCACGATCGCCAAACCCGCGACCGAGATCGCGACGATCTTCATCAGACTTCTGACTTTGCTGGACATGGCAACGAACCCCTGGGAAACGAACTCCAGCGTCGTTCGCGGCGGCCGCGGCGGCCAGATAACGGAAGTCGCGCAAGTGGGTGACGAAAGTCACCGGTTTTGGAAACCCGCTTGCGTTCGCCATCGCGCGGCGCAAAGCTGGGCCATGCCGAAACATCATTGCCACCGATCTCCAGCGGTCGCCCTGGCCGGTGCGTTGGCATGGGCGGCGGTCGGATTGGAGTTGTGGTCCGGCCCGCTGGTCGCCACACACGTCGGCGCCGCGCTGCCGCTGCATGGAGTGGCGCGAATGCTGCACCTGGCGTTCGCGCTGCTCTTCGTGGTGTCGCTGACCGTCGTCCGGCGCCGCGGCCTGCGACTGGCGATGGCGACCGCGCTGTGCCTGATCGCCTTGGTGCTGGTGGCGCTGTATCGCTACAACTCCGCGGCGGCGTTGTTGATCATTCCGATGCTGGAGTTCGCCGCTGTGCTGAGCACGCGCGCGCTGGCGACCGTGTACCTGGCGGCGAACCTGCTGCTGTTGTGGGTGGTGGCGCAGTTCCGGCAGATGGATGCGCCGCTCACCCATGTCGGCCTGCATGCCAGCCTGCAACTGTTCGCCATCTTGCTGGTCAAGTCGACCCGCAGGACCGAGCAGGCCCGCGACGCCCTGGCCGAGGTCAACGCCGAACTGGTCGCCACGCGCGGGGTGCTTTCCGAAGTCGCGCGCGGCCAGGAGCGCTTGCGGTTGTCGCGCGAACTGCACGATGTGGCCGGGCACAAGCTCACGGCGCTGCGCCTGAATCTGAGCGCGCTCACCCACAACAAGTCGCTGGATACAGACGAAGTGATCGCGCAATGCACGCGACTCACCGAAGAGTTGCTGGACGATCTGCGCTCGGTGGTGCATCAGCTGCGGCTCCACGACGGGCTGGATCTGGGCGCCGTCATGGACCGCATCGCGGCCCCGTTTCCGCGGCCGCGGGTGCATCTGCAGATCGCATCGGACGCGCGCGCGAGCACGCCCGAACAGGCCGAAGCGCTGCTGCGCGTGTTCCAGGAGGGGCTGACCAATGCGGCCAAGCACAGCAACGCCGAGCAGCTGTGGGTGACGTTGAGTCGCCAGCACGACGAGGTGACGCTCGACCTGCGCGACGACGGCCGCGGACGCGGCGAGGTATCGCCGGGCAACGGCCTGACCGGAATGCGCGAGCGCCTGAAATCGCTGGGAGGACGTGTGGAATTCGGACGAATCGCCGAAGGCGGTTTTCGCCTGCATGCCACCTTGCCGGACCGATGCTGATCGAACCCGCCCGCATCACGATCGCGCTGGCCGACGATCAGGCCCTGGTGCTCAGTGGCCTGAAGGCGCTGCTGGGCGGCTTCGCGCAGTTCCGGGTGGTGGCCGAGGCCGCGGACGGAGCGGCGCTGCTGGAGGTATTGCAAGGCGTCGCAGTCGATGTCGTGCTGTGCGACATCCGGATGCCGCTGCTGGACGGATTCGAAGTCTGCCAGCGGCTTCGGGCGTACACGAATGCGCCGCCGGTGATCCTGCTGACCACCTTCGACGATTCGAGCCTGGCCTTGAGGGCGGTCGAGGTCGGCGCCAAGGGGTTCCTGCTCAAGGACGCATCGCCCGCCGAACTGGTGGACACGATCGAAGAAGTCGCCGCGGGGCGGTCGGTGGTCGCGCCCATCGCCACCGACGCCGTGCGCGCGCGCTACGCCTATCGGGACCAGGGGCCGCCGACGGGAAATTTCAGCAAACGCGAGATCGACATTCTGCGCTTGCTGGCCGGCGGCTATACCAATCGGGAAATCGGCCAGGCGATTCACGTGACCGAGGGGACGGTGAAGAACTACCTCATGGACATCTTCGACAAGCTGGGCACCCGCGACCGGACCCGCGCGGTGCTCAAGGCGATCACCCTGAAAGTGATCTAGCTGCGCGCGGAGGTTTGGGCCGCGATTGTCGTCGATGGAACCTATCCATCCGGGCAGGTTTATCCCCGCAGGCGCCCCGCATCGGATGAGGGAAGCGGTGGCGGCGCCACCGCTTGCGCGCACGGAGCGGCGGCATCGATGCAGCGAAGGCCGACCCGCCGCCCGCCTGTAAGCGTGCGTCGCCGCCTCAGCCCGGATCGGTGAAGAAGCCCTTGATCGCGGTGCCGTTGGGGCCGTACTTCTCGTAGGTCTTCTTGCACTCGGCTTCCAGGGCTTTCGGCGAGGTCTGGCTGGCGGCGTTGAACTTCTTGGTCTGTTCGCTGCGCGCCTTGATCATCGTCGCGTTCTCGTAGTCCACGCCGATGTCGATGCCCAGGGCGTCGAGCACTCTGATCGTGTCGCCGCTGCTGATGTTGCGGCAGTAAGGCTCGGCGGCCGAAGCCGTCCCCCAGTGCTTGAGCGCTTCTTCCCGGGGCATGGCGGCGTGGGCCGGAATGGCCACGGCGGCGGCGAACATTGCAAGGTAGATAATCCGCATTTGAGCTTCCTTGATCGGTGTGATGTCGGCTCTGCGCCTCATACCGGAATCCAGTGGACCGGTATGGAAACTTCGGTCGGCTCGTCGTTTCCGGCGGCTTCGGCCGAGTGGCCGGAAGTGTACCCGTACCCCGAGGTTCGATGCTCCATCGTCGCAATGCGACGCAGCCGGCCCATTGCCTGGCCGGCTGCGTGGGTACTCAGGTCGACCTGCCGCCGGATCAGACGGTGACGGCCACCGTCTGGGTCCAGACCACGCCGATCGGGGCGTTTGGATTGCTGAAGGTGAGCGGCGTCGAGCCGACGGTCACGTTGAACGCGCTCGGGCCGCCCCAGTTGATCCCGACCAGGGTCAGGCTGTACTTGCCGGGCGGCAATACCGAGCCCAGGTTGACGGCGTAGCTCACCGGATCGTTGTTGCCGGAGCTGATGTGGCAGATTTCGGACGAGCCGGCGGGCGTCGAAGCGGTGATGAACAGTTCGTTGTCGCAGGCGGTGACCTTGATGGACGTAGGCATTAGGGAATCCTTTTCCGAAGCGGATGAAGTTGCGCGAATGATCGATGCGATCGGCCGTTTTGGAACGCGGCTGCCTGTGCGGCAGGGCGCTCGGAGTGGGCGACGCGGCGAGCGAGGAAACCGTGTGGGCGTCCGCGCTGCCATTGCAGTATTCGCGCAGCGGTCCGGACAAACAGCCTCATTGCCGACTCAGCCGCGTATCAGTTCCAGCGCACTCGCCGACGCCCGACGATCACGCGGTGCCGGCTTCGGCGAAAAGCGCTGGCGCGGGGCGAACGATCTGCATGACCGGGACGTCGAAGCAGCGCGCCAGTTCGTGGGCGATACGAAAGCGCACGGCGCGGCCGGCTTCCACCCGCTTGATGGTGGCGATGGAGACGCGGATGTTGCGCCGCCAGCATTCGTCGGCCAGATCCTGTTGGCTCAGCAGCCGGTCCTGGCGCAGCCGACGCAGCAGCGCACCGTCGAGCGCGACCTGGCCGCGGTCCAGCAGCACAACGCGACGGTCGATCGGCGCGGCGGGATCCTGGGTGCGCGCGGGCGCATCGGTGAGGACGGATACGCGGTCCAACTCCGGTCCTGCGATGCGGCCGAGTGGGGTGGAGTCGTCCATGGAAGAGCCTCGCCGGTGTAGATGCTGCCGAAGTGTCCTGCGCGGTCGCTGTCGCATTGCGCGATAGTTCGACGGACTGCGGGAGTCGCGCGGATCGTCTTCGATCCGTCGATATCACAGTGCCCGTTGCTCGGCTCGATCGCCTTTCCGCAACCTGCCGGTTCGTATGTGGCTGTTTTTGCTTGGCGATTGTCGTGGCAACGCGGCGTATCGACGCGTGGCATGGCTTCGTTTTCCACGAACCGTAGAGGTCTTCGTAGCTCCCATATAGAAGGAGTGCGAACGTTTTCGAAGCGCTTGCCGCCGCTTTGGCGCAGCGCGCTGTCGAACAGTCGCTATCGAGACCCGGTCGCCGGTTGTCCTGTGGCGAGGCCAGACTGCGTGTGTCCAGGGCCTCGGCCCGGACGGATCGCTAAACCCAGCGGCCATGCGCGGCTGGGCGGTTTGATCGTTTCCAGCAAAAATCCCGGGCCATCGCGATGGATGTAACAAAGCGTCGACTAAGCTGCCCGGCGACGGCCCACCCGAAGCAGTGTCGAAGCCCATGCAGCGATACCTCGTCACCGTGCAGCGAACCGGTAGCGGTCTGGCCACCGTTCCGATCCAGGAGTTGGCCATGGCGGCCATCGGCGAGATCCCGGGCGTGCGGGACATACAGATCGTGCGCCACTCGGCATCGGAGGCCGAGGTTTCCTTCCTCGTGGCCGCCGATCGCCTCGCCTCGGTCGTGGAAGACCGATTGAGCCATTTCGGCCTGACCTGGGTGAGCTTGCAATTGCTCGAGGTGTCGTAGGCGTCGGCTCCTGACAGTGGCGCTCGCCGCTGATCGACGTAGCATGTCGGAAAATCGGCCGAACTTGTGAAGTCGCGAACAGCCGAAGTCGCCAGCTCGACGATACGCCGCATCGCATCAGCGCGATCGCGCCGCGCGCGTCCGCCTCGCCTTCCGCGATGCAGCATGAGTGCTAGGCTCCGAACGCCCGATCCTGGGCCTCAAGGAGAGAGACATGATCCGCACCACCCAGCTGATGACGCTGTGCGCTTTCGTGTTCGGCATAAGCTTTGCCACGACCGCGTTCGCCGCCTGCAACAGTGTGTGTTTTTCGCAATGCCAGACGCGCGCGATCGATCGATGCCTGGCGGCGGGCGGTGGCGAAGAGTGCTACTGGGACAGCACCTATTACCAATGCTATCGGCAATGCGGCTGCATCATTCCCTGACGATGGACAGTGACTGCGTTTGATCGTCTGCGCGCCTCATCCAGGCGGATGGGGCGCGTTCGTCAGTCGAAGGCCGGGTTTCAAGGCCTGGCCGCGTACTCTAAGGAGACAGACATGATTCGTACTGTGAAGCTGGTGGCGTTGAGCGCTTTCGTGTTCGGCATAAGTTTTTCGACCATGGCCTCCACGGACTACGACCTGATCTGCCTGTCCAATTGCCAGCAGATCGAGATCGAAAAGTGCAGGGCCGCGGGTGGCGGCGACGAGTGCAATTACGTCAATTTCGACCATTGCTATTATCAGTGTCCCAATATCTTCCCGTAGCCTCCATCCAGGCACGGCCGTGCCTCATCCAGCCGGATGAGGCACTTTGGAAAACAACACGAGCCTCGGGGCCTGGCGCGAGTGCGCATGCAATGCGCCACGACAATCACGTCCAATAGCGAGGGCAATGCCCCGCATCGCGCTTCCGATTTGCCGGCTCGGATGCTGGGTGAAGCACGACCCGCCGACGCGGACAGTGTTCCGCTGATTCCCGCGGCCGTTCTAAAGCCCGGAGTGCTCGCCGACGATCACGACCACGCGATCGGGAACCAGGGGATCGTTCGTGTAGACCCGCACGATGCAGTCGCTGCGCCGCGTCACCACCGAAGCGAAGGTCTCCAGCAGCACGGACATGACGACCAGCGCTCCGCTCGGCGTCGAGATCCGGCGCGTACACACGAGTTCGCCGGGCCGGGCCACGAATTCGTCGCTGACGATGAGCCGGGTGACCAGTCCATTCGCCGTGGCATTGCGAATGGCGATGCAGGTGTCGGTCGCCTGGATCGGCAACTTGCCGATCAACGGCGGCAGTCCAAGGGCTCCGGAGTCGCACACGAGAACAACAGGGTTGAACTGGGTAATGCGGACGTGCGCCTTCATGGCCTCCTTTGAACGCCGAAGTGACGAGGTGGCGTATATGAACATCCGCGCCGAGAGCTGCCTAGCGAAGTCAAAAAAGAAGCTGAATAAGTCAGCTTCCGGCGACGCGGCTGCAGCAATTCGACCCGTCGCGAAGCAGCGGGCAGACTGTCCGAACCCGATGGACGTCATCCGATCTTCGCGTCGATGCGAGCGATCACTGCGTCTGCATTCGATCGATGGCTTGCCCTGAGTCGACGCTGTCGGCGTTAGCTCGATCATCCACGGCGATGGAGGTTTGAATGTCCAAGGCAAACAAGTCCGTTCTGGAAGCCGCCAACCGGGCGATCAGCGAAGGAAACATCGAAGGCTTCCTGTCGTTTTGCAGCGACGACCTCGAGTGGACGACGGTGGGCAAGCAAACCCTCAATGGAAAGGATGCGGTCCGTCGATGGATGAAAGCCGCCTACGTGGAGCCGCCCAGGTTCAGCGTGACCGACCTGGTCGCGGAAGCCGATCTGGTCACCGCGATCGGCGAAATCGCGGTCAAGGACGAGCAAGGCAGACTGGTTCGCAGCTCGTACTGCGACGTGTGGCGTTTCCGCGACGGAAAGAGGGCGCAGCTGCGGGCGTTCGTGGTCGATGCCGGCGGCGATGCGTCCTGACGAGCGCCTGGTTGCGCCGGGAGCCGCATCCGTCGCGTTACCCGATCGCGCCACCCGAGCGGGTCAGGTCTGCACGCTGTAGGTGATGAAGAAGCACACCGCCGTCAGCAATGTCATCGAGGCGATGAAGGCCGCATCGGCGATCCGTTCCAGCCGGTGCAGGCGCTTGGGCACGCGCAGGGCGAAATAGGACACCAGGGTCGCGACCAGGAACAAAATCGCGTCGAGCGCGAGCAGATCGTCGGCGAGCGTCGTGGTGCGCTCGACCGCGGCCACCACGCGCAACAGGCCGATGCCGGTCAGGCAAACGCCGACCATCGCCGCCGAGATCGGGCAGATCATGCGGCAGGTCTGTTCGTCGAGTTGATTGCGTTGCTCGGGCGTTTGCATGGCCGGTTCCTCGGGGTGGCGCGCTCGCAGGGGCGGTCCTGGCGACGGTCTGGGTCACCGGCCGCGCAGAAGAGGCTTGCCGTAGCGCCAACGCATCGGGGCGTCGGCCGATGACCTGGAACGGATCGATGAAATGGTCGGCAAACCGCGTGCCCGCGTCACCTAAATTTTTGGTAATGATCCCCTCACGCCGATTGAACCGGCGTCGCCCGGCTCGGGCCTAGCATAGGCGCCTTCGCCGCTTCGAGAGGATGAGCACCATGGCCGTTTCGTTCGCGCGCGGTGTGTCGATCGCGCTGATTGCCTTCGCGGGCCTGCAGGCCGGTACGGATGCGCGCGCCGCGCCCGCCAAAGCGGCCGTGGCGGCCGAAGCGGCAAAGCCCAGTTACGAGTCGCTCGACAGCAACAAGGACGGCGTGGTGACCTTGCCCGAAGTGGTGGTCAAGGCGCCCGATCTCGCCGCGCGCATCCGCCATTGCGATCTCGACCACAACAGCGCCTTGTCGCGCGCCGAGTACGCAGCCTGCAAGCCGGCCGCGGCGGAAAAGACCAAATAGTCGCGGCGTCGGCGCGACCGTCAGGCGTCCGGCCGTATCGTCGGGGCCGGCGCTTGCCGCGTCGCCTTCGCCTGCAATAAGCGCACTGCGCTCATTGATACGAGCACTCGATGTTTTCGGGCGAGTCCGCGACCAGGGTCGTGAAACCGGTGCAGGCATTGCGTGTGAATCGCGGCAGCAGCCCGGGGCCGCCCATGTAATTCGAGTCGTAGTGAAGCATGTAGCGCTGCCCGTTGGGCGTTCGCAGCGCGGCGACCCATATTTCGGAATCTATGCCGTTGCGTTCGATCGCAAACCAATAGGGCGTGCGCTGCGAATCGGCGGCACGCGCGCATTGCCACGCGGCGGCCGGATCTTGTCCCAGGGCGACCAGGCCGCATTCGCGGGCGCCGGGACCGGTGAGCATCGACAGTTCGTCGCGCAGCGGGTTGCCGGTGGTCGGTGCCTGGACGGCCGCCGGTGGACGGGCCGCCGCCGGCGGATGGGCGGCGGTCGACCGATCGGCCGGGGAACACGCGGCCATCAGCGCCGCTGCGATCACAACATTGATTCGCGAAATTCGTTGCATGCGTCCGGGCTCCTAGCTTGAATCCATTCCGGCCGCGCGGCGGCGGCGCCTGAAAACCACAGGCCATCGCGGCCATTAAACCAGCTTTGCGCGCGTTGACGACTCGCTCGACGTTCCGGTCATCGGATTTCGGTGAATAGGGTCGTGGCAGGCACACTGCTTACCCATTCGCCGCGTTGCAGCGGCGGCCGAGCCCGGAATTGTTCGTCCGGTCGGCCGCGGTGTCAGCCGCGGCCCGCTCGTTCGAGCGCGGTTCGCAGTTCGAGCGGCAGCGCCACCGGTCGCCGCGTCTCGGGCGACACCGTGACGTGCGTGATCGTGGCCCGGAATGTGCGGGTGCCTTCGGCATTGAAAGCGCCGACTGCGAGAGTGAACGAGTGCTCGCCCATTCGATCGACGACCACCTCCATGTCGATCGCTTCATCCCAGGTCATGGGATACAGGAATTCGATCGACAGCGCCCGCGCGGGCGGAAGAACGCCCAGGGCGATCAGTCGCCTCGTCGCGGGGCCGCCGAGCGCATCCGACAGGAACTCCAGATTCGCTTCCACGACGAAGTGCGCGATACGTGGCGTATACACGACTCCGCCCGGATCGCAGTCGCCAAACTGGATGACTCGGCGGGTTCGAAAAGGCATCGATTCGTCCTTCGTGGCTGCGCAGCGGGCCAAGGCGTGAGTGAGCCGGGCCGTGGATCGCTGTGCGCGCGGATCGTTCGCCCGAGATAGCCCGGAGCCGGCACTCGAATGTGCATCGGACGTCGGGATTTCTCAAGGCCTCGGTGCCGTTGGCACTCGACGGTTCGCCTTAATGGCCCTGGCGCGAGCCGATGGCCGTCACATACTGCCAGCGCACTCGGTCGCTCGGAACGGTGAACATGCCGCGCACCGCAATCCACCGGAATTCCATGATCGAAGGTCGCGAACGATGTCTGGCAATCCTGTGTTCGGCAAGGTGCTGGCAGCCGTGGCGCTGCTGCTGGGGCTCGGCGTATCCAGTCCCGGCGCGGACGCGCGCGCCGCCTACAAGACAACCCAGGTGGCCCCCGGGCTCTACAGCTTCGGCGCCGGGCTCGCCTTCAATGCTTTCATGATTACCGACGACGGTGTCATCGTCATGGACAGCTTCGATCGCGATTTCGCCAAGGCGTCGCTGGCGGCCATACGAAAATTGACCGACAAGCCGATCAGGTACCTGATCTATTCGCACAACCACTACGATCACATCAGCGGCGGGGAGGTGTTCAAGGCCGAAGGCGCGACGATTCTCGCCCACGATGCGACCGCCACCTGGCTCGAGCGCCACCCCAGCGCGGATGTCGTCATGCCCGACCAGCGCTGGTCGGGATCGAAATCGGAACTCAGGCTCGGGCGCAGCCTGATCAATCTCGTCTACTTCGGCGCGAACCACGGCGAAGGCATGACCGTCTTCCAGTTCCCGAACGAGCGCGTCATCTACACCGTCGATCTCGTCGTGCCGCATCGGGTGGGCTTCGCCTACATGCCCGATTTCTCGCCGCGCGAGTGGGAGAGAACGCTTTCCGAAATGGACGCGCTGGATTTCGACCGGGTGATGTATGCCCACAACGCGCCGGTCGGGCCGAGGTCGAGTGTCGCCGACCAGTTGAAGTATCTGCGCGACCTGCGGGCCGCGATCGACGCCGAACTCAAGAAGGGCACGCCCTTCATGCAGATTCCTAACACGGTGAAACTTCCGCAGTACCAGACCTGGGACGGGTATGCGCAATGGCTGCCGATGAATGCCTGGCGCGTGCTGCTGGAGATCGCGATGGGGGTGTAGCGGCGGACGCGGTCGGGCTGCCGAGTGCGTTGGCCGTCCGCCGCCTGATTCGCTACGGCGGTCATCAAGGCACGCGCGTGACCTGCGCGTACGTCGCCATCCAGCGGCCGTCGCGTTTCGCCCAGACATACGACACCCGCAACCTGCGGGTCTGATGCCTGCCGTCCTGGGTCCAGCTCAGATCGAGCAGGCCGCCGATCACGGCGCCGTCGCCCCAGACCTTCTGGATGCGCTCGCGCAGCACGTACGGGTCGATCTTGAAACCGGGCAGATGGAAATCGGCGAGGAACTGCTGCTTGTTCTCGACGGAGGCGTTGGAGTTCACCAGTACGTAGTCGTCATCGACCAGCCGCGCCAACGTATCGACATCGTTGGCGACCTGCGCCCGATCGTAATCCGCGACCGCTTTGGCGAGGTCGGGCGGAAGCTCCGTCGCGAATGCAGGCACGGTAAACAACGCAAGGACAAGCGCGAGCTTCATGGCCGACTCCATGGAGGGTCCGAACTGGAATGCCGCGGCGTTCGTCGTTGCCGTACAACCCAGCGCATGACGCGCGATGACGCGGGCCGGGCGCGCGACGAACAGGGAGTCGTCGTCGAAGACAGCGGCGATGAGCGGTCACGATGCCGCCCGCGCGACCGCGGCGCAACAGCCATTCAGCGCGTCGTGGCGATGCCAATGCGGTGCAGCGGCGGTTCCAGGCCGCTGCGACCCGGAACCGGCCGCCGTCGGCGTCGTGCTTACGCGGCGCGCAACTGCGCGACTTGCTCCAGTGCGCCGGCCACGGCGTTCTGGGCATGTTCGGCGCCCATGTTCATGCCTTCGGCGCGGACGAATTCCAGGCGGGTCACACCGAGGAAACCAAAGAACGCGCGCAGGTAGCTTTCGTGGTGTTCCAGCGCCGCCATCGGCGACTGCGGCGCATAGATGCCGCCGCGGCTGGAGGCGACGATCACCCGCTTGGCGCCAAGCAGGCCCTGCGGCACGCCGGTCTCGTAACTGAAGGTCTTGCCCGGGATCGCCAGCGCGTCCAGCCAGGATTTGAGCGGCGCCGGTACGCTGAAGTTGTACATCGGCGCGCCGATCACCAGGGTGTCGGCGTCCAGCACCTGCGCCAGCGCCAGGTGGAGCGCGCGGACTTCATCGGTTTCGGCCGGCGCGGCCGGATTGCGCGCCATCGCGTTGGCGGTGGACAGTTGCGGCAGCGGAGAGCGGTTGAGGTCGCGATACACCACGCGCGCGGCGGGTTCCATCGCGGTGAGTTTGGCCACGATCGCCGCCGAGAGTTTGCGGCTGACGGATTGGTCTTCGAGGATGCTCGAATCGATATGCAGGATGTTCATGGACGGTTCGCCGGATGCAAGGGAAGGAGGCGAAAACCCCTGCAATCGCAGGCGTTTTTGCTTGCCCTGCAATCTATTGGCGTATAGTGATCGTCACAAGAAGGATGATTTTCCGGACTAAGTATGCCCGACCATACCGTCGAATCGTGCGCCTCCAACCCCGAAGGCATCGATGAAGCCCACGCGGAAATCCGCGCGGCATGCGCCGTGTTCGCCGGAAAATGGAAGCTGGAAATCCTGTGGCTGCTGATCCAGCGCATGCATCGCTTCAACGAACTGCGGCGTGCGATTCCCGGGGTGACCCAGCACATGCTCACCCAGCAACTGCGTGAGCTGGAAAACGACGGCATGGTGCGCAGAACGGTGTATCCCGAAATCCCGCCGCGCGTGGAGTATCAGATCACCGAGGACGCACGCCGGCTCAAGCCGGTGTTCGAGGCGATCTTGATGTGGTCGCATGGCCGCAGCAGCGGTGGCGAGCGCGGCGCGCAGAACGCCGCGGCTTGAGGGTTTGCGGCCTGCGGCGCGGTTGAATCGGTCGTCGGCGAGGGGCCGGACAGAGCGTTGCATCGTGGCTTGAACGAGCGAAGCCGCCGTCGCGCGTCTTGGGCGCGACCGGTTATTTCCGCCGCGTACTCACGATCCACGCGCGCGAATCGAACCACACGCCATCGGCGCGTCGATGCTCGGCCAACAGATCGCGCAGACGTTCCACCGCGCGCGCGCGTTCGTTCGCGTCCAGACGCGCGAGCTTTTCATTCACGGTGGAAAAGCCCGAGACGAAGTCGAACGCGGCCTCGACATCGCGTCCGTAGAAAACGGGAGCATGCACCTCGTCGAACGTCGCCGTCGCGAAGCCGGTGGCATCGAGGATGCGCCTTGCGGCATCCGGATCGCCGAAAGAGAACGCGGGTGGAACGGCGATGGAGCCGGTGGTGCCCGCGCCGTCGGGCATGAGCGCGCGTTCGATCGACGTCGCCCACTCATTGCGATCGCGCTGCTGCCACACCATCATCACCAGGCGTCCGTCCGCGCGCAGCGCGCTTCGCAGGTTCGAAAACGCCGCAACCGGATCGGCGAAGAACATCGTGCCGAATCTGCTGATCGCCACGTCGAAGCGTTCGCGCGGCGGCTCGTATCGCTCGGCGTCCGCGCAGACGTATTCGACGTTGTGAAGCCCGGCCTCGTCGCTGAGCTGCTTCGCGCGCTCGATCATCTCGTTCGAGCGGTCGATGCCGAGCACCGATCCGGCCGTCGCGAGTTGCGCGGCCTCGCGCGTGGTCTGTCCGGTCCCGCAACCGATGTCGAGGACCTGATCCGAGGCGCGGATGGCGCAGGCGCGCCGCAGCGCGAGGTTGTGATGCTGCAGTTCGAGGTCGTAGTCGAGCATTCGGAAAGGTCCTGGATCCCTGCTTCCGCTCGGGCGCGGAGGTTCATGGAGCGAGCGTGCCTTCACCAAGACTACGGCGTCTGAAGACCGATGCAAATCGATCGCAGACCTGTTCGGCCGGAAGGCGTTTTCGCCCGGTGCCGAGCCGCCGCGAAGCGGCTTGTGCGTTGACGTGGATACACCGGGGGATTGCCGGTGTATCCGGCTTGAGTCCGATGTCGCATCGATTCGCGCAGGCTCAGCCGGCCTGCGTGGGCGAACTACCGATGCGACGGCGCCGATGCGATTACGGGCAGACTCGCGAGGTGAGGGCGTAGTACTCCGAATAGACCCCATCCATCGTGTGCTGACCGTTGCACTTCAGCCATTCCTCGCCGACCCTGACGGTGTGCGCGGCATCGGAGTAGTAATAGTAGTGAAGCTCCAGTCGCTTCGGACCTTGCGCCGAGCTCGTCATCGACGCGCCCATCGCGACCAAAGAAATCAGCGCCACTGCCCCGTACATCATGTTCCTGGCATTCATGAACTTCTCCTTGTAAGAATGACAGCCAAGCGGCTGCGTCGAGAAGTATCGACCCCTGCGGCGGCGAAAAGCCGCAATGCCCGCGGTATTCGTCGGCAGTTTCGTGACTGGCATCGCTGCTTGCGAGCGCACGCTCCATTCATCGCAGTGCGCGACAACGCCGGGCATGCGTTCGCGCGCGGTCAGGTGATGGGTTTGTTCGATGGCGGTCTCACTCCGCCAGCCGCTTGTCGGCCGGCGCCGAGGCTGTGCCGGCGCGCACAGTGCCGCGCCGGTTTGAGCGTATACAGGGGGCGTGCCGCGGCCTCCGGATCAGGGAGAAGGACCTCGCGCCGGCCCATCGGCCGCTTGCACGCTCGGCGCGGAACCATCATCGAAGGAACGCATATGTCGAACGAATCGATTCTCCGCATGTCCCGATCTGTTCTCGCCCTGGCCCTGGCATCGAGTGCGATGCTGCTGCCGCTTGCCGCGGACGCGGGCCAGGACGCAGCTCAGTACAGCAACCTGCAAGGCGCCGCGCCCGATGCCAGCGGCGGCGGCGAGTACGCCACGGCCGAGAACGCCACCGCCAACGCCGCCGATCACCTTTCACCGGCCTTGCGCCAGCAGGCCTGGAAGGAGATACGAAGCAACGCGCGCAAGCTCCGGCTTCCAACCGCATCGCAAGGATCCGCAAAGTTGATCGGTGTGACCTTCGCCTGGCCTCTGGCGGGCAACGGCCTGTCCGATCCGGGCTATCACGCGATTTCCAACTTCGTCGACCAGGCCTCCAACAGCCAGGTGCTCGACTACAACTGCGGCGCGCGCAGTTACGACGGACATCGCGGCACCGATTACTACCTGTGGCCGTTCTCCTGGTACAAGATGGACAACAATCAGGTCAAGATCATCGCCGCGGCGGCCGGCACCATCGTCGCGCGCTCGGACGGCAATTTCGATCGCAGTTGTTCGATGAACAACAACAACTGGAACGCGATCTACGTCCAGCACAGCGACGGCTCGGTCGCCTGGTACGGACACATGAAGAACGGCTCGCTTACGGCCAAGGGCATCGGTGCGAGCGTGGTGCAGGGCGAGTACCTCGGCATCGTCGGCAGCTCCGGCAGTTCGACCGAGCCGCACCTGCATTTCGAGGTCTACGACGCCAACAGCAACCTCATCGATCCCTATGCCGGTTCCTGCAACGCGCTGAACCTGCAGACGGCGTGGGCGTCGCAACGCGCCTATTACGATTCGGCCATCAACAAGCTGATCGTGGGCACCACGCCGCCGGCGTTCTCGACCTGCCCCAATGCGGAAAGCCCCAACGAAAACACGGCGATCCGCTACGGCCAGCCCGCGAACTTCAGCACCTTCTATCGCGACCAGCTCAACAGCCAGCAAAGCCAGTACCGCATCTTGCGACCCAACGGGACGGTGTTCGCGTCATGGACCCATAACGGTCCCGCCGCGCATTACTCGTCTTCGTGGTGGTACTGGAACTGGAGCAGCTTCGCGCCGACCGGGCCGTCGGGCACGTGGCGCTTCGAAGTCGCCTACAACGGGCAGACCTACAGCAAGAACTTCACCGTCTCGCCGTAATTCGGAGCGACAGGCTCACGCGGCGCCGGCGGCCACTGCGGTGGACGCCGCCGCCGCGTTCTTTATGTCTCGTGGACAACGCGGCGAAGGCGATGCTCCGGCCCGGGCCGGAAGTCCGATGCGTCAATGAGGCCTGCTCCGGTTCGTTTCGAACCGTCCGCAAGCGCGTCCGTGGGCGCGATCAAAAGCGAATACGCCCCGGCGGCGATGGCCGGCGAGGCGCCGCGGCCGGCCGGCGCGGACCATTTGACAACGTTGTCTATTGTGCGAGAGATTCACCGACTGCACTCGACGGCAAACCGTCGGCCACGAAAGGAAAAGCACATGCGGCATCGCGTTCTTCTCGCCAGCATTCTTGCGGTGTCGGTGGTTTGTGCCGGCTGCGATCCGAAAACCGGGTCGACGCCCGAGCAGGCGGCCAAGCCCGCGGAAACCAAAGCGGCGCAGCCGGCTGCGGCCGCGGTGACGGCGCCGGTGTTTTTCGACGATTTCAACTATCGCGATTTCGCCGCGTTCCAGGGCAATGGCTGGAAGGCGAGAACGCAGACCGGTCATCCGGGCATCAAGGGCGCGACCTGGTCGGCGGAGGGTCTGTCGTTCCATTCGGACATTCCCGATACGCAGGCCGGCGCGATCAGGATGACGTCGGTCACCAACGGCAGCGGCGAGAAAACCCGTCAGACCCAGTTCTGCCATGCGCGCAAATACCGCGAAGGCACCTATGCGGCGCGGATCTTTTTCCGCAACGAGCCGAACTCGGGCCCGGATGGCGATGAAGTCATCCAGACCTTCTACGCCATCAGCCCGCTCAAGGCGCCGATGGACAAGAACTACAGCGAGACCGATTTCGAATACCTGCCGAACGGCGGCTGGGGCGAAAACGATCAGCCGGCGATGTGGACGACCACCTGGGATACGTTCCAGCTGGAGCCGTGGACCAAGGTCAACGAGTTTTCCCGCAAGCAAGGCAGCTACGCCGGCTGGCATACCTTGGTGTTGACGGTCGCCGACAAGAAAGTGACCTATTACGTCGACGGTCAGTTGTTCTCCGAGCACAGCAGCGCCGTGTACCCGGAAGACTTCATGTCGATCAACTTCAATTTGTGGTTCATGCCCAAGGGCGCGGACGGGTCGAAGGGCCCGGTGGATTCGCCTGAAATGCGCGAGTACCAGGAAGACATCGACTGGGTGTTCTTCCAGGAAGGCGTCGCGCTGGCCACCGCGGACGTGGAGGCGAAGGTCGCCGACATGCGCGGCAAGAAAGTCGCGCACATCGACAACGTCAAGGAACAAAGTCCGGCATTGGCGTCGCCTTGCGGCCTTTGATCGTCGCGGTTGCAGGCGCATGTGCAACCCAGCCGGCCGCCTGGCCGGCTCACGACGGCGGCCGGATGCGGCCGCCGCCGCAGTCCACATGAGGCAAGGCTTACGGTGCGGTGCTTGCCGGCTGCACGTCGCGCGATTGCCGGATATCGGTCGACGGTGACGTTGGCGTTTCGGTCGCAGGCCGCAGCGGCGCAAGCGAGGCGATCGGCGGAACCGGACAGAACTCCTGTTCGCAATCGACGAGGCTTTGTTCGCAGAACTCTACTTTTTCCGGCGTGTTCGCGCGGCTCATGCAGCGCACGTAGATCCATTGGCAATCGCTGCAAGCCGCATGCGCGCTGGAAACAGGCAGTAGCGAGGCGACGACGGTGATCGATCCGAGCAGTAGTGGGGTCAGCAAGTAAGACTTGAGCATGACGATCCTTCCCATGGATTGCGCCGAGTTGTTCGGCCCCGCGAGATTATCACTCGGCGGATTTTGCTCAAGGCGATGGCGCGCAGTTCGCAAGAGCCGGTGTCCATCGATTGATCTTCGAAGCGCACGGGCCTGCGGAGCGTGTTCGGCTTGAAAATTTGATCGTGATCACGGGATCATCGTCAAAGCACACCGAGTCGGTCAGTCGCCCGGATCGCGGCGTAGTGCGCGCGACGCCCCGCGACTCAGCCCGAGCCGCTGCAATAGACAGCCGGAAGCAGGTGGAAAATCACCTCGACGACCGCGTAGCTCAGCCCTGTCGCGGCGGCCAGCCAGATCAATTCGGACGCTCGCAGGTAAGCGATCACCACCGACAGGGTCAGGATCGGGACGCTGAGGATCAACAGGCAGGCCAGGAACAGATAAGCGCCGCCCCAGCAGCCGAAGGTTCCGGTGCCTAAAGAGACGACCGAGGCGACCGCCAGCAAAAGCACCAGGACCAGGCAGGCGATGGCGCAGATGCGCGCGCTGCGATGACGACTCGCCAGCCGCGCATCCACGGTCGGTGGCGTCGATGTGTGCGGCGTTTCGTGGCTCACGGGGCCAACTCGCCGGGTCTACGGGCGGCCCGCATTCTGCGCCAGCAGGTAACCACCCCGTCCAGCGCCAGCGCGACCAGGATGAAGGTGAGCAGCACGAGTCCGGAAAAGATCACGCCCATCAGCGACATCGCCCAGAACATCAAGCCGGCGGTTCTTCCCACGTCGAACACGGCGATCACGAGTATGCACACCAGCACCGGTACAAACTCGATCAGCAGATACGCGATCACGCCACGACGCACTGCGGTGCACAGCCGCGGCCGCCAGGCGGGGCGCAGCCACCACGCGAGCGGCAACACCAGCAGAAGAACGACCCAGGGACCGAGCACGAACCACAGCGGAAGATCGCTGGTGCCGGTCGCGCCGAACTGCGCCTGGGCCCGGCCGATGCACGCCATGAGTCCTGACCAGAGCGCCACGATCCGTGTGGGGTGCCGATAATGATCGTTCAAACGGAAATCCTTTCGACTTGAAGACTCGATGGCCGCAGTGACCTGGCTTGATGCCGCGCCGGGGCCGCAACTTCAGCGCCGTTGCCGCAGATTACGGACGAATCACCGACTCGTACAGGCTCGCGGGGAGCGGACGATCGCAATCGCGGTTGAAATTGCGAATGTGCCGTATTGCCGAGCGATCAAAACGCCTCGTCTTTGAACACAGACAAACGTTCTCAGACGATCGAACGCGGCATCGAGCGGGCAAAATCGGCCAGATCCTTTGGATAAAGCCAATGATCGCGGAACGGCCTGTCGTCCACGTCGTACAGATACGCGACGGCGGCCGCATCGAACGCCCAGTAGCCGAAGTAACCGCCAGCGCCGCGTGGCGACTGGCGCTTGTGGCTGTCGTACCAGCCGACGCCTCGCATGCACGGATACCACGCCTGCAGGAACAGCCCGATGTCTTCCTGCTTTTCCTCCATCGGCGTTGGCGCGGTCGCGTCCAGCAAGATGCCGTAAGGCTCGGGCTGGTGGCTGTGCTCGAGATAGGGCCGATTCGGCAGGTATTTGCCGAGAAGATCTTCGACCAGGGCGTCGTTTTCGTCGGGACCGCCGCCCTTGAACAGGGAGTGCACCGCGGCCATGAGGTCTTCGCGGTGCAGCAGGATCGGCAGCGATATCAGTTCCACCACCCGGACGTAGTCGTCGCGGTAACTGAAATCGAACAGCGGCGTCGCCGGCTCGTTCTCGAAGATGCGATTGAACCGGGCGGCGTCCTGGTAGGCCTGGACGATGACGCCGAATCGCTCGCGCAATGCGTCGATCGGCTGGCCCGCGGTGTAGTCGCGCGACATCGTTTCGTACAGCGCATCGGCCTTGCGGCGGTATTCCAGCCAGCGCATCTCGTCGGACAGGTTGTTGTGGAGCAGGGCGTGCTCTATGTCGGTGAGAGTGTGCGTCCGGACATGGTCGTCGCAGAAGAGGTAATACTCTTCGTTCAACAACGGCTGGCGCCGACGTTGTTCGAAGGACGTTGTTTCCGACGCACTCATGATGCGATCACCGGTCAGATTCGCTGGCCCGGGATTATCCACTACGTGGCTAAGCAAAAGCCGTGTTCACGCCCGACGCGGCCGGAGTCGGCAGGCTCGGTCGGGTTCTCGACGGCCACCGACGATTGCGGCGTCCATCGCGTGGTGATGGCCAGCGAGTACGTCTCAACGCAACCTGCCGACGTAGGCGATCAGTCGATGCCCAAGCACCGGCGTGGTCGATCGTCGAGTTCACCATCCGGTTCGCGCGCCAGGAGGCCCTGGATGCCACAACGAAGCCATGACTGCGATCCGCATTCGAGACCAAGCCGCTGCGAAAGCGGCTTGATCGCTGCGCCGCCTCGGCTCAGTCTTCCGAGATGCAGCCTTCGCTCAGTTTGACGTACCAATAACCGGTATCGGGCTGCAGTTCCTCGACCAGGATCGTCTGTTCTCCGGTGGAGCGGCCCCAGTTCAAATAGCACTGGCGGCTGGCGTAGTACGACGCCGCATTAACAGCCTCGTCGCGGTCGTGTCCGATGCCTTCGCCGATGACCTGATAGTGGTACTGGTCCGCGATGGCGGCCGCGCTGAACGCAGTCAGCATCGCGAAAGCCGCCGTGGTGAGGTGACGCTTGCTCATCTTCATCGCATGCTCCATGCCTTGGGTCGTGTCCGCACAATGCCGATCGACGATGAAGCCTGCGTTGAGCGTGGATGACAAAACGCGACCCGGGTCAACGTTCTTGATCGCGCCACGAGACATCGCGGCGATACCGATGCCGTCGACGCGAGCGTTCTAGCGCGTGGAAACAGACCTCGGCATCTCGTTGGACGCATCAAGGATCGCCGCGACGGTGTAGCCGTTGCGGGTGATCGCCTCGACCGTCTCGGCCACCGTCAGCCAGTTCTCGACCCGCACGATCGGCGCGTCGTGTTCCAGATCGCGCTCGAAGTTGATCCGGCTGCCCAGGTCGGCGCGCAATACCGCCGCGGTGATCTCGCGCATGGCGTCGCGATCCAGTACGTTCTGCAGTCGCAGCTTCATGGCGCGGTCGCCTGGGTCAGCGCGGCGGCATCGGCCGATTCGGATTCGCCCATCTCGCGCCACCACGGCGTCATGGTTGGCGGCGAATGCAGGTCGACGCGTTCGCCCATGCGCGGGGTGGTCAGCGCGACGTTCCGCTGCGCCGCGAGCGCGGACACGCGTTCGAACGGCTCGGTCCACGGATGCATCGCCAGATCGAAGGTGCCGTTGTGGATCGGCAGCAGCCAGCAGCCGCGAAGGTCGAGGTGCGCCTGCACCGTCTGCTCGGGTTGCATGTGGACGTGTGGCCAGTTCGCGTTGTACGCGCCGGTCTCCAGCATGGTCACGTCGAACGGGCCGAAGCGGCGTCCGATTTCCTTGAAGCCGTCGAAGTAGCCGGTGTCGCCGCTGAAGAACAGGCGCAGCGACGGGCCGTCCTGCGGTTCGTCGAGGATCGTCCACGATGCCCACAGGGTCTTGTCGCTGTCGAACAGGCCGCGACCGGAGAAGTGTTGCGCTGGCGTGGCGACGAAGCGCATGCCGTCGATGCTCGTGCCTTCCCACCAATCGAACTGGCGCACCTTGGCCGGGTCGACGCCCCAGGCGATCAGCCGGTCGCCCACGCCCAGCGGGGTGAGGAACACATCGGCGGTGTTGGCGAGTTGGCGCACGGTGTCGTAGTCGAGATGGTCGAAGTGGTCGTGCGACAGGATCACCCCGCGCAGCGGCGGCAGGTCCGACAGCGCGATCGGCGGCGCGTGGAAGCGCTTGGGCCCGGCCCATTGCACCGGCGAGGCACGTTCGGCGAACACCGGATCGGTGATCCACCAGCCGCCGCGCAGCTTGATCAGCATGGTCGAGTGGCCCAGGCGGAACAGGCTGTGGTCCGGCGCCTGCGCCAGCTGCTGCGGGGTCAGCGCGAGCACCGTGGGGACGACGGCCGGCGTGGCGTCGGCGGGCTTGTTCCACAGCATGTCGCCGATGATCCGCAGCGTCTTGCGAACGCCCGTGGCCGGGCGGGGATCGGGGTTGCGGAAGCGCCCGTCGCTGAACTGCGGCGAGTTCTCGCGATCGGCGAGGGGCAGGTTGGTCTTCGCGGCGGAAAACAGGCAGGTACTCACGATCAGGGCTCCGATTGGCAGGCTGAGGCGGCGCAGGCGGGAGGGTCGAGGCATGGGCCGGGCCGGCTGTCTGAATAGTTACACTGCCCAGTGTAGTGTACTTTTTGAAAAAGTAAACCCAGCGGTGTAACCTGTCGCCATGACCGCTCCTGCCCCCGCCCGCCTGACCGACCGTAAGCGCGCCGCCATCCTCGAGGCGGCGGCGGCCGAGTTCCGCCAGGCCGGCTACGACGCCACCAGCATGGACCGCGTCGCGGCCAGCGCCGGCGTGTCCAAGCGCACCGTCTACAACCACTTCCCGAGCAAGGACGTGCTGTTCGCGCACATCCTCCAGCAGTTGCTGGAGCGCGGCGTGGCGTCGCCGGAGCTGGCCTATCGGTCCGACCGACCGCTGCGCCCGCAATTGTTCGAACTGGTGCAGCAGAAGCTGCAGCTGCTGCACGACGAGGATTTCATCGACCTGGTGCGGGTGGCCGTCGCCGCGGCCATTCCCTCGCCCGAGCGCGCGCAGGAAATGTTCGCGCGCGTGGGCGACAAGGAAGAAGGCCTGACCGTGTGGGTTCGCGCGGCGGCCGCGGACGGCCGCCTGACGACCGACGATCCGGCGTTCGCCTCGATGCTGCTGCAGGGCATGATCAAGGGCTTCGCGTTTTGGCCGCAGATCGCCCTGGGCCAGCCGGTGTTGACCCAAGCCAAACGCGATCAGGTGGCGAACACCACCACCGACATGTTCCTGGGGTACTTCGCGCCGGCGTGAACCTCGGGCGGACGACGCGCCCGTCAGGATTCGAGTCGCCGCCTGAGTTCGAGCAGATCGCTGAGTATCTGCGAGGCTTCGGCCTGGAAAAGGGCATCGTCCATGCCGGGCAGGCGAAACAAGGCGATCACGGCATGGCTGCTGGCGTCATGGGCGAGCACCCGCATCGGCGGCGACGACATTTCGCCATACGTGCTCTATGGGTCGCGTCAGGCCTCGGCACAGACCCGTCCGCGTATGGCGCCCCGTCGCATCGGCGAGGACAGGGATGGGTACTCGCCCGGCGTCATCGTAAGCAGGCTTCACGGTCACAAGGGGGGGGGCCTTCTGTGCTATCGCGCGCGGCACCAATGGTCGATGGCCGACTGATTCTGCCGCTCTTTGGCCAGCGCGCAGTTCTGTTCGATCTGCCGTTGCGACTCGGACACCGTGGTCGCCTTCTCTCTGGCGGGAAACGCGCACGCAGACAGGAAGACCAGGCAGATCAAAACCGAGCATCGACGACGGGAAAGAGATTTCATGTTGATCGCTGACGCCTGGATTGAGCCGAGCCGCGCAGGGGCTCCAACGGGGATGAAGCCCGGACCTCGCGCGAGGAATCGTGTCTTGCCGAGCCTGGCGCCGGATTAGAGTCCCTCAGTTCGAAGGGCACATCAAGCGGACCGATGACGTCGTGATCTCATCGCCGAAGGCCGTTCCCGCTCACCGATCGCTACCGATGTGCGATTGCGCAGCCGGCTCGCTGCCTGGTAGGCAGGAATATGCGATCTCGAGCCTCTGGCATCTGCCGGCAACATCCGCGCAGTGAAACGGCCCCGGCCCGGTTAGTTGAAACGTGGCAGCAGATCGTTCCTCGCCAATGCATCCACCCGCCGCCGTTCGTTCGCGTCGAAGCCGCGGTTCAACAGCGACTGCAGCCGCTGCTCGCGCTGAGCGGACGATAGCGAAGTATCGCCGAGGATCATCTGCCGCTGCCGCGCATAATCGCGCAGACGACCGTCCCATCGATTGCGCTGAGCGTCCAGCTCGGCCAGGCGACGCGCCGCCTGCGAGCCATACTGACGTTCGCGTTCGGCGAAGCGCTGCGTGGCGGGCACGTTGCGTCGGGCGTAATCCTCGCTTTGCCTCAGCGACAGTTCGGCCTGGTCGTCCTGCTGGATCAAGGCCAGACGCGCGGGGTCCAGCGTTTGCTCAAGTTCGGCGAGCTTGCGCTGGCGTTGCGCCGTATCGAGGCTGCGATCGTCGATGAGGTCCTGGCGCGCCAGGGTGTAGTCCAGATAGCGATCCTCATCGCCCCACCAGGCTTGCGCGATGGCTTCGCCCATGCGTTCGCGACGCAGCGCGCGCATACGCACGACCGCCGCGCGCGGATCGCCGCCTGCGGCGGCCAGCGCGGCGGCGCTGCGTTCCAGGGTCATGTAGCTGTCGAACCACGCCATCACCTGGGCGACGGCGGCCGGAGCGAGTCCAGTCTCGAGATAAGCTTCAAGATCGTCGCGGATACGCCGTTCGTCGCGCTCGCCGATGCGGCTGATGAAGTAGTCGAACAGGCGCCGCAACTCGCGGTCGGCGATCGGCGCGCTGCGCGCGCTCAGGTGCACGGCGCCGTCCACGCGGGTGCCGCGCAGCGAGTCGGGATGTTTCGTCGCCGCCGCTCGCGCCGAATCGCCGGCCTTCGCCGGCGAGTCATCGCCATGGGAAACGGACTGAACCGTGTCCGGTGCGCGTTCGCGATCCGGATGAGGCGCCCGAGTACGGACGCCCCACCACAGTAGTCCGCCGGCCGCCACGATCGCGGCGGCCGCGACGAATCGTCCTCGCATCGATCAAAGCCCCAGGTTCTTCAGCCGATTGGCGTGGGCGCGGTACACGGTGACCGGGCTGGACGAGAACACCGAACGCAGGCCGAACACCTGATTGACCGAGTCGAAATGGTTCCAGTTGTAGTCGTCGCGCAACACCTCGCCCCAGTGCGAGGAACACTGCCCGACGATGCCGTCGTTGGGCGAGCCGAGGTAGGACAGGCTCACGGCGCCGGCGGTGAGGTCGGTCGGGTCCAGCGGATTGGTGGACACGCCTATCCCGCCGAAGGAGTAGTAGCGCACGCCGTCGACCACCGCCGCGCCGGCGCCGCATTCGCTGGCGGGCTGGCCTTGCGGATACCGTTGGCTGAACTCGGCCGCGCCCTTGGAGCTGAGCTGGTTCAAGGCGGCCAAGGCATCGGCTTGCCCGCCCATCAAGGACGCGAACGCGTTGATCACGCCGGCGACGATCGGACGCAGCGGCGAGCCCTCCGGCAGCACCGCGGACACCAGATCGGCCGGTGCGGTGCCCGCATGCGGCGTATGACCGGTGGTCACCGAGGCGACCAGGTCGGGCCGCACGGCGGCGACGTAACGCACGGTCAATCCGCCCTGGCTGTTGCCGATCAGATTGAACTTGCTGTGGCCTTGCGTGGCCTTGAGATTGTCGAGGTACTTGATCAGTTCCTCGCCGCGTACTTCATCGGAATTGAAGCCCGACAACTTCGCCGCATACACCGTGGCGCCGCCGGCCTTCAATTCGTCGGGGATATTGTAGAAAGTGCTGAAGCCCAGCACCTGATCGGACGAGGCGAAACCGTGGATCAGCACGATCGGGTATTTGGTCTGGGTGTAGGTGTCCGCGGCGATCGCCGGCAGGGTCGCCGCAATGCTCAGCGCGGCGGCGACGGTCAGATTCAACACGGTCTTCTTCAGCATGACGCGGACTCCATGAAAGAGGTTCGGGGGAAACCGCATGCGCGCGGCATGCGGCGATCGCATCGCCCACCCGGATCAAACCCGGCGCGTGGGTGGCCGCAGACTCGATCCATTGCCGTGACCGGACGGCAACAGGCATCGTCGGGCCGGCGGGAGCCGTGTCGTGTCAGGAGGCTAGAGAGCCGCCGCAATGGCCTCAATGGCGGAATCGTCGCGATTCATTGGCAAAATCGCTCAGCTGTGATGCGCGTCGCTTATGACAGTCCGGGCATGGCCGACGCTAACGCCGCCGTGACTCGGGCTTTTGCCAGCATTGGCGGATGAAACCGCATCCCGCCACAGGGGCCGAAACCGCCGGCAGGTTTCCCCAGGACAGCGAAACGCGAGCGATGTCATCCCAATCCGTCAGCGCGCCGAGCACGACCTCGTCGGATCACACCCGCACGGTCTCGATTCATTTCGTGCATGCCGCCTTGCGCGGCGTCAGGCGGCAAGGCGAAGCGGTCGAGCCGTTGCTCGCGCCGGCCGGTATCCCGGCATCGGCGCTCGACGAGCCGCGTGCGCGCGTGAGCTTCGAGCAATACGCGCGGCTGCTGCAATCGCTGTGGCGCCACATGGACGACGAGTTGCTCGGCTGCGGCCGGCATCCGCTGCCGCTGGGCAGTTTCGGCATGATCTGCCGCGCGATCATCCACAGCAGTTCGATGGGGCATGCGATGTCGCGCGCCAGCCGCTATTACGCGCTGTTGCAGGCCGGTCGCCCGGATTTCCTGATCGACCGCGACGGCGAGCTCGGCTATCTGGTCATCGACGAATCCCAGGGCGGGTTCGCCGATCCCTTTCTTGCCGAGACGCTGCTGGTCGCGGGCCATCGCTTCGCCAGTTGGCTGATAGGCGATGCGATCGCGCTCAAGTACGTGGATTTCAGCTTCGCGATGCCCGCGTATACGCACGAGTACGAGATCATCTTCGCCGCGCCGCTGCGTTTCGGCGCCGGGCGGACCGCGTTGTGCTTTTCCGCCGCCTGTCTCGATGCGCCGGTGGTGCAGGGCGACGACAGTTTGCGGGTGTTCCTGCGCAACTCGATTTACGAGTTGTTGCTCAGGCGCGAGCACGGCAAAAAGATCAGCGCGCAAGTGCGGCGCATGTTCGGACACGACGAGGACGGTTCGATGCTGCATCTGGACGCCGCCGCGCAGCGCCTGACCATGAGTCCGCAGACATTGCGCCGCTACCTGAAACGGGAAGGAAATACCTTCCAGGCCATCAAGGATGGCTGGCGCCGCGATACGGCCATCACGCTGCTCGCGGAGACTCCGATACCGATCGCGGAAATAGCCAGGCGCGTGGGCTTCTCCGAGCCGAGCACTTTCCATCGGGCGTTCAAGCACTGGACCGGCTTGCAGCCCGGTGCCTATCGGGTGCACAGGCTTTAGGTCGTCGGTTGTGTTGCGCGGGCCCAAGCGGCCGAACGGTAGGTTTCGCGATCAATGCCAGATCGATCGTCGGCTGCTGGTTCAACGGATCAACCACGCCAACCGCGCCGGCAGACACATCGCCTTGCACAAAGAGCCTCGTTATCCGGATTCGAATCACAAATCCGTGAATTGAATTGCGAGGCCCGGCCGGTCGCGTTGATCGATGCCGTTTGCGAATAGACACGCGCTGAAGAATCGACGGCTGTGGTGGCGCGAGTCGCCGCGCGGCTCGCCGGCTTCAGTACGACCGATTCCAGGCCTCTAAGGAGAGAGACATGATCCGTACCACCCGACTGATGACGCTGTGTGCTTTCGTGTTCGGCTTGAGTTTTGCCGGCGTTGTTTTCGCCAGGGACTGCGTTACCGAATGCAAGCGGGCCGCCATCGCGCAATGCCTGCTGCTGGCCCCCGAAGGCGGCGCCGAGGCGTGTTATACGGCCGACTATAGCTATTGCCGCCAGGTGTGCGGCGTCAACCCGCCGCAAGCGTAGGCCTTCGTTGCGCCTCATCGATGAGGTGAGGCGCCTTGGCGAATGCTCGGCGGCCCGGTCCCGGGCTGCCGGGAAACCGGCATGGGCCGTGCCGTCCGGCGCCACGCATGCGCAGCGCCGCATGGTCAGGTCAAAAAACCGACGTGGGGACGTGGCAAACTGCCGTTCAAGCCGGCGCAAGCCGACACTCGAACGGTAGCGGGGAGGTTCGCCATGAGCTTTACGAAAAAGGCCGTGATCGGTCTGATCGCGTTCGCTGCGGCGGCCGATGCCTGCGCCCAGCAATCCAACGAACAGAATTTCCGCGAGCAGCAGGCGGTGCAACAACAGCAGCATGCGGCATCGCAGGCGCGCCAGGGCTACGAGGCGAGCCAGTATGGCGCGGCGGGGTCCGCGATGGCGGGCAATGTCGGCTACACCCCGCCGGTCATCGACAACGGCTATCGCTCGTCCTTCGGGGCCGTGGTGTTTGGCGCCAAGGCGGGCGCGGTATCGGTCTGGTACTCAGGCGAGGCCGATTCGTTCCCGCTGGCCGAGGCCGAGGCCTTGCGCAAATGCACGGCCGACGGAGGCAACGGTTGCGCGGTCGCCGAGACCGGTGTCGACGGCTACATCGGCGTGGCGGTGGCGGCCGACGGCACGCGCTTCGCCAAGTACCGCGCCAGCGAGCACGATGCGTTGGAGCTGGCGGTCGGTGCCTGCGAGTACGGCGCCGGCAAGCAAGGCTGTAAGGCCGAGCGCGCGTACCCGGTGTTGCCCAGGCGGACGCGGTGATGCAGCGCGCGCCGCGCAAGCTGTCGACGTTCAATGCGCGTCGCGGCGCTGGCGCATACGATCCTCGTGCATGGCCTGGATCAAGCGCATGCACGAATCTCCTCTACGGTGCGTGTCCTAGGTTTTTGCGTCGATGCATGACCGCAGTTTGTCGCGCGCGGCGAGCCCGCCGGTCCATTCGAGGATGTAGAACGCCTCGTTGTGTTTCTTGTCGAACACTTCGAAGCGATGCTTGTCGAGCATCCCGTTCAACAACAGCTCCGCAGTCGGCGGCCATCAGCAGCATGCCGTTGCCGCCGGTGCCGGCCATGGGCAGGTTGAATACTTCGACGGTCTGGCGCTGTTCGCCGGTCTGGTAGAGCTGCACGGTTGTTTTCCTGGCCGAATTGGGAATCGGAACGCCCGGTCCGTACATCGCCAGATACGCCGTTGGCGATCCCTGCGCGGGACCGAAAATCATCATGCCGCTGCCCTCGCGATAGAAACGGGCGGCGCAATATTGTCCGGGCGCGTTGTCCGGCGCCGGCCGGAAATTCCACAAGCCCTCGAAGAACGAGCGGTACTCGGGATCGCTCGCCATGCGTGCTTCATGCTTGCGCTTGCTCTGCGCCTCTTCGATCTGGCTTTGGCGAAGCATCTGCTCCAGCTCCTCGGCGGAGAAGTTGGGTTCGTATCCCTGCCACTCGTCGTCGCCGCCACCGTCGCAGCACGGCGGCGTGGCGGCGATGTCGTTCATCGCCTGCGCGTGCGCGGCCGACGCTTCGGTATTGGCCTGCGCCGGACCGATCGAATACGCGAGTGCGAACGCGCAAGCCAGGCTCGCCGCCAATGTGTGCATGGACCGATTCCCCGATGGTGGACGCCGCCGGCAGGCGATCAGGCATGCGCGCTTGCGCCGCTCGAAACAGCCCCGCTCGTTGTCGCGTCGAACGATAGCGCGATCAGCAACCCCTGGCATCGGCATCGATATCAGTGCCCGCCGGGTGGACCGACATGCCATCGACCGCCTGCTTCAGGGAACCAGCGCCCATCTTTGGCGGCAAAGTTCAAGCAACAGTCAAACGGCTCCGGCGAGATTACGGGCCCGGGCGCGGGATTTCGTTCGATCGCGCCGGCGTCCGCGTCGCGGCGCCGGCGCTTGGCTCAGGGCAGTTTGACGGCGTTGGGCGAGCCGTTGGTCACGTAGATCCCGGTGCATTGGCCGGCGCTGCTGCGCGAGAAGTCGATGTAGGAGTCGGTACGCACCGCTTGCACCGCCGCCAGCAGGCCGGCGTTGGAGGTGATGCACATCGTGGAGACGCCCGCCGCGTTCCTCGCCTCGCAGCCGCCTTGCGCGCCGGCGCTGGTCGCGCTGACGAAGCAGGCGATCAATTGCTGGGAATCGGCGCTGTTGCGCGCGGTGCCGGCCATGCCGTAGGCGCGGGTCACCTGGCCCAGTGCGTTGGTCTCGAGCGTCACCGGAACCTCGACCTTTTCGCCGGCCGAAGCCGTCGCGCACACCGTCGCCAACACTATCGCGGCCACCGCCGCCGAAATCGGACGCTTCATCGTATTCCTCCTTGAAAACCTCCGGAATGGAGGCATGCGGCGCACTGCACCATGCATCGGCGGCGGCGACAATCACGCCCATCTCGCGGCGCATCCGGACTTCGCGGGATGAGCGCTGCGTCGCGCGAGGGCTGTGGCGGTCATCGCAGCTCGCGAAATGCCTCACGCCGTGGCATGGCCATCGCGCGCGCGATCTCGGCAATGCTTCGTTCGTGGTGGCTGACGAATAACCTTCGAAAGTCCAGCTTGTCCCATGTTTTCCGATCACCTGAGTCGATGATTCATGTTCGAGATATGGGATGTCCTGGAGTACAAGATCGGCGCCCTGTGCTCGTACCGCGACGCGGCAGTACACTGCTCAAACCGATGCACTGAACGCTCTGTTCGACAGAACGCAACCGAGCCACTGGCATGCCAAGACTCAATGACGCCAACGCGTTCGCCCTGCTGGGCGACTGGAAACTTCTGGAAATCGTTCGACGGCTCGGAACGGCCGGTACGCAAGGTTGTTCCGGGCTCGAATTGCTTGCGCTGTTCTCCAACCTCGAGTCGCGTGAGCTGACTCAATGGATGACGAAATTGGCCGGCGCCGGTCTCGTCCACGGCGAGGTTCGCGGTCGCGTCGTGCATTACTTCATCAAGTCCGGCGTGATCGACGAACTTGTCGAGTCGCTGCGCAGCGACAGCATTCTCTACATCACTCAGCGGCGCGATGCCGAGCGGGCCCTGGCGTCAGTAAAGGAGCCTACCGTTGAGGACGATTCCGCCTGACGCGCGCGACGACGGCAGTGACACGGCAGCCTCATGCGGAGGTTGTCGATGGCGCGGACGAGCCAGATAACGCCGCAGCGCGTAGTCCATTGAACTCGCTCCGGACTTGTCTGTGCCTAGGCGATACATATCGCTGACGCGGTCAGTCGGGTCGGTTGAACTTACCCCGCCCGCGGCAGCCAGGCACTCATCATTGATCGCGACCCGGTTTGGACCAGGAATGGTCGACGCTACGGAAGTGTGACCCGACCTGGTTGCTAATGGCGCCATGCACCTGTCATCGAACAGAGACTTGTTTTTATATCTTACGATCTATATCGTAAGACGTATCTTACGATACGTTGAGTGTGCATCATGCGCCGTCCCCACATGCCTGACCCTAGTCGCGCGTTCGGCTGCGACGAGTTTTCCCGCTTCGAGCTGTTCTCCTGCCATCCGTTCTCGCACGCCGGCGGTCACCCGCGCGGAGGCCGGGGCGGACGTCGCGGCGGCGGTTCCGCCGCCGGACCGGGCGCGGGCGGTTTCCCGGGAGGTTTCCCCGGCGGCTTCGACGACGGCGAAGGCTTCTCGCGCGGCCGCAAGTTCAGTTCCGACGACCTGCAACTGCTGTTGCTGGCCCTGATCGAGGGCAAGCCGAGCCATGGCTATGAATTGATCAAGGCGCTGGACACGCGTTCGAACGGTTTCTACAGCCCGAGCCCGGGCATGGTCTATCCGGCGCTGACCTATCTGGAAGAACTCGGTTACGTGACCGTCGAGCTGGAGGGCAACCGCAAGCGCTATGAACTCGCCGAACTCGGCAGCGCGCATCTGGCCGCGAACCGCGAGCGCGTCGACATGATGCTCGCCAAGTTGAACCACATCGCCCGCAAGATGGATTCGGTGCGGCGCGCGCTGGCCGGTGAAGAGCCGGCCGATCCGTCCGAAGGCGGCTGGCTGCCCGAGCTGATCCAGGCGCGGCGCGCGATCAAGACCGCGCTGTACCGTCGCGAGGAACTGCCCGTCGACGAACAGCGCCGCATCGCCGCGATCCTGCGACGCGCCACCGACGAGATCGAGGGCAAGGGCGAGTGATCGTCGCCCGATCGTCGCGTCCGCCGACTGCGCGCACGCCGCATCCACGAACAGCAGGACTTCCCATGCAAGAACCCAGCGACCTGGCGGTCGTCCGCGTCCGCCATCCGTTAAAAGTGCGATTGTTGCGCGTGACCCGGGTGGAATCGGTGACGCCGTATCTGCGCCGCATCGTCCTCGGCGGCGACGCGCTCGCCGATTTCGTTTCGGCCTCGTTCGACGATCACGTCAAGGTGCTGTTCCCCGAGCCCGGCCAGGATCGACCGAACATGCCGACGATCGGGCCGAATGGTTTCGTGTTCGCCGACGGTACGAGCCGCCCGGCCGTGCGCGACTTCACGCCGCGACGCTTCGATCCGCAACGGCGCGAACTCGAACTCGAATTCGCCCTGCACGACGCCGGCCCGGCCACCGCCTGGGCCAGGCAGGCGCAGGTTGGCCATTACCTCGGCATCGGCGGGCCGCGCGGCTCGCGGGTGATATCGGCCGGATTCGACTGGCACGTGCTGATCGGCGACGACACCGCGCTGCCGGCGATCGCGCGTCGCCTGCAGGAGCTGCCGTCGACGGCGCGCGCTATCGTCGTGGTGGAAGTGGACGATCCGAGCGCACGCATCGATTTCCTTGCCACGGCCGCGCTCGATGCGCATTGGTGCTATCGCAACGGCTCCGATCCAAACGGCGACCCGCCGCTGCTGCGCGCGGTGCGCGAGCTGCAATGGCCCCAGGGCGAACGCGTCGGCGAAGGCTACGTCTGGGCCGCGGGCGAATCGAGCGTGATCCGCGCGGTGCGCCAGCATCTGCTGGCCGAGCGCGGCGTGGATAAATCGCGGCTGCACGCGGCCGGATACTGGAAGCGCGGCGCACAGGGCGTGCATGAATCGCTGGAAGACTGAGGTTTCGTTTCCCTTGCCGCGGTCATCGCGACCGTAAGGACTCCCATGTACTCGATTACCCAGACGCTCGAGCGACGCCTGCTGTGGCTGCTCATGCTGACCCAGTTCACCTTGATCATGGATTTCATGGTGATGATGCCGCTGGGCCCGCAGATCATGCGCGCCCTGCACATCTCGCCGGCGCAATTCGCCGCCGCCGTATCGGCGTATTCGATCTGCGGCGGGCTGTCGGGCCTGCTCGCCGCCACCTACATCGACCGTTTCGACCGTCGCAAGCTGCTGCTGGCGATGTACGCGTTGTTCGCCTTGTCGAACCTGGCCTGCGCGCTGGCCGACAGCTACGCCTTGCTGCTGGCCTCGCGCGCGTTCGCGGGCATCAGCGGCGGCGTGCTCGGTTCGATCATCATGGCGATCATCGCCGACGTGATCCCGGCGCAGCGTCGCGGCGCCGCCACCGGCACGGTGATGACCTCGTTCGCGATCGCCTCGGTGATCGGCGTTCCGGTCGGCGTGCTGCTCGGCGCGCATTTCCACTGGTCGGCGCCGTTCTGGTTGCTGGTGGCGCTGTCGCTGCTGGTGTGGGTGGGCGGCGCGCGGGTCGTGCCGCCGCTGGATCAGCATCTGTCGCGCGAGCGTGTGCCGCTGAGCCGGGCGTTTCCCAACCTGTTCAAGCTGTTCGCCAATCCGCGGCATCTGAATGCGTTCGCGCTGACCCTGATGCTGACCACCTCGCAGATGCTGGTGATTCCCTTCATCTCGCCGATGCTGGTCGCCAATCACGGCATCGACCCGTCGCAGCTGTCGTGGATGTACATGGCCGGCGGCGTGGCGGCGTTCTTCACCTCGCGCTTCATCGGGCGCCTGGCCGACCGTTACGGCAAGCAGTTGGTGTATCGCGTCGCGGTGGTGGTCTCGCTGGTGCCGGTGTTGTTCATCACTCATCTGCCGGCGGTCGGCTTCCTCGCGATGCTGCTGTTCTTCCCGTTCTTCATGGTCACGATGAACGGGCGCATGGTGCCGTTGCAGGCGCTGCAGACCACGGTGCCGCAGGCCGAGCAGCGCGGCGCCTACCTCAGCGCGAACAGCGCGGTGATGTCGCTGGGCACGGGCCTGGGCGCGTGGCTGGGCGGTCTGATGCTGACCACCGACGCCAGCGGACACATCGCCGGCTACGGTGCGGTCGGCTGGATCGCGGCGGGGTTGGCGCTGTGTTCGGCCTTGTGGGTCGGGCGGGTGACCTCGGCGGACGTGCAGCCGGCGGCGGCGCCGGCAAGCGGCGAACCCAGCAGCGCGACCTGAGCGGTCGCGCGCGTCGGCCCGGGCCTGCTGCGAAGGGGGTGTTTCAGGGGCCGGAGGCGGACAGATGCCGCCTCGGACGCCCGGACATTGACAGTCTACCTATTGGTAGGTAGATTTCTGACTCCCCCATCGAACCCACGCCATGAGCATCTCTCCCATCGGTTGGCTCCACACCCTCGGAAGCCTGCCCGCCATACCGCTCGCCGCCTACATGCTCGTCAAGCACGGGCGGATCGCCCCCGAGACCCGGGCCGGGCGGGCCTATTTCTGGTTCATGTTGCTCGGCGTGCTCACGGTCTATCCGATCGCGCATCAGCCCGTGAGCTCGATCGTCGCGACCGTCACCCTGGTGGTGCTGGTGCTGGGATACGGCATCTCGCGATGGCCGGCGGCGAAGCGATTCGGCAAATACATCGAAACGGTGTCGCTGAGCCTGAGCGTGTTCCTGCTGATGATCCCGACCGTCAGCGAAACTCTGCGCAGGCTGCCGGTCGGCAAGCCGCTGGTGACCGATCTCAAGGACCCGCTGTTGCTCGGCGTGCAGGGCGCACTATTCTTGGCGCTGATCGTCGGCGTTGCGCTGCAGATGCGTGCGCTGTACAAGCGCAGACCCGTCCCAAGCCCGGCAGGCCGTTGATGTCTTCATCGAGATCGGATCCGCAAGCCCAGTACTCGCCCAAAGCGCAGGAAATCATTCAACGAACGAATGAACTGCTGGCCAAGGGCGGATACAACGGCTTCAGCTACGCGGACATCGCCGAGCTGGTCGAGGTAAGAAAAGCCAGCATTCACCATCACTTCCCCACCAAGGCCGACCTGGTGAAGGCGACGGTCGAGCTCCATCGCGACGCGACGCGGCGTGGCCTGCAGTCGCTCGATGCGCTCGACCTCGACCCCTTGCAGCGCCTCGTCACCTACTGCCGGTTCTGGGCCGACTGCATCGAAGGATCGAATCCTCCGATCTGCATCTGCGCGATGCTGGCGGCGGAATTGCCGGCCGTTCCGACCAACGTCGCCGCCGAGGTCAAGGGCCATTTCGAAGACCTCCACGCCTGGATCAGGTCGAGCATGGAGGAAGGGCAGTCGAAAGGGGTCATGCGATTGGCCGACAGTCCCTCGGCCGAAGCCTCCGTGTTCATGGCGGCGATACACGGCGCGATGCTGTCCGCCCGGGCGGCCGGCGACGCGTCGGTGTTCTGGCAGATTGCGAAGCTGTCCACCGATCGTCTCCGGAAGGCATAGCGGCATCGGCGGGCGGGTCCGCCGATCGAACCCGAGCCGGCCGGTCCGTCATGCCTTGAAGCCGCGTTCATCGACTGGCTACGGACAGTACGTTCGGTGCTGGACGCGCGGCCGCGGCAATGCGCGGGAGTGTGGGTGCGATCAAGGACGACCCATCGGTGGGTGGAGAGACTGGCGAGGTGCCGCACGCTACGCAGTCGCGCATTGAGGCGGCGCCGATCGGCCGCAAGGATGGGATGCATTGCGCGTCGATGGCTTCAGTCGCGCATATCCGGCCTTCGCGGCCGGGGTCGTCGCGATGCCCGGCATGCGAACCCACGACAGACCACGCAACTCCGCCGCAAATGGCGACCTACAGCAGGATGAAGGACATGCACACCAAAGCGATATTCGCCGTTGCGCTTCTATCGGTCGCCCTGGTCGGTCGAGCCGCCGAACCGGGCGTGGTGGCGTTGACGCCGTCGGAGATGAAGTGGTCGTCGCAAGGGGGATTGGCCCTGCCCGGCCTGGAGCAGGCCATCCTCATCGGCGACCCGACCAAGCCGGGGCCTTATACGATCCGCCTGAAATTCCCGGCCGGCTTCAAGGTCGCGCCGCACACCCACACCGATTCGCGCGAGGGGGGGGGGGGGGGGGGGGGGGGGGGGGGTGGTGCCACCGGTGGGGGGGGGGGGGGGGGGGGGGGGGGGGGAGGGGGGGGGGGTGGTGGGGGGGGGGGGGGGGGGGGGTGGGGGTGGGGGGCCCCTGGGGGGGGGGGGGGGGGGGGGGGGGGGGTCCCCCGGGGGGGGGGGGGGGGGGATCACGATCCTCTCGGGCAGCTGGTATACCGGCTACGGCGAAAAGGTCGACGCCAAGGCGCTCAAGAAACTGCCCGCCGGCAGTTTTTACACCGAACCGGCCGGCGTGCCCCACTATGTCGAGATACGCGAGCCGACCGTGATTCAAGTCAGCGGGATCGGGCCGAGCGGTCGCAAGTTCGTCGATCCCGAAGCGGGCAAGTAAACCGTCCTTCTGCAGGCAGTTGCTCGTCGCTCCCCGGCGCGGCGGCGTCCGCCGAATCCCGGACGCTTCGATCGCCATGCCCCATCGATCGGCGCGATTCGTCTCGAATCGCGCCACGCAGCGCTTGCACGGGCCGATGCGCCACCGTTCGGCGCGATCGCCCCGTCGCCGCGTCAACGCCCGATGCTTTGCACGACCTTGGCCGCCTGGGTCTGCGCGGGCGTGATCGGAGAGTTGAAGCCGTCGTTGCCGAAAGCGGCGTATGCCGCGGCGATGATCGTCGGGCTCAGCCTGTTGTCGGTCCAGTCCTTGAACCTGCCGTTCGCCAGCCACTGCGACAACTCGCTTCTGGGCCGCTGGTGCCAGATCTGTTCGATGGCATAGCTGTTGGAGGCGATGGCCTTCTTGGGATCGTACAGGTTCGGATTCAAGATTCCGCGCGCCACGCCTTTCCTGGGCGGAATCTTGTCCCCGGATCTGGCGACCACCATCGCCAGCTTGCTGACGAAGCCGGCGAGGTCCTGGAGCATTTTCGCGTCGAACTTCTTGCCGCCGAATTCGCTCACCCGGGCCACGTCTGCGAGCATCGCGACGTCGCCCGCGAACGCGTGCGCGCTGACGCTGGTGCTGCCGCCCTGCAACTGCGTGGAGGCGGCGATGGAACCGAGATTGACGCTCAGCTCCGCCTTAATGTTCCACGCGACCAGGCCGACGCGAAAACCGATGCCGTCGCGATGGATGATGCGGGTTCCGTCATGCGCGGCCTTGCGCACCACCACGTCCTGGGTGTAGGCCGCCACGTCGATCACGTAGTAGTACACCTCGCCGGACGTCTTGACGTTCAACAGCTCCTTGAAGCCCAGATTGGCGATCGCCGACGCGGTCAGTGCGTAGCTGCTGATGTTGGGGCTGGTGTAAGCGTAGGGTCCGTTCGGCGCCGATGCCGAGGCATCGGCGAGCGAAGGGTCGGCGTCGTCGGCGGTGTTCACAAGCGTCCACATGATTGCGTTCCTCGGTGTCGTTGATGGGGCGGCTCACATCGCGCCGGCGTCGAGCATGATTCGTATGTCGTGCGGGTTGCTTCCGCGAGGTTCCTCGTCGGCTTTGAGGCCGAGCACCCGCTCGTACAGGTCCTTGACGATGGACCGATCGACCGCCCAGGCGGGCTTGTGATCCATCTGCTCCAGCGCCTGCGTCAAGGTGCGGCCATGGCGCGCCTGCTGAAGCGCGAAGCGCTGCGCCTTCATGAGCTGCATGTACGACGGACCCTGGCTCTTGCCGCCCGAATACAGGTTCGCCATCTTGTCGAGATCGATGTCGACACTCATCAATTCCGGGACCATGTCGCTGTTGTGATTGATGTACAGATCGGTGAGCTGCGCCTGGACGGCGCCGATGAGTTCCAGGGTTTCGACATTGAACTCCCCGGCGAGGTTGGCGATCAGCGGCTGGGCGGTGCTGATCACCTTCAGTCCGCCACCGACGGCGAGGATCTGATAGCTCGTGTAGCCCATCCTGAGCTTCGCCGCCGCGGCCACGTCGCCCAGATTCATGGCGATGCTGGAATCCAGGCCGTAGGTGATGATGGCGAGCCGGAAGCCAAGACCGAACGTCGCGGCGGCGATGATGCTCTTGTTGTCGTAATTGCTTTCGACCCGCTTGGTCACGGCCAGGTCCATATAGGAGCAATGGACATTGCTGTCGGCCTTGGCCGAAAAGGAATCGCCGAAGCCCAGCGAGACGAGCACCGAGAAATTGGTGCTCATCATGGCCAGATCGATCGAGCTGTATTTCGAATCGGGCTTGGGTCTGTTCGGCAGGCGGATGTACTCCGGCGGCGCGATGTCGGCCAATGACAAAACGACGTTGTCGCAGGGTTTGTCCGACACGCTGAAGTCGGCGATGTAAGGTGTTACCGGAACGGTGATGGTCCCCACGATTGAACTCCTGTTGGATAGGTGCGGCGAGGGTCGGTCGAACGATCGATGCGTTCGGGTGAATCGCGGCTGCGCACCGGCCGGGTCGGTGGCGAGGTCGATGCCATGGAGCGACCGCACGCGCGATGCGAATGCCGGCGCGCGCGGCTGGATCCGATTGGCAACGGCCCCGGCCCGTGGATCGAGAGCGACGGAAATCGCGTCCGGCGCGGTGTCTGAAACGGGCCGCGATCGCAGGCCGGCGATCGCGCGGCTACCTGCCCGAACGGAGCATACGGAGATGCCGGAAGCCGCGACATAACCTGAAAAGGTTAGCTCGCGCGGCCTCGCGCGCTTGCGTGCATGCAAGCCGGAATGCAAGTGGTGCGGGCGGGAAACGTTTGAACGGTCAGGCGTGAGGCGCGACTCATCGGCGCGGCGTATACGCGTTCGCACCGGGCCGGATCGCGAGCGCGCGAAATGAGTAAGCTGTCGCGCGCATCCGTGTCGCGTCTGCAACACCGATGGCGCAGATCGTTCGCGGCCCGAATCCGCTTCTCGCCAGCATGCGTCGAAAGGACGTTCGACCCACCCGATGAAGACCACACGATGAATGACGCGACGACCCAGGACATCTATCGGCTGTGGGACGAACTGGTCGATTTTCCCGCCAGCCGGGCCGACGATGCGCTGCGTCATCTGCTTTTGCGGCTGTGCGAAATATTCGATTGCCACAACGCGCTGTTCGCGGTCGTCGTCAGGCTGCCGGTTCCGCCGCAAGGCGACTTGCTCAATGGCTGGCGGCCGCGTCTGCACCAGATCCTGAATCCTCGTCCGGTCCTCACCGCATCGGTCGACCGGCGAGTCGCCGAGCTGATGAAATCCGAGTCCGACCTGGCCTCGATCATCTCGTCGGCCGGAAACGAGCCGTTCCTGGCCCGCCTGTTGTTCGAGACGCTTCCGGCTTCATGGTTCCAGGGCGAATTCTACAAGCGGCATTATCTGGACGTGGGACATGCCGATCAGCTGTCGGCGCGCTGCGCGATCAACGACGACGTGAGGGTGCATCTGTTCCTCTATCGCGGCGTGAGCCAGCCGCGCTTCAGCGCGGACATCAAGGCGCCTTTCGCGCTCGCCGTGCGCGGCCTGCGCTGGTTTCAGTACCGGTTCGTGCTCAGCCACGGCATCCATGTGGCGAACTCCCCGCTGACGCCGACCGAGCGGATCGTCCTGCTCGCGCTGCTGGGAAAGGAAACGGAAAAACAGATCGCCGACACCTTGCAAAAAAGCGTCAACACCGTGCATATCCACATCAAGTCCATCTATCACAAGTTCGGCGTTCGCAATCGTCCGGCGTTGACTGCGCTATGGCTGGGGCAGGGCGGCTCTATCGGCAAGTGAGATCGCAGGAGCGATGGGGGCGCCGCCTTCAAACCAGAACGAACGATGTGCGCGGCCGAATAAAGCCGTCGGCCTGGGATGTATGCACCCATGCAAGGCGATAGCGTGGCTGCCGAGTGATCGTCGGTGAAGTCCTCACAGCGGCCTGCCGATCTCGGCGGTCGTCGACGCGAGCCGGCCACTCGCCGAACCGCGAGGCAGTTCAGATATCGCGAATGCTCAGGCGACGGGCCGATCGAGACCGAACGCGGTACCGGCTTTCCATGAGAGCCAGATGATCAGGCCGCTTGCGGCGCCGCAGGCGCCCCAGACGAGCAAGGCCGGCAGCTCGGCCATGAACAATCCGCTTCGCATCCATCGGAAATCGCCGACCACCGATGAGAGCAGAACGCCGCTTGCGAAGCCGGAGAGCACAGCGGACCACCAGCGGATAAGGTTCAAGCGCCAAAGGAAAATGAAGATCGCAATGCCGAACACGCCGACGAACAGCGCGGATGGAAAATAGAGGATCGCGGCGATCGGGAGCAAGGACGCGATGTCGCCCGGCTCGACACCGAGGCCCGGGCTTGCCGCCGCCAACACGACCGCCGGCACCAGCGGCGCCAATAAAAAACCCAGGGCCAGCAGCGCCACGCGCCGACCCATGGCTTGCCGCCGTGGCTGAGGCGAGGCGCGCAGCGGCTTCGATATGAAGGAACTGTCAGACATCGGTATTTGCCATCAGGCCGCTTCGGCTCAATTCACGCATCTTGCGCTACCACGGATGGATGCACAAAACCCCGCTCCGGATCCTGCCTTGCTTCGGCTCATGGAACTTTCCGGAGCACCGGGTAGTTGATGATCGGACGTTCAAACTCGACGCCTAGAGCGATGAATGCCTGGGCGAGCGCGGTCATCTCGGCGAGCGCGCTCATCGCCTCGGCGCGTTCGAGCGTTTCCCAGATGCCTACGTTGACCATCGTCGACGAGTTTTCCTCCGTCGTCACATAGAAGCCAAGGCAGCCCGGGAGCTTGCGAATCGCCGGAATTAGGCGCTGCGACGCCGCATTCATTCGCGTCGTGACTTCGGCATGAAGGCCGGCAGGGTAGATGCCTTTCGAGATGCGGACGATCACGGGTTTCTCCTCGCGTTGGAATGAGGTCGAGTGGGGCAATCGTGCGAAGCAGCTTCTATCTGGATGGCCGTCGGCCGGCAAGGCATGTCAGCCGCCGTAACGAGCCAGCACGGACGATCGCGCTTGCTTGAGTACATTGGAATAGTCGTGCGAGAACGGGGCGATGAGTTGCTTTTGCAGCAGCGCCTCAAGCGCCTGGAGCGCATTTCTCTCGGGTTCCTCCAAGCCTTCAAGCAATCCGCCCGACGCGAGAAGCTCGAACAGCACCAGCGCCTCATCGTCGCCAAGCTCGATCTGCACACTCATGATGTTCTCCCCTGCTTGCGCCGATCACCCGAAACACGCCGCGCCGAAGCGGCGTCGCGAAACGCCTCGTTGGCTATCGTCGGCGACCGAGGAATGGCTTCGAAAGTCCGCCCCAAGCCCAATCTTCGCCTATTTTTCTGGAAAAGCGCAGGCGCTTGTGGATTGGCTTTCGCGGACCACCCGGCACGGCGCGCTCGAGGCGAGGCGCCTGGCTACGCGCAACCTCGATCTGTTCCTGCCTGCCGCGTCCGGCATCGCGATCGGCGTCGTCTCTCGTGGCGCCGTCACTCACCGAGCAACTCGAACAAGTCAGCGCCGCCGACGGTCGCGGCCGTCCTCGGTTATGAAACAGTGGGTGCATCAATCGATGCGGGTTTCGGGCGCGCGCTCGGATCAGGCGAGGCGCGATAGTGTGCCTGGTATGCCTGCGGCTCTTGTATCGCCGAACGCAAGGTCTCGGGTCGGCGTGGCCGATGGGTTCGTGTGATTCAGCGCGCCAACGACAATGGTCCGCGATCGTCGTCCAAGTCAGTTGCAGCCACCGACTTTCAGATAGCCATCGCAATTGCTGAGCTTTGCGGTATCGGATTGCGATACCGTCACGGTGCTTCTGCGCGGCGGCGGCGTGGCCAGGGCGAAGCTTCCAGGACCGGTCTGCACCATGTTGCCCGCGTCGCGCTCCACATACCCTGGGCCATAGCTGCACTGCGCGTGGATGGTGCAATTGTTTTCGCCCGAACGCGCGATGAACTCTATGGTGACGCAAGTTTTCTTGGCCGACGAGGCATCCCAGGCCGCCGAACAGGCCTCATGGTGCGAACCGTAGTTGGGCGACAGCGCCGGGTCCAGCTTCACCTCGGCGTATGTGTGGGTGGAGTGCTTGGATGTGGACGGGCAGTCGGCTTCATCGAATCGCAGTTCGCCATCGCAGTTCACCAGCTTCTTTGCGGCCTCGACGGACAGTCCGGAGGGATAGCTGGGATAGTTCTTGGGCAAGCATTGCGTCTTGCCGCCGCATGATCCATTCGACAGCGTCTGCATCACGCTGGTGCAGGACCGGGATGCGGACGACTGCTTCCACGCGGCCTGGCAGGCATCGCCGGCGGCCTGGGCCATCGCCGCGCCTGATGCAGTCAATGCCATGCAAGCCACAGGGATAATGAAAGGGCTCTTCATCGCGCCTCCATTGCGCTTGGGTGCAGCGATCCGGGTTGAGCTTGCGATCACCGGTGGCTCACGGCACCGGTCAAGCCGGATAGACGGCACAATTCATGAGTGCTTTCGTCCGCTGGACGCGATTGGGTAATCGACGTCCGGCATGCGAAAAGGCTAGCGTCGCTCATCGAGCTGGAATGTGACTGCTATCCACAGGTGAAGCTTGGTGGGCGTCGGCGGATCGGCTGGCGCCGAGCGTAAAGCTGCCGCTGTAACGGAACAATTCGCCGAACAGCCGATGGGTCAACGTCATGCGCATGCTGAAGCGCTCGGCGTCCACCGGCCGTTCCTCGACATAGGCGCGCCCCAGCAACAGCCCCATCGGCAACGGCACGTCGATGCTGAAAAGCCGCCAGATATAACCCTCGTCGCGAAACACCAGCGCGCCGTCCTCCACGGTCACCTTCAGCCGCATTCCCACGCCGAAACGTATGAACTCGATCACGCTGTTTCCGCCGGCGTGCTCCATATGAGAGAGGAAGTGGAAAGGTGGACGCTCGTCGAAGTGGAACACGCGGTCCCAATGAAGGGTGCCGTCGTCGGGCCGGGCGTTGTAGTGAACCTCGATCGGCACATCCGCGCCGCGATAGGGCACCAATGCCCCGAATACCCGGGCGAACGGGATCAGCAGCTTCGCCACGGCGCTATGCCAGACCTCCTTCATCGTGCCCTCGACGCAGACGTGGTCGTCGCTGAAAGCGCGCAGGAAGTAGTGGCGCCTTATGACCTCGCCGAGACGGTGCCAATCCTCGCCGAGCACCTCGCGGAAGATGGGTCGTCGCGCGGCGCCGTCCGGCGCAGGCGACTCGAGCACTGAATTCCCGGATGTTTCCTTGCTGAAATTGGCCAACTGCAAGCCTCATTGAATGATGCGGAACTTCCCGGGCAGACCGCGGCCGAAACGATTTATATCACGCAGGATTTGGTGTTCGGCTTGCGGCGTTGTTTCTGCTCAGGCCGCGAACTCGCGCCGTTGTGCATGCAGGCCAGTCGGTGGGCTGCGTGTTGTGTCGGTGCTGCATCGGATCCTTTATCCACGCGCAGGGACCGGCCAGCTTTCAGCCCGGCCGAAAGCCGGAAAAGAACTCAGTGAGGCCGACCAGGAAGGCAACGATCGAGACAATCGGTACCAAAAGCAGCAACGCACTGAGACTGGCTCGACGGTACCCCCGCACCACCAAGCAAGCGCTGGACACGAGTCCGATGGCGGGCAGACACAACGCGACGATCGCAACGCTCAGAAACGTTGGCCAAGGCATGAGGTCGGACCCCGGGCGCAGATTGATCAAGATCGTGACCACCACGGCCAACGCGAGCAGGCATGCCAGCGCCAGAAGCACGCCGAATCCGCGCAGGCATGCATTGAAGATGCGAAGCAACCTATCCGCAAGCGGCTCGGACTTTTTGTAGTGCCTGCTCATGTGGGCTTGATGCCCGAATCAGTCGACCCGCGACCCGAATCTGGCTCGAACAAATTGCCGGGCTTCAGTACGCCCGCCTCGCCGGCGATGCGGACTTCGCTGTAGCGCATGCGCGAAAGAACTCCCTGGGCTACGAGTGAGCCGTTGGCGACCAACGCTCGGACGCGTTGCGCGTAGTAGACATCCGCAATGCCCGGAACGCGAGCCGGGCCGGTCATGACGGTGGCGACGAGAAACGCGACTTTGCGCCATCCGATGTCGGCAGCGGCCAGCAATGCCGCGTCGATGGCCTGAATCTGATCGGGGCTCAGGTCTGCGATTCGCCGCGACTGCTCGGGATCGGGTTGGCGGTCTTCGGGCTCATGCCCGTCGGGATGTCGCATAACGCTCCCATGAGGGCTGACGCCTGAATTGGCGTGGCCGCGCCGCGCCTCAATGGCGCCTCGGCAGTCCAACGAGTGGACGCACGAAAGTCTACCTGTGCTCCCCGTTTCGGCGCCCTTTTCTCGCTTGACAAAGCACCTGCCGGCGCCGATAAAGCACGAATATCTGTGCCGAATGGCTCTCAGATGGGCGGTTTGACCTATGTCGTGGCGGATCTAGGCAGGCGTGATGAGGGAATACCTCGCGCCCCGACCGGACAGTTTGCCCGTGTATTTGCCGGTGCCCGGCCCCTGATCCAACCCACCGGCCTGAATGTGCGACGGGTTGTACGCTTTGTCTTCGTTCTGCTGTGCATGACTGTCGCCGGCACCCAGGCCGTCCGGGCGCAGGCCTGCGATCCGGTGTTCACCGGCAATCCGCTCAACGTAAGCGGGCTCGGCAACGGCGCGTTCACCTCGGCGCTGGATACCACGAGCACGCCCGTCGTCAGCACGACGCTTGGCGTTTATACGCCGACGCCGGCGGGTGCGAGCACTCGCTCCGCGCCCGCGGCCAACACCATCAACTACACCGATCCCGCGCCGGCCAGCGCCGCGGTGTCCGGTCAACATACCTTTACCTTCGCCCGCCGCGTTCCCGTCATATTCGAAGCGGGCTCCACGTTTGGCGGGCCCGATTCGAACCTGGACGTCGACCAGGACCTCATAAGCTTCACCGCGGTCGGCGCATCGCCGGGTTTCTCCTGGGTAAGAGCGCCCGCCGTCGACAACGCGCAAACGGATATCGAGATCTCCGCCGATGGCCTGACCGCCACGGTACGCGGACCGTCCTTTGGCGCGCGTCCCGGATCGTTCGCCCAATTTCGATTGAGCACCAATGGCACGGTCACGGGCGTCCAGTTCACGTTTAGAACGACCCGGGACGGTATCGGCGGCAACTCCGCCCAGTTCGAAATAAACGTTCCGACCTGCAAGCCGACCCTGACGCTCGCCAAGACGGTGATCAACGACAGTGGCGGCACCGCGCTCGACACCGCCTGGACGCTCGCGGCGGCCGGCCCGACGCCGATCAGCGGCACCGAAGGCAGCGCGGCGGTCACCAATGCCACCGTGAACGCCGGAAGCTATGCGCTGTCGGAAACCGGCCCGGCGGGCTATACGCCGACCGGTCCGTATAGCTGCGTGATCAATGGCGGCGCGCCGGTGGCGAGCAACACGGTGGCGCTGGCCAATCTCGCGGCCGCCACCTGCACGGTGACGAACAACGACAACCCGGCGACCTTGCGTCTGATCAAGAACCTGGCGTCGCGCGCGGCGGCGGCCGATGAGTTCGCAACGGTGATCCTCAATGGCGGCACGGCGCTGGCTTTCTCGCCACCGACGTCCGGCGCCACGCCGGCGACCGCCAGTACCGCGGCCACCACAGTTCCGGCAGGCGTCGCGTTGACCCTGCGCGATGCCCAGACCGCCGGTCCGAGCGATATCGCCACCGCCTACACGCGCGCCATCGGCTGTGTCGCCGGTCCGGGCAATGGGGCCATTCCCATCCCCACGCCGACCGGGCCGACCGTGGCCGATCCGAATGCCGAATGGTCGTTGACCACGAATGCCGGCAACGATGTCGTCTGCACCATCACCAACACGGCTGCCGTGGCGACCCTGCAACTGGCCAAGGCCTGGGCGGCGGGAAGCATCGCCGGGCATCAGGTGACGATCGGCGCGACCACGGGCGGCGCGAACAATACCGCGGGCTTCACCGCAACCGCTCCGACGCCGGCCGACAGCGGCGCGCCGGTCAACGTCAACGTCGGCAATGTGATCACGCTTCCGGCCGAGGGCGGCGCCAATGTCGCCAGCTATGCGACGACGCTCGCCTGCACCGGCGGTCACACGCTGTCGGGGACCAACGGCCAGGCGAGCAATACCCTGACCATCACCAGCGCCAATGCGGCGGTATGCACCTATACCAACGCATTGCGGCCGGTCGATCTGGCGATCACCAAAACCAACACGCCGGCGGCGGGCCCGAACGACCAGGCGAACGACACGGTCGCGTCGGGACCGACCACCTATACGCTGGTGGTCACCAACAACGGGCCGGGCGAGGTCACCGGGGCGATCGTCCGGGACGCGCCCGCGGCGGGAATCACCTGTCCGCCCGGCAATGCGGTGACGTTCGTTCCAGGTCCGGGCGTGCCGGCGGGCAGTTTCACCATCGCCAACCTGACCGGCGCGGGCATCGTCCTGGGCAGGCTGTCCGCGGGACAGAGCGCGACGCTGTCGTTCACCTGCACGGTCCCGTAGCGGCGGTCGTTGTCCTCGCCGCTCGCGGCCAGGCATATGGATCGGGCGTTCGCCGTCGCGTGCGCGAAAGACCGCGCCGGGCGCGACATGCCTCGCCAGCCAAAGCGGCGGCCAAGCCGCGTTCGAGCGCAAGCATCTTTCGGCGTTACGACTCCTCGCCGTGATGCATGCCGCAGCCACAGGCGAAGCGGGCGCGCTCGAGCGTCTTTACCCCGCCGCGTCGCGCGATGCGATGGGTGACCGGATAGCCGACCGCCGGTTTCGCCTTGCGTGCGCCGACCGCTGGCCGGGCCACCGCGCTGCGTCGCACGGTGCCGGCATCGCCGTCGTGCTTGATCTGCCCGCGCGCGGCGAGGCCGGCGACGAAGGCGCGCACTTCCTGTTCGGTCGCGGCGGCATCGGGCACCGCGCTCATCACCACGGCGACGCCGCTGCGGCTCGGCAAGGCTCCGACCAGGATCGCTTCCGGGCCGTGCGCGCGCACGCCGTCGAGGAAGCCGGCGATGCCGGTGAGATCGATCGCTCGACGATGGCTCACTTCCGCCATCGCCATGCCGCCGAGCTTCACCGCGCGCTTGCCCAGGCGCGCACCCGCGGACGCGCCGAGGCGGTGGCGAACGTCTTCGTTCGCGGCGGCGTTCAATTTCACCGCGCCGCGGCCGGCGGTCCTGCCGGCGAGTTCCGAACGCGGCGCGGTCATCGCCGAACTGCCCAGCAGGATGTCGTGCATGCGAAAGGCCTGGCCGATCAGCTCATAGTGTGCGCCACCGAACATCGCTTGATCCTGTTGCGCCATCGCGCGGCCGACCGACTGGAACAGGCGCAACGTCATCGGCGCGTTTTCGGCCGCCGAGAACAGCAGGCGGCCGGCGGTTTCGGCGGCTTTCCACAGTTGCGCTTCGGTCTTCGACGGCGCATTGGCATACAGCAGGCCGATCAGGTCGTAGAAGCATCCGCTGAATATCTGGCCGAAGCTGTGGATCTCCGCGATCAGCGCGCCGGGCGGGCCGTCCGCCGGCAGCGACGAGGGCAGCGTCCAGCGCAATTTGTTGTGCGCGCGGCGCGGCACCGACGCGTTGTGGTTGGGCTCCAGTTGCTTGATCGCCCAGGACAGATCTTCGGCGGTGGTTTCCAGCACATTGGTCTTGTTGACCTTGGCGCTGGCGACCAGCTCGCGGCGCAGGGCGCGGTCGTTGAGGGCGGTCAGGATGGCGACGCAATCGCCGAAGGCTTCGTGGAAGGCGCCGGCTTCGAGGAACTCGGCGCTCCACAGTTCCGGCCACAGCGCATCGAGCAAGGCGTGTCCGACTTCGTGCGCGACCACGTCGGTGCTGATGCCCGATTGGATGACCGTGTCGCCGATCGGATAGTGGAAGAACTGCACCGCGCGGCCGGTGTAGTACGCATTGAGGTCTTCGCCGGCGTCGGGATCGAGCCGCAGGCGTTTGACCGGCACCGCGCGCGCCCAGCGCATCAGCGGCGCGCCGCGCACGGCCTCGAACATCTCCAGCGCGGCGAGGGCCGCTTCGCGCGCCTGCCAGTGCAGGAATTGCGGCGTGCCGCGGGCGTAGCGCGCTTGCGGCGGCGACCGGGGCATGTCGAAGTGCGCGCGCGCGGTGGAACGCGACGGTCGCGGCGTTTGTCCGCGCATGCTCGAGAAACCCGCGGCGCGCGGATCGTTGGGGATGTAGTTGATGGTCATGGCGGGCCTCCGGCCTCAGCGGGTGGCTTCGAACACCCTTGCATTCGGCCGCAGATCCGCCAGCGCCGACAGCGGCGGCGGATGGGCCTCGTCCCAGGTGCAGGGGTTGAAGGTGCGCGCGCCGGTGAGCGCGCGCGAGACGGTGGACGCCATCTGCAGCGAGTAATCGGCGGCGGTGAGGTCGATCGAAGGCGGCGCGGTCTCGCAGGCCGGCAGCGCCGGATCGAACTGACCGAAGGCTTCGCTGCCGGCCAGGTTGCGATACCACTTCGCGCGCAAGGTGTTGCAGCTGCCTTCGGGCAACATGTCGGCCACCGACGGCGATTGCGCGGTGGTGTGGCAGCTCATGCAGGCCGAGTCCGGATTGTCCACCGGGCCGTTCAAGCGCGGCTCGGGATGCTTGAAGGTGACATGCGCGCGGGCGTACGCGGGCGCGGCCGGATTGATCCACGAATGCGTGACCGTGGTGCCGTCGGGATCGTTGCCCCAGGTCAGCCCCAGCGGGGCCATCTTTCGCCACGGCGACGCGCCCGGCAAGGTCTTGTCGTACACGTAGGTAAGGAAGTACCAGCCGGTGACGCCGGCGCGCGCGTCCTTCACCGCGATGTCGATCTGCAGCAGCCGCACCGGCACCGGCGTGCCGGCCGCGGCGCCGGTGCTGTTGGGCATGACCTTGACTTCCAATGCGCCGGCCAGCGGGTCCTGGCCGCTCGGGAAATCGCTCGACGTGGCCGCGCTGAACAACAGCTTGTAGACGAAGCTGCCCTGGGTGAACTGCATGCGGTCGCGGCGCGGCGTGTCGACGCCGGCCACGCCGGTATTCCACAACTGCTGGAACACGCGCCCGCCGCGCGCGTCGTAATAGGCCACGGCGTAGTTGACGAAGCCGTTGAGATTGCCGGCGAGTTCGCCAGCGGGCACGCGCCGTTCGCGGGTCATGCCGTAGGCCGCTTCGCGCGTGCCCGGCGCATTGGTATTGCCATAGAACATGCGTGGCGCCGGATACCAGGCCTGACTGCGCAACGCGGGTACGATCGCGCGGCCGGCGCTGTCGAAGTAGTCCGTATCGTTCGTCAACGCCGGCGTGAGCGCGCGCACCGGCGCGCTGGCGAAGGCGTAGTTGCGCAAGGTGAGGGCGTAGGCCAATCGCTTGGCTTCCTGGCGCGGATCGACACTGCTCGCCGTCCACGGCCGCGTGGTGCCCGGTACCCCGGTGGCGGCGTCTTCGAGCTGCGCCGGCATGAACCACGGTCCGGCATAACCGCTCGGCAAGGTCGTGCGCGGCACGATGAAGTCGGCGAAGCGCCCGCGGCATTGCGCCATGAACGTGCCCTGCGCGCTGGGCTTGCCCAACTGCGTCACCCGCAGGCAACGCGCGCCGGCGGCGCAGCCGGTGACGTCGGGCAGCGCGCCGGCGAAGGCCATCGCTTCAGCCGATGCTTCGACCGGCGGTCCCGCCGACGCAGCGCTTTCCGCCCCGCTCGGGTGCTGCGGGGAGTTGCTGGAGCACGTGGCGACGGCCAAGGGTGCCGCCATCGCAAAAACCAGGGTCCTTGCGGTGCGAAGGCGCATATGGACCTCCCTTCCTTAGTGTCCTGCTTGCAACAACGCGGGGGCTCGGGAAAAAGGGCCACTGAACATTCAGGGGAAATCGTCTTGCGCGTGAATGGGGCGTTTGACCGCCGCGGAGGCTCTGCGGTTGCGTTCGTTCGTGGCCGATGGCGGACGTGGAGTTCGTTGCAATGCGATCCTGCGGCGGGTTGTCGGCACTATTGGGACGTTACGGTCGAGCCGCGAAGCGGCTTTGATTCGGCCACTCCGGCCGCTGTCACCGGGCGCCGAAGAAAATGCTCCCGAAAGTTCACGGTTCCCCTTGTTCCGAAGTCCACTGTTCGCAACGCAGTTGCAGCTCCGGCGCTTCGCCGCGAGCAACGTCCAGATCGGATTCTGCAAGCGATATCCGGCGTTTCGCATCACCAACCAAGCACCGACGTACCCGGATTCAAGCGCCCTTGGCTTTGCGCCCGCGCGAACCCGGCTTCGCCGGAACGCTGCTTCCATATTCGTTCCACCACACCGTCAGCGCCTCCATCGTGGGCCCAAGCCCGCGCGCCTTGGCGGTGATTTCATATTCGACACGCGGCGGCACCTCGGCGAAAACGGTACGCAACACCAGGCCATCCATCTCGAGCTCGCGAAGCTGCGCGGTCAGCATGTGCTGACTGATGCCGGCAATGGCCTTGCGCAGCTCGCCAAAGCGATATGTGCGCTGGTTGAGCAGCCACATGATTTCAAGCTTCCACTTGCCGGAGAGCAGCGCGAACGCTCGCCGCATTTCCTCGTGCATGTTGATCTCGCGCTCGCCGATAGTCTGGTTTTCCATACTAACCACCAGTAATTCATCCTGCTTGTCGGCTTTCATGTTAGGCGACATTCTTCGCGAAAGTCCAAGCAAAGGACTTCGCGAAGGAACAGCCCATGATCGAAAACTACAGCTACTGGATCAGCACGGCGCTGCTGTGCCTGCTCTACATGGCTTCGGCGGTGACTTATGTCGTGAAAAGGGACTGGGTGCGCCAGGCGCTCACCGAGCTGGGGTATCCGGGGTATCTCATACCGATCCTCACCTGGGTAAAGATCCTGGCGGTGGCGGCGGTTGTTTCACGCGTCAACGTGGCGCTCAGCGATCTGGCCTATGCCGGCATGTTATATCACCTGTTGCTGTCCGCTTCGGCGCATGTCAATGCGCGCAAGCCTGGCGGCGCGCTGCCGGCGGCGGCAGCTGTGGTGCTGCTGATCGCTTCGTTCATGACCCAGAACGCTGCTCGCGAAGTGCCTTCGCCTTACGCGCCTGGCGCGGCGACGCATCAGGTCGCCAGGTAATGGAGATCAAGGCGCCTCGACTCGCCGGAACGTCGCCGTCGTAACCCGCGCCGATCGTGGTATCGGCCACGCAACTCGCGCGCTACCGATCGGCTGAAAAAGACTCGCGCCGGTCGCTCTGTTTATCGCCGGAAACGACGTCCGGCTATTGAACGAATACCGCCTTGCTTGCGATAGCGGAACGTTCGCCGACGGTCGCGCTGGACTATCACGGTGCGAAGGCCGAAGGCCCGGCCGTGCGATCGGCGTTGCGACGCACCGGGCCTTTAGATGAGATTCATCAGGAACCCACCATGAAAGTCACGATTTTTGGCGCCACCGGCAAGACCGGAAACTACCTGATCGACGAAGGCTTGAAGCGCGGCTTCGAAGTCACCGTATTCGCGCGATCGGGCAGCGCGTTCGAGCATCCGATGGTGCGCATCGTCCGTGGCGAGCTGACGGACGCGGCGTTGCTTGGACAAGCGATTCGCGGGTCCGACGCCGTGCTGTCGGCGCTCGGCCCGACCTCGCCGCAACATCCCAAGGGCCTGCCGATTACCGCGGCCACACAGGCCATCGTTGCGGCGATGAAACAGGAAAATGTAAAGCGGTTGATCGCCGTGTCGACCGGCACGGCCCCGGACCCGGACGACGGCTTCGATTGGAAGGTCCGGCTTCAGGCGCTGATGGTCAAGGTCCTGCTGCCGAGTTCCTATCGCGACATCATCGGGCTCGCCGGCGCGATACGTGCTTCGCAGCTGGACTGGACGATGGTCCGCGTCGCCCTCTTGACCAGCCGCCCCGCCACCCGGCGGCTGACGGTCGGCATGTACGGCCACGCCAGGCATTCGATGACGGTGAGCCGCGAGGATATGGCCATATTCATGTTCAACCAGATATCGAGCCGCGAGGTCGTCAACAACGAACACCTCAACCAGGCGCCTGGAATCAGCGCGGCTTGAGCGCCACATCGAAAAGTTCGCGTGTCCACGGCGCATTCGAGTCCAGGTGCGACGTCGCCGATCGACAGCCGGCTACGTTCGAGACTCGACAGGCAACGGTGCGAATCCCGTGATGGGGAGGGGGATCTTCTGGATCGATGGCGTGTTGCCGCTACCAGGCCAGGTATCTGTGAGCCGTCGTATCGTGGGCCGGCGGGTGCAGGCGGGTGATGTCGTCACGAATGCCACTCAGGCGACATTTTCGGCCACGACTTGCATTTACGATACCGCCTGCATCGTCGGATCGAGGCATCGGGTATGCGAGCAGCTTCGGCATCGTTTTCATTTCAAAGCAGCATGTCCACGGAGCAACGGCCGACGCTGAGCGAGCACGGGTTCGGTTCTCGACGGGTCCAGGGTCTGGCCCAGAAGAGCGCCTCGACAGCAGGTCGCCATCTCACGAGCCGTCGGCCATGAGCGCGATCGATCGCTTTCCCGCACTGCGCGCCTGGCGGGACGCCGGCGAGTTCATCACCGTGCGCGGCCAACGCATCTACTGCCGTCGCGCCGGAGCGGGACCGCGACTGTTGCTGATCCATGGCTTCCCGACCAGCAGCTTCGATTGGGCGCCGATGTGGCCGATGCTGACTGCGCGCTTCGAGGTGCTCGCATTCGACTTGCTGGGCCTGGGCTTTTCCGCCAAACCGCGCGGCCATCGCTACCGTGTGCACGAGCAGGCGGATCTGGCCGAAGCGGTCGCGCGGTATCACGGCTGGGACGCGGCATTCGTACTCGCTCACGATTATGGCGATACCGTCGCGCAAGAGCTGCTGGCTCGAAACCGCCAGGGTTCAACGCACGCCGCGCTGCGCATTCTTCGTCTGTGCCTTCTCAACGGCGGACTGTTTCCCGAAACCCATCGCGCGCGGTTGATCCAGCAATTGCTCGCTTCGCCGCTCGGCCCTGGGCTGGTCGGACTGATGAGCCGTCGCGGTTTCGCGCGCAGTCTCAAGGCTTTGTTCTCGCCGACGCGGCAGATCGGCGAGACGGCGATCGACGAATACTGGGCCTTGTTGCAGCACGAACAAGGCCTTCGTGCGGTGCCGTCGCTGCTCGGCTACATGGCCGAGCGCCGACGCGAACGTGCGCGCTGGGTCGGCGCGTTGCAGACGGCCGATACGCCTTTGCGCCTGATCTGCGGCGCAGTCGATCCCGTCAGCGGACTGCATATGGCCGAACGCTATCGGCAACTCGTTGCGCGCGCGGATGTCGTGGTGCTGGACGATGTCGGCCATTTTCCGCAGTTGGAAGATCCGCAGCGGGTCTTCGCTGCAACGACGGCGTTTTTTCTCGGCGACGGCGTACGCGCCGGCGGGTGATTCGGTCCGGAATTTGCGTCGCGGCAACGCCGATTCGTCGCGTCTGCCCGAATGGATCGCGTGGCGTCGGCGAAGTGTCGATCCGGATGGAAACGCGAACGCCATTGTTCTGATCGCGCTCGTCGCACAGCGGCAGGTCGGCAACCGGCCGGGGCGGATCGAACCTCGCGCCGTCGAGTGACCAAGCCGCGCGCAACGGCTCGCGAAGCCGCCGGGGTCTACGGCCCCGCGAAGAACCGCAAGTAAGCGCCGCTCCACTGCGAACCCATTTTGCGTGGAACAGTGAAGGGGTTTTCGAAATCCCTGTGTGGCTGATTGACTCCATACAGGCGCGGATGTAGTGTCCTGGCGAAGGAGTGACACATGCACGAAAAGGACTATTGTGCTGTTCTACAGGTGAGTGCGCCCTCGAACGACGGGGCCACCTCAGTGCCGGATGCCAGGCCCGGCCACGCCGATTTCCCACTTACGGACATGCAACGCCTTCTGGTCGTCAGCGCCTGCGACGGCATGGAATATGCGTTGCATCCGCACCTATATTTCGAGGTGGAACGTCCCGGTCTCGACATCGATCGATTCGCTCGCGCGGTCGCTCGGGTGATCGAACGCCATCGACGCAACATCGTCGCGGTGACGCCGGATCTGCGACTGCGGCGGGTCGACGAGGTGAGGCCGCCGCGCGTGCAGGTCTGGGACTTGCGCGGGCTCTCAGACCTGGGAACGACCGCGGGATTGATGCAGATTCGATACAGGATGTCGAATCAGCCGCTTCCCATGGATCGCTGGCCGTGGCTCGACTTCCAGCTGACGCGATACGGCGACGGCGAGGTCCGGCTGCACGTCAACTTCAGCAACCTGTTTCTCGATCAGTTCTCTGGGCTTCGCCTGCTTTCCGAGATCGAGCAGTACTACGCGACACCGGATATCGAACTGCCCGCGGACCACATCGGGATCGAGGAGGTTTCGCTCGCCTTGACGCAGCGGCACGAGGCCGCCGATCGCGCGCGCGCCTATTGGGCCGATCGCGTAGCCACGCTGCCCGCGCCGCCCGACCTGCCGATCGCGCGCCTGCACGGAAACCCGGGTTTGAACCGGCGCCGTCTGGTGGTCGACGCGGCGACGTGGAGCGCCTTCACGGCGGGCGTCGGCCTGCATGGCATGAGCCCGGTGACCGCGCTGCTCGCGGTGTACGGCGAGATCGTCGCGCGTTTCAGCGGGTCGCGACATTTCATTCTCAACCAGATGATCACGCGCCGGTTGCTCAGGCGGATTCCGGGCGCCGAGTCGGTACTGGGCAATCTCGGCGCGATCTATCCGCTCGAATTCGATTGGCGCGGAACGGCCTGCCTGCAAGAACGAGCCCGCCGCCTGCAGTCGACGATCATCGGCGATCTGGGACGCACCGATTGGTCGGGCGTCGATGTGCTCGAGGCCTTAAATGCCCGCCATCATTCGCAGGGCCGGGCCGCGTGTCCGTTCGTCGTCTCCTCCGGTTTGGCGGGTGGGCCGCAGGAGGAATTCGGCTACAGCAAGCTCGCCACGCCGCAGGTGTTGCTCGATCACCAGTTCTTCGCGCTTCGCGGCGGCCGTGTCGAGATCGTCTGGGATGTCGTGGAAGCCGCCTTCCCCGCGGGTTTCATCGATGCCCTGTGCGACGCCCATGAAGCGCTGATACGAACCTTGGCCGACGATCCGCAGGCGTGGACCGCGACGACGACGCTCGTGGCCCTGCGCGGTTCGGCGCCACCGGTGAACACCGGCCCCACGCGGCCACTGCACGAGGGCCGGTTGTCCGATGGCCTGAAGGTCGGCGCTTGCGTCGCGCCCAGGCATGCGGCCGTCGTGTGCGGCGACGACTCGCTGAGCTACGGCGAACTGGCCGCGGCCGCCGAATCGTTGGCGAAGGTGCTGTGCGCCAACGGCGTTGGCCCCGGCGATCGCGTCGCGATCGTGCTTGCCAAGGGCGTGGCCCAGATGATCGCGGTCTACGCGACGCTGCTCGCGGGCGCGGCGTACGTGCCGATCGATCCGGCGTGGCCGCAGCGGCGGATCGATCAACTGGTGAGCGACATCGGCGCGGCGGTCATCGTCGGCGCCGACGGGAGCGAACGCGAGGGCGTGCCCGTCGTCCAGGTCCGCGGCGATGTCGCGGCGGCTGCGAGCGCGGCCTGCGCAAGCGTGGATTTGCCGACCGGCCTCGACCCGTCCGCGCTGGCTTACGTCATCTACACCTCGGGCTCGACCGGGCAGCCCAAGGGCGTCGCACTCGATCACCGTGGGCCGATCAACACGATGCTCGACGTCAACAGCCAATTCGGCATCGCCGCGCAGGACGTGGTGTTTGGGGTGTCGTCGCTCTCGTTCGACCTGTCGGTCTACGACATCTTCGGTTCGGCGTTGGCGGGCGCGACGTTGGTGCTGCCCGATCCCGCCGACCACAGCCCGCATGCCTGGCTGGCGACGATGGTCGAACGACAGGTCACGGTGTGGAATTCGGCGCCTGCGCTGATGCAGCTGCTGGTCGATGTCGCGCGCGCCGAAGGCGTGCAGCTGCCCGCGCTGCGCATCGTGATGCTGTCGGGCGACTGGATTCCGCTCAGCCTGCCCGAGGACATCAAGGCGATCGCGCCGAACGCGAAGGTGATCAGCCTCGGCGGCGCGACGGAGGCGTCGATCTGGTCGATCTGGTACCCCATCGATGCGGTCGATCCACGCTGGCGCAGCATCCCCTACGGACGGCCGATGGCGAATCAACCCTGGTACGTCCTCGACGAACAGGGCAATGAGACGCCGACGTGGACGACCGGGCAACTGCATATCGGCGGCGTCGGCCTGGCGCAAGGCTACTGGGGCGATCCGGAAAAAACCTCGGCGGCGTTCGTGACCCACCTCGCCACGGGCGAGCGCATCTATCGCACCGGCGATCTCGGCCGCCTGCTGCCCGACGGCAACATCGAGCTGATCGGGCGCATCGACGCGCAATGCAAGATCCAGGGGCACCGGGTCGAGCCCGGCGAGGTCGAGCACGTGCTGGCCGCCGATCCGCGGGTCAAGGAAGCCGTCGTCGTCGTGGCCGGCGAGGCCAAGCACAAGCAACTGCGCGCGTTCGTCGTTCTCCACGAGGGTTCGAGCCCCGGCGACGGCGAATCCCTCCGCGCGGGCCTGGTGGACCGGCTGCCGAGTTATCTGATCCCGGGACAGATCACGGTCGTCGCGAGTCTGCCCGTCACGGCCAACGGCAAGCTCGACCGTGGCGCGCTTGTCGCGCTCGCGGAAACCACCGCCGATGTCGGCGCGGACTATGTCGCGCCGCGCACCGAGCTGGAGCGCACGATCGTCGCAGTATGGAAGGACGTGCTGGGCGTCGAAACCATCGGCGTCGAAGACGATTTCTTCAATCTGGGCGGGCACTCGTTCACCGCGTTGCGCGCGGTCGCCGCGCTGCGTTCGAGAACCCGGCTCAACGTTTCGCTCGGTGGGCTGCTCGAGTCGCGCACCGTCGCGCGTCTGGCCAGCCTCATGAGCGGACAGCGGCTTTCCAACGCCCTGGTGCCGCTGCACGCCGGAACCGGGCCGGCGCTGTTCATGGTGCATCCGGCCGGTGGATCGGTCGCGGCCTATCGCGATCTGGCGCGCGACCTCGACCGCGCCTGTTTCGGCCTCGCGGCGAGCGAGCCGCTGCCCGGCACCGTGGAAGCGCTGGCGCAAGGCTATGTGGCCGCTGTGCGCGACGCGACGCCAGGCCCGTACACGATCCTGGGATGGTCGTCGGGCGCGGTGATCGCGCTCGAGATGGCCGCGCAACTCGAAGCGGCGGGAGAAAAGGTGGCGCAGTTGATCGTGCTCGACGCTCCCGCGCCGACGGATCCGCCGCCCGGCCCGGTCGACGACGCGACAATGCAAGACTGGTTTCGCGAAGACACGGCCGGCGCCGACCTGCTCGCCGCCGAACTCCATCATGTCTATCCGGTGTTCGCGCAGGTCGTGAATGCGTGCCGCAGGTATCGGCCATCCGTCGTGGCCGCGGATGTCGTTTTGATCCGGGCGCGCGACGGGCGGGTCAGCGAGTACGCGGCGCATCCGCACGAAGCCATGGGCGATTGGGGTTGGTCTTCGCGCACCCGTGGCACGGTGGCCACGCGTGCGGTCGCGGGCACGCACCATAGTCTATTCAGTTCGCAGCACCTCGCCGAGGTTGTGGCCGCACTTCGGGAGCTCGGTCGATGACCTGCGTACGCCGTTGCGGCTTGCCCTCGCAGCTTCGCTTATTCGCGCCAGCGCCATGCGCGCCAATGCCTGTCCGTGCGGGTGCCGTGGAGTGACCATGTCAAGTTCGAACCTATCTTCCGGCGACAGCGAACTTCCGCGCGACATCGACGTCGTCGTGATCGGTGCGGGCCAGGCCGGCCTCGCCGTCGGTCATGCGCTCAAGCACGCGGGCGTGGATTTCGTCGTTCTCGACGCCGCGACCGAACTGGGCGTTTCCTGGATCAATCGCTGGGATTCGTTGAAGCTGTTTACCTCGGCGCGGTACTGCGGCCTGCCCGGGCTACCGTTCCCCGGCGATCCGGATCGATACCCCGCGAAGGACGAAGTGCCGCATTACTTCCGGACCTACGCGGCGAGGTTCGAGCTGCCGATTCATCTGGGCCAGCGTGTGGTGTCGGTGCGACGTTCCGACGGCGTCTTCACCGTGACCACGCCGGGCGCAAGCATCACCGCGCGCCAGGTCATCGCCGCGGTCGGCGCATTCCAGACCCCGATCATTCCCGAGTTTTCCCGGCGGCTCGCATCGTCCGTCACTCAGCTGCATTCGCACGCTTACCGAAATCCCGATCAGATCCCCGCGGGCAAGGTCGCTGTCGTGGGATCGGCGAACTCGGGTCTGCAGATCGCGGCCGAGCTGTCGGCCAGTCACGAGGTCGTGGTCTGCGCAGGCCGCAAACAGCCGCGGTTGCCGCAGCGGATACTGGGGCGCGATGCATTCTGGTGGTTGTCCAACTGCGGAATTCTGCGTCTGCCGACGAACACGCCGCTCGCGCGACGACTCGCGATGCCCGACCCGGTCGTCGGCACGAAGATCGACGAGCTCGCTCGAAGCGTCGGCTTCGCCAAGCGGGTCGTCGATGTCGCGCACGCGCAGCTCGTCACCGCCGACGGCAAGCGGATCGACGCATCGACCGTGCTGTGGGCCACCGGATACCGCAACGACTGGTCCTGGCTGGGCGCCGAACTGCTCGGCGCCGACGGAGCGCCGGAGCACGACGCGGGCATCGGCGCGTCCGGACTGCATTTCGTCGGCCTGTACCGAATGCGCAACCGTGGCTCGGCACTGCTCGGTTTCGTCGGTCGCGATGCGGAACGGGTCGGAGCGGCGGTCGCGCAACGTTGCCGGAGCGCAGTCGCGGTCAGCTAACCTGTTCCGGCTGCCACTCATGCACCAGTTGATCGTAGCTCGCGTAGTCCGGCTCCAGGCCCGCGGCGACGATCTCCCACAGCATCTCGTCGGTGCCGCCGCCGATGCGCGCCATCTTCACGTCGCGCCACCAGCGGCCCAGCGGCGACTCCATCTCGATCACGCCCGCACTGCCGAAGATATGCATGCACTCGGACATCACTTCGCACCCGAGGCGAACCGCGGTGACCTTCGCCGCTGAGCAAGAGCGCACGTTGAACCCGGCGGCGTTGGCGATCAGGCCGTTCAAGGCCAATCGCATCATGTCGACCCGCGCCTGCAAGTCCGCGATCCTCAGTCGCAATGCCTGATGATCGAACAGCGCGACCCCGAAGGACTTGCGTCGCTTCATCCGCGCGACGGTCACGCCCAGGGCCAGATGGCAGGCGCCGAGGATCTGCGCCGCCATGGCGAAACGCTCCTGGGCCAAGGCCCAGCTGAGCACGGCCAGGCCGGTTCCGGGGCGGGCGATCATCATCTCGGCGGGCACCCAGGTGTCGAAGAACACCGGTGCGGTACTGATGCTTCTGGCGCCGACGGTGTCGAAGGCCTTGCCGACGCGAAGCTGCGAGGTCGGCGCAAGGAACAGCGCCAGATCGTCGCGGCCTGCGTGGCTGTCGTCGATGCCGCGCAGCGCGAGCACGACGTAGTCGGCGACCGGGGAAGGCGAGGCCATCTTCTTGTGCCCCCGAAGGCGAAACCCGCCGTCTTCCCGGACCGCCGTCGAACTGAGCCCGAGCATGTCAGAGCCCGCGCCGGCTTCGGTCGCGGAAATGCACAACACCGCCTTGCCGGCGATCGCTTGATCGGCGACCTCGCGCAACCGTTCGGAACGACCGAACCGGCGCAGCATCGCGATCGCCGAATCATGCAGCGTTACGCCCGAGGCGATGCCGCCGGCCCCGAGTCGGCCGAATCGCTCGGACAAGGCCAGCGTGTGCTCCAGCGCGGGCACGGGGCGATCCTGCCACTTCGCCGCGAAGATGCCCTCCCGGCCCAGCAATTCGATGATGCTGCGGGGAAACACGCCGGCGACTTCCGCATCCTCGATGATCCGGCGCGTCGACGCCAAGGCCAGGATCTTGTCCAGATGCTCGTTGAAGGACGCGATATCGGAAAACGATGTTTCGGTTTGCAGGGTCATGGTGAGCCGACCGGTTCGTGTTGCCGTTGATTGTTCGCGCCATGCAGCATGGCCAGCTCTGTTTCGACGATGCCGATGGTGGCCGAGCGCTTGGGCTTTCCCGAGGGCGTTTTCGGCAGCGTGCGCGGCGGGACCACCGACACCAGCCGAGGGCTGACGCCGAATGCCGCGTAGACCGCGTCGGATACTTCGTTCTTGATGCGGGTGCTCGATTCGAGATCGGCGCTGTCGATGGCTTCGACCACGACCGCGAATTCTTCGCGTATTCCCGCGGCGGCGAGGGCGACGGCAATGGCGTTTCCCGGGCGCACGCCGCCGACCCGGCAGGCCGCGCGCTCGATATCGCCGGGAAAGATGTTGCGTCCCGCGACGATGATCATGTCCTTCAATCGGCCGCAGACGACGACATCGCCGCTCTCGGTGACATAGCCGATGTCTCCGGTGCTGAACCATCCGCCGTCGCCGAGAAGCGATTGCTTCCCGCTCGGAGTGAGGTAGTAACGCGAGACGGCATCGCCCCGGATCTTGAGTTCGCCCACCGTGCGGGCCTTGGTGCCGGCGCCCGCCGCATCGCCGACAACGATCTCGATGCCGGGCACCGGCCTGCCCAGCTTGGCCAGACGGCGCGCGCCATCGTCCGTGCTGATCGCGGCATACGAATCGAGTTCGATGGCCGCTTGATCGACCGCATCGAACTGCATGCCTTCGCCGGTCTCGGAAAACGAGATGGCGAGGGTGGCTTCCGCCATCCCGTACGCGGCGACAAACGCCTTGTCATCCAGTCCGAATCGGGCGCCGGACGCGAGCACCGCGGCTACGGTCGCATGATCGATGGGCTCGGCTCCGCTGAGGGCGAACCGCAGCGAGGAAAGGTCGAACGCGCCGTCGGGCGCCGATCGCAGGTAGCGAGCGAGAAGGGCGTACGCGAAATTCGGCCCCGCGGTCATCGTGCCGCCGTAGCGGGATATCAACGACGGCCACAGCCGCGGCGATCGGAGAAATTCTGCTGGCGCCGCGCAAACGGCCTCGGCGCCGACCTGCATCGGCAGAACGAGGAAGCCGATCATCCCCATGTCGTGAAACAGCGGGAGCCAGCTCACCAGCACATCGGTGCGCGGATCGAGTTTCGACGAACTCACCATCGCCGCCGCGTTCTCGTGGAGATTGCGATGCGAGATCGCCACCGCTTTTGGAAGCCCGGTCGAGCCCGAGGTGAGCTGCAGAAACGCGATGTCGTCCTCGCCACAATCGACCGGCTCGAGCGCCACGCCTTCAGCCAGAGTCTCCGCGGACATGACGCAGGTGCCCCGCGCTGCGAAGAGCGGCATCGTGCGCGCGAAGACATCGCCCACGACGGCGACCTTCGCGCCGATCATGTCGAGCACGGCGAACGTGTCTTCCGCCCAGGCGTCGAGGTCCGCTCGCGGACCGGGCTGGTGGAGCATCGTCACCGACGCCCCGCGCATCCACACGGCCTGAATCACCGGCGCAATGCTGGCGGGTTCGCCGATCAGCAGACCGACCGTGTCGCCGGGATTCACGCCGGCCGACGCGAGCGAGCCGGCAATGCGGCGCGCGATCCCGTGGATCTCCTTCCACGTGCGCCGGACGGGTTGGCGCGGTTCGCCCGTCACCAGGCCTTTGCCGGATGCGGGCGCAGAAGTGAATACTGCTGTCGTAAACCTGCTCATGGTTCGATCGGTCCTTGATCTTCCGGTATCGCGCGGCCGTCGACGGAGACGATCCGTCTCGGCAACCGGGGCTTTATGCGGCGCAGATGCCGGATTCGGCGGGAGTTCCAGCGCCGGACGCAATGACGGGATTGCGCGTCTTTTCGATGAGCCGCACGACATCCGCGACGGTCTTGCAGACGATGAGTTCGTCCTGCTGGAGCGTCACGCCCAGCTTTTCCTCGATGGACACCAGGCCGATGGCGAAGGCAATGGAGTCGAACCCCAATTCGCCGATCAACGACGCATCCGGATGAACACGAGCGGGGTCGATCGCAAGCTCGTCCCGGAAAACTGCCACGAGCGTTGCGTAGGCGGTCGTTTCAGACATAAATCACTCCTTTGATTTCGCGTGTGAGCGTAGCACAGCCGGCAATCGCGACCCGCCCGCCTCGGCGAGCCAGGCCCGGGCGAGTACGGCCGCCACCGTCGCGCGGAACTTACTCATCAGTCCAGAATTTTGAAACGGTTCTGGAGAGGATGCCTCGCTTTGCAGCGAGCTTGTTTGCCGATTGTTCCGCGCCTGCGGCCGCCGCCTCGAGGACGGCGCGCCGGCAGACACCGACTGCGCCGATGCGAGCGCGACCTTCTCGGCAGGTGGCTTGGTTTCCGGATGCCCTGATGCTTACCCGGGCGAACAGATCCGCTGGAACCCGCGAGCCGCGGGTTCCTGAAAATGCCGCATCAACGCCTGGGTGGGCGCAGCCCCCTCGACAGGCCGTACCGAACGACGCCCGAGTCGCGAAGCGGCGTGGGCAGACGCTTTGGTTCGCCATTGCGGGCGGCCCGGCCACAAGCGCTCAGAGCCCGCTCCGGCCCCCGTTCTCTGAGGCGACCGAGAGCGGTCCGGCATCGGGGGGGATCGGCGTTTTGCTTGACAGGTCGATGGATATGGCCGGACCCTTGGCGGCATGAACATCGATATCGAGAAACTCAGCCTGCGCGAGCTGAAAACCCTTCTGGTCGCCGCGGAGCAGCGCAAGCAGTTGATATCCAGCCGTCGTCCCGTCGCCCTGGTGCGTCGCAAAGTGATCGCGCTCGCCGCGGAGTGCGGCTATACGATCGAGGAACTGTATGGCGATCGGCCGCCGGCCGAGATCGCCGGCAAGAAGCGGGCGTCGCGGCGGAAGCTGGGCAAGGTGGCCGCCAAGTTCCGCGACCCGGACAACAAGCGCAACACCTGGTCGGGACGCGGCCGGATGCCGGTGTGGCTGGCGCAGAAGACGAAGCACGGCCGCAGCGTCGCCGATTTCCTGATCCCCGGGCTGGCAAAACCGACGGCGCGCAAGAACAGTTCGATAGGCCACAAAACGGTCGTCAAGCAGGGCTGACGCAGAATCCTTGATGCCTGAAGAAGGCGGCTTGGAGCCGGGCCGCGAAGCGGATTCGGCTTGGATGCATCGTTGGCCGGTGTCGTAACCGCCGCACGGCGCGGCCGCCAACTCATCCGTCGCGCGAACGCCCGTGGGCCATGCGATACAGCGTCCACCCGCAAAAGCCCCACAGCGTGGCGGTGCCGCCGAAGCCGGGCAGGGCCGCCCACAGCGACGCGATACTGGTGAAGCCGGCCAACAGGGCGGACGCGGTCGCGACCGCGCAAAGAGCGCCGGCCAGGATGCGGAATGCGTCCACGCGCAGGATCGTGGCGAACGGCCAGAAATGCGCGCCGACCACGAACAGCGCCCATGCCGGGATCCACTCGGGGTGTCCGACAGCGCCGCTGAGCAGGCTCTGGCCACCCACGATCAGCGCGACCTCCACCGCAATCACGACCACGAACCAGGCGGCCCATCCCGGGCGTGGACGCGTGCCGCCCCACTGCGCCGCAGGCGCGCGCAGGGCCGTGCGCGCGACGACCACGCCGGCGACCACGAACAAGCCCAGGATCGTCCATCCGGCGATCTCGACGCCGGCCCGCCATTCGGACAGATCTTTCGTCGCCAGGCTCAACCACAGCCGCCCGAAGAATGCACCGATCAATGCACCGGACACGGCGCCAATGACGGCGCCTGTGGGACGAGTTGGGGTTTGTTCCGGCATGAACAGATTCCTGGGCGAGGCTGATGCGCGAACCTGGCCGAGCCGCGAAGCGGCTCGGCTCGCGCGTCCTTCATAGCATGCGGCGAGCGATCGCCCGGCTTACGGCAGCGTGCCGAGTAAATTCCCGGCGCACCTCCAGCAGGCCGCCGCGACCGCGGGTTGTCCGTGGCGAGGTAGGCCACCGCGCTGCGCAGAACGCGAGCGATACGTGCGATGCAATCACCGCAATCGTTGCATCGACGGCGAAGCCCGAGTTGCTTTGCCAGTCGTTTGGAGGCTGCACCGCGGAAAAGCGCCTTGGTCAGGCAGAACCGCGAAGCGGCTTCGACTTGAATGAGCTGTCAGGTCCCGCGGGTTGCTTACGCACGCCCAAGGATGGAGCTAACCGAGGTCTTGACCAGGTCGACTGGTTCTGGGTCCATGACCTGATACTCGTGCGGGATGTCGAGGACGTGTACAGGCTCGTTGGCGATGATGCGGCCGAACTCAGCCAAGCCAATCCGGCCTAAAGATGTCCCCGATGGGGCTGGATTCGGATTTGCTTCGCAGCATCGGCTTGGTACTTTGGCCGCTGCGGGAGGCGGAGTGGTGCGCCCCGGATGACCGACTGAAAGTGAGCGAAACCGAGGACGAAGCATGCGAATTTTTGAAGCGAAGACTACGGCGCAGTACGCGGGATGGCGGCACGTGACGCTGCAAGGGATGCAACTGGCGCGCCGGTTTCGCGACCCGGATGGCAGGTACTTGTACGGGGCTTACGAGCTGAGTTCGGATGCCGTTGCCGCACTGGAGACGGAGATTGTTGAACCCGACTCTTCCTCGGTCGTCAATTTCGCTGTAATCGATGCTTCTGCGGTGCAAGGCGGTCTGCTGCGCTTCAGTGCCTTCCGCCAAGATCTGGATTTTTATGTTCTTGCTGGACTCAGCGCAGGCAGGTTTTCCGATCTCAAGGCGGACCTGGAATCGATGACTCCAGTTCCGGCCCTGTGTTTGGCGACATCGCTGCAGGGCGTGGCCTGATCGTTGCTGTCTGCCGATACGAGGAAGTAAACGAGAGGCCGGGGCGCCTGTCTCAGTGAAGCCCCAGCTGCTTTCGTCTCTCTCTGATATGCAACGGCGGTGTGACTGACGATGGACTGCGGGTTGATTTCGCCGGCTGGCGATGGCCTGGACGTTGCTTTGGCGCCCACATTGCCCGAGCGCTTCCGATCCGAAGCGGATTCGCGCTTGCGCGATCGCCTCCCTGCAAATTGATCGGGCCACATGGGGCACCGGACTGGCGGGTCAGGAATTCGCGAACCCGAGCGACGACGACAGCTCGCGATAAGCGTCGGCCTGAGCCCGCAACGTGTTGGCCTTGGTTTCGAATGCCTGGACCGCATCCACGCCTGCAGCGAAGCGGGCAGGCGGGTCATCGTGGCCAGCCAGTTGCACCAGGGCCTCGGCGAGTTTGATCGGATCTCCACCCTGCTTGCCGTTCATGCCGGTCCAGGCGGCTACGGTCTCGGCCGTACGCTTCGCATAGTCGTCGATGGACCCATCGGCGTAGGTGGTCGACTCCGTCGTCAACAGCTCAGTGCGGAAGAAGCCGGGCTCGACGAGCATCGATCGAATACCGAACGGTGCCACCTCCGAGGCCAGCGACTCGATCCAGCCTTCGACGCCGAACTTCGCGGCGGCATAGGCCGAGCAGAACGCGCCACCGGCGATACCCGCCGTCGACGAAATCGTCAGCAACAGGCCGGCGCGTTGCCTGCGCATTACCGGCAGCGCCGCACGGGTCACGTTCATCGGGCCAAACAGCAGGGTTTCGATCTGGCCCCGGACCTGGGCAGGGCTGAGTTCCTCGAAGAAGCCCGCGAAGAAGTTGCCGGCGTTGTTGACCAGCACGTCGATGCGGCCAAATCGGTCCACTGCACTGGCCACGGCTTGCCGGGCCTCGGCTTCGCTGGTTACCTCGAGGCGGACGCAATGCAGATTCGGGTTCGCGCCTATTGCCGCCTCCACCTTGCCCGCATCGCGTCCGGTGGCGACGACTGCGTAGCCGTTGGCGAGCGCCGCTTTTGCGATTTCGACGCCGAGTCCGCGGCCCGCGCCGGTGATGAACCAGACTTTCCTGCTTGTCATAGCGGTGCTCCGGTGATTTGGTTTCTTTGTCAGATCGTGCTCACGGGCCATCCATCGATGGCTCGCATGTGCGCCTCACCCATCCGAAGTCCATGCACCGTCATGAGGGCGTACTCCGACTCCAGTTCGTGCAGGTCGGCTGTCGACAAATTGACGTCGACAGCCGCAAGGTTTTCCTTCAGGTGGTCCTGGCGACGCGTGCCGGGAATCGGGACGATGAACGGCTTGCGGGCCAGCAACCACGCCAATGCGAGCGCTGCCGGCGTCGTGCCTTTGCGCGTCGCGACGCGTTGGATCAACGCGAGCACAGGCAAGTTTTTCACCCGGTTCTCCGCCGAAAGCCGTGGGAACTGCGAGCGGAAGTCCTTGTCAGGATCGAAGCGAACATCAGCTCCCAACGTTCCGGTCAGGTACCCCTGTCCCAGCGGGCTCCACGGTACGAAGCCGATGCCCAAGTCCTCGCAGGCCTTCAGGACGCCGTTGCCCTCCGGTCCGCGGAACCAGAATGCGTACTCGCTCTGCACCGCAGCGACCGGCTGCACGGCATGCGCGCGGCGGATATGCGGGGCGCTCGCTTCCGACAGACCGAAGTGCAGCACCTTGCCCTCGGCAATCAGGTCCTTCACCGCACCCGCGACGTCTTCGATCGGCACCGCCGGATCGACACGGTGCTGGTAGTACAGATCGATGCGATCGGTGCGAAGGCGCGTCAGCGAGCCTTCGACGACCTTGCGGATATGGTCCGGACGGCTGGTGACGCCGCCCTTCTCCAGGTCGAAGCCGAACTTGGTCGCGATGACCACGTCGTCGCGGAACGGCGCGAGCGCTTCGCCGACCAGGCTTTCGTTGGTGTAAGGGCCGTAGACCTCGGCGGTATCGAAGAAGGTCACGCCCTGTTCGTGCGCGGCGCGAAGGGTCGCAATGCCCTGGGCGCGATCTGCGGGCGGTCCGTAATTGGCGCTGATGCTCATCGCGCCGGCGCCCATCGCCGAAACCTGCAAGGCTCCGAGCGTCCTCGTGGTCTTCGTCGGATGCGCGGCGGCAGCCGACGGCTTGGCGACACCGGGGCCGGCGGCATGGGCCGATCCAAGGGACGCAACCACCAGGCCAGCGGCGGCCAAGGTGGAGCTGGCCAGGAATTCCCGGCGCTCGAGGTTGTGAGTGGGGTGGCTCATGGGGACACCTGTCGTGACGGACGCTGGAGAAGGGACACCAGTGTCTGCCCCCGCCGTCCGGAGCGATTGCCGGATCTGCCGGCGTTATTGCCTGAAATGACGAATCACGATCGGGGCTGATATCTGGATGACGGGCGGCGTGTACGCTCGTGGCAAGCATCGAGCGGCGGAGACTCGCATGAGAACGCAGGCAGCACAGGCCTCTGCCTCACCGGCCGACCCGGCGCGCCTGGCCAGGGCCATCGAACGGGTTGCCCGATCCGACGGCGACCACGTCACGGCTATTCCATCCCTTTCCATGCACCGTCGCAGCGCGCCTACCGAGCCGCTGCATTGCGTCTATGGTCTGGGCGTCGGCGTCGTGGCCCAGGGCAGCAAACAGGTGTTGATGGGCAGCGAGGTCATCGACTACGCCCCCGGCCAATCAATGCTCACCACCATCGATTCGCCGGTCGTGGCGCATGTGACGCGCGCGTCGAGCCACGAGCCGTTCCTCGGCCTTTTCTTGACCCTGGATACCCGGCTCATCACGCAGTTGGTGTGCGAAGTGGAGCTGCCGCCGCGCAAGCGCGAGCGCGCCTGCCGGTCCATCTCGGTCGAAACACTGGAGGCGACGCTGGTCGATGCGCTGGTCCGCCTCGTCGAACTGTTGCACGAGCCTTCATTGGTGCAGACGCTTTCGCCGCTGATCCAGCAGGAGATCACGGCTCGGCTGCTGGTCGGCCCGCATGGCGGCTACCTTCGCGACCTCGTCGCGGCGGGATCGCCCAACCAGCAGATCGCCAAGGCCGTCGCGTGGTTGAAACTCAATTTCAAGCAGCCCTTGCAGGCCGACGCGCTCGCGAGTCGGGTGCATATGAGTCCGTCGACGTTTCGCCAGCACTTTCGCGCCATCACCGGTACCAGCCCGCTGCAGTTCCAGAAGCAACTCCGGCTGCAGGAAGCGCGGCAGTTGATGCTCAACCAGAACGTCGACGCCGGCAATGCCAGTGGATTGGTGGGTTACGAGAGTCCTTCGCAGTTCAGTCGCGAATACAGCCGGCTCTTCGGAGAACCGCCGCAGCGCGACATCAAGCGTATGCGTCCCGCATGAGAGGGCCGCTTCTGGCCGATAGCGCACGTAGAGTTTGCGACACGCCATCATTCACAGGCGCTCGCACCTGACGGGACACTCCGCTGAGCCGCGAACGGCTCGAGCTTGAGTGCTTTATCCGCTATGCCGGGTGCTCCAGGATCAGGCCGTTGAAAAGCTAATGTTCTCTTTTGCTAAACAGTTTGGGCGTGAACAGCTCATCCGTCATGGCGAGGGATCGACGGTCTTTCAAAGCCCGCGCAGCCTGCAGTCTTCAGGCGTGCTGCATCGCAGCGAAGTGTCGGAAGCGGCGGGCCGCGCCAGCGAAAATGCCTGTTCCATCACAGTCCGGTGCGGGCGCGCGCGTGTCGGCGTGTCCGCAAGGCGCAAGGCCTTCTAGACTCGCGCAGGAAGTCGCTGAGAACAGCCGCTTCCAGACTCGCGCGGGCCACTACGACTCGCGTCATTCAGACCAACGGAGGGTGAGTATGCAAGCCAACAAGATGTGGGCCTTGGGTGCGATGATTTCGGTGCTGGCATTGACGCCGAGTCAGCCGGCGCGTGCGGGCGACCTGAGCAATGCGGTGCTTACCTGTTACGTCGACACCTTCGCGTTGGACGTGCCCGAAGCCTTCACCTGCTTCTCGACGTGGACCCCGGGCACGGCGCTTAATCCAACCGGCGCGTACTTCCAGGTCGTCGGCCTGGGCGCGGGTAACTACTCCTATGCCTGGCTCGACGTGGAAACCAACGCGGTACCGTCGGGCTGCGGCAATCAAAGCTCTTGCCGGAAGTCGATCAGCACCGAAACTCGCAACGATGGCGAAGCCACGCTGCGCGTGACCATTACCGATCTGGACACCGGTGCGACCAGGAACGCGCAAGCCACCGCGTTCTATAACGACGGATACAACTGATTGGTCGCCGACGCATCGACAAGCTGCAGGCGAACCCTGCGTGCATGGGGCATGGCTATCAGTGCGATCGCAGCGAAGAGCGCTCGGGTCAGGTTAGACACCTGAGCGTCAAGCCGAGCCGCGAAGCGGCTTCGGCTTGAATACACGATTCGATGCCTGCCTGCTCAGGCCATTGCGTCGCCGTGTGTGCGGCCGTCGCCATGGCATCCGAGTGAAGCGCGGCCTCATCAAGTATCACGGTGCTGCGTTTCGCACCACGACGATGTGCCGAGCATAATGGGTAACGATTCTTCTCGGCCGAAGCGGGCTCGTGGCTCGGACCAGGGCAGAGATTGGCCGACTGCATAGGCGATAAGCGTGGATATGCATCGATACTGGAACGATCCCGGCTATGGCGCCTGCCCCGTGATCGCCGCGTTCCTGGAGGCTTGGGCCGCGTCCATGCCCGATGACCAGAGCCGTCATTGGTTGCAGCCTCTTGCGCCGGTGGTTCGCGACTCGCGATCGTCCGCCGCCTCGCAGGCGGCTCGGCGCATGCTTGCGATGGACTGGCTGGTGCGCGACTACGCGCCGATTTGGCTGGACGCCGACGGAAGGTCAGAGCTGGCCGAACATGCACGATCGCTGAGAAACTTATCGGCGCCGTCGCTGGGCGACGACCCGTTCGATCTACGCATGCGTTCCGACCTGGGCCCCATCTCCGCCGCGACGAGCGTGTTGCCCGATGCTTATTTCGAAAGAACGTCATGCGCCGGCGGCAACACCTTCAATGCGGTGGCGAGCGAACAAGCCTCGATGTTGGGTGTCGCCGTGTCTCACGCCATCAAACCCACCGCGCAAGGCGACAGCGCCGGCTCAGCCGCCGTCGCGGCGATCGCGACCGACGCGGTCCTGGCCGAGGAGTGGGAGGTTTTGTTTTCCGCCGCACTGTCCGTAGCCAGCAGTTAGATGCATGGGCGCATCCTGCTTGCGGTGCATGAGAGCCTCGTGCCCAGGGTCGAAGCGATGGTCGTGCCTGCGCTGGAGCGCGCCGGCATTGCCTTTTCGCAGGCTCAGACCGAGTCCCAGTTTGAAAAGGCGTGGCGGAAAGCGCGCCAAATCGCCGAGGAGACCGTGGACGCCGACGCGGACATTTACGACGAGGCGTGGCGAATCGGTTGGGAGAGCATCGGCGGCACGATCGAAGCCACCCAAAGCAGCGCATTCAACTTGCTCGTGCGGATGACCGAACGGCGATGAGGCCCGGCCTTTGCTTGGCGCGTACATGCAGGCGACTGACCGAAGAATCTGCCTGTTGCCAACGGATGTACCGGGGTGGCGCCACTCCTTGGCGATCCCACCGCCAATGCATCCATATGGGGGATATCAAGGGCTCCGGGCCCGGTTGACGAAATGGACTTCTCCGATATGACCGAACGCCCGAATTCGACCGAGCCGCGAAGCGGCTTCGGCACATAGGTCGATCGTTAGTGACGACGATCGAGTGTCGGGATGTTTGAAGACCATCCTGGGCCATATTTGTTTCATTCCGAATGTTTTGACGTGCAGCGCCAGGTAACCGGCGCCTCTGCCAGCTCGGATTCGCACAGCCGCTTCAACGCCGCCAGCGCAATTTCCCAGTAGTAGTTGATATGCCCATACACGGCATAATTCCCCAGTCGGCTCAACGTAAGCTCGACATCCGTTCCCGTTTGCGTTCCGTGCAGCTCCAACCGAATGACGACGTGGTTTTCTGGGACGTCGGGAAGTACGCGCCGCGACAGCGAGCTCCAGTGCGTGTACTCAAGTACGCGCGCAGGCTCGAAGGCTTGAATCCGGCCGCTGTTTTTAAAACGCAGCCGACCATGCAGAACACCGCGCAGCACGATAGGGCCACCGACCGCCCAATCGGTATCCAATTCCAGCGGTTCGTCGGACATCCAGCGCACGGCCCGAGCAGGATCGGTCAATGCACGCCACACCATCGTCGGCGGCGATGCAATCTCTATGCGCTTGGTCACCCGATCCGGGAAGGCAATGTTCGGCTCTGAGTCCATGACCGATCGTATCCAGGAATCAGCGCAATTGGCGGATCGATACCCTGCACTATCCGTTTCGCCTGGGAGACGCCGATGGTGCTTTGAAGGCCTTCGTACTCTTGGGCGGGGCAGTGATCGGATCCATTGGCTTGATGACGTTGTGAAACCAGAACGTCAGAAAACTGTTGACTCAGACCATTGCTAAGGCGCTGATGCATGTAGGCGTCCATTGGTCGGCCGACCACAGGTCCGGAGAAACCGGCCCGGAGAGCGGCGAAAAATCGCCAGACAGGCCCTCCATGGAGAACCCGCCGACCAATGGAAAACGCCAAAAAGCCTGGGAAATAAGGCCTGCTCGTCGTTGCGACGAGACGTAGGAAAAGTTGGAACGGGAAGTTTGGCGCGCCCAGAGCACGCGCGGGCCAACGCTCTTGACGGGTTTAGACCGGCTTAAACCGGTCTAAACCGGCTGATGCGGGTTGGCCCTGGGAGTCGCGTGTCGGCCGGTGCCCGCGTTATCACCCGGCGAAGCAGGAACGCGAGGACGCGATCGTGATGGCGATCGAACTGCTGGGGGAATAGCGCGCCGCATCGAATGCCATCGAAGAAAACCCGGACGACTCCAAGGGAGTCGTCCGGGCGCAAAACGCGGGTAGTGCCCGCTCTTCCCGGGCGGTGCCCGTTCCTCGCGTGCGGAATCCGGCGCGATCGCATGCCGTTGCGCACGTGCGCCGTCCCTGGCGCGGCTTTCAGCCTTTCTCAGATCCTCGGAGGTCCGTAAAACGCATCCAAGAGTATTTTCCCGTTGTACACGGAGGGGCAGAGCGTTTCAAACTGGACAATCTCGTATTGGTAGTAGCACGTCCACACGTCGTGCTCCACGCCGATGGGCGGCTGCGGCGGCTGTGGCGGCAGTGGGCCGCCACCGGGCGGACGGGCCAACGCGCTGCCGATGGTGAAGGCGGATGCGGCAACCAGAACGAGCGTCAACAGCGTCTTCGTGACTTGTTTCATGACGAATTCCTTTTGTTGGATTGGATGAGTGACTCGACACGTTGCGGCCGCAACTGCAGCGATTAGGGGTGCGACACGGGCGGCAGTCAACGGCCTGCCCGGCCGGTATTTACAAAAAATTTACATATCGGAACCGGGCATGACGCACGCCTGGCCGGTGCGCGCACCAGTCATTCTCCGCACCGGTCGTGACCTGTTCGAAGCTCCTCTACAAAATTTCCTTTGCAAAAGCGCTGATGCAACGAACGCGGCCCAATCGTTCGTGCGCGCGGTCGATTCACGTCTTCGCCCCCGCGACGTTCTTCCCGACATGTCAAAGGCGCGGGGTTCGTATGTGGATCATGGTTGGTTTAGACCAGTGGATCGCCATCAACGGCCGCGAGGCGCAGCAGTGGCCGGGACCGCCACCGGTGACGGAGATCGGCCATCTCGCCACCCGCGGCCTGAGCGGTTGCGTCGGCCTTGCGGTGAGCTGGGAGAGCGGCCAGATCGCCCTGGCCCATGTCTTTTCCGCGTGCACTGACGGAACGGGTACCCCGCCGGGCCTGAACACCTGGGACGGTCCGGACGGCTACCGGGCAAAGCTCGACCACGCGCTAGCCATGACCCAGGCGGCGATCCCCGGCGCGACCGAACAGAAGTACCGCTATGGCGTTCTGGTGTTCTCGGAGCCCCAGCCCACACGCACCGTCGAACTGTTGGCGGGTTGGCTCAAGGACAACTGCATCAGCTCCGCCCAATATTCCGAATGGAGCGGTTGCGACGTGAGTGCCGGGCCAGAGGAAGACGACGACATGGATGTCAGTGAACCCAAGTCACTTATCAACTATCTGATTACTCCCGCCGAAAACGGACTGACATGGGGTCCCGGAGGGCAGATGATCGCGTGCGAAGCCTTGTCGGAGCTGGCGCATGCGGCCGATCCCCCGACGCGCTCATCGTGATCGGGAGCCGGTGGCCGTTACGCATTCCTCATCGACATGGCTGAGAGTATTCGCAGGCGTGCCGCCGCGATACGAACCTGCAGAAAAAGCCAGATCCGCGTTGACTGCGACCGATGGCGGTCGCACGCACAGGTCCGCGTTCTCGTATTCGCAATACTGGCGGGCGCCGAAGACCACCCGCCCACCAACCAAGCACCGTGGTAGGCGTTCACGGAAAGTTCGCGTCACTCAATCCTCGAGTGCGGGGACTTCTCGTTCTGCTTCACCTGAGATCTCGTGGATCGCTTGGTCGATGCAATCGAAACAACCGGCTCAGGGCCTGCGGGCGGATAGCGCTCGTTAAACCTCTCCGTCAGCCAGTACGCGTGCATCAAGTTATCCGCCACACCCATCGCGGCAGGCGTCGCAAACCACATCAGTATCTGGAACAAGACGATGGCGATCTGAGCATCGTGAGAGAGCGGCAACCAAGGATGCGCCACCAAAGTCAACCAGGGCAGGAGCAGCAACCCGATCGATCCCCATGCCAAGCTCATGGCCTGGGTTTTGAACGACAGCGGTGCGGATGTGTTCCAAGACACGATCCGGCCTTGTTCATAGCGCACGTAGCGACGCGCTCGCTTGTAGCTGTTGATGAACGCCAATGGGTCGTCGCGCTCGCGTGCAATCTTGAGCACGCGCGGATGCATGATGAAGCCGAACGCCTTGGCCGCGGACATCTGGTCGCCCAACGGCTCGTTGGCCACCTTCTTGTAGAGGCGCGCCGTAGCCTGCAAATCCAGCCGCATTCGGCCTGTGCGATACCGCAGCCATCCGAAAATGACCATGATCGGAATGACGATCATCAACGCAATCGGCAGCAGCTCGGGAACTTGCTGGATCAACGACGTCAAAAGCGGGTTCATGGGCGCGCATACCGGGCAGCGGGGGAGTGATCCGATCCCAGCAATCGGCCGTCGCACCAACTGAGAAACGAAACCCTTCTCCGACGGGCGGCCGGCCTCTTTCCCCCGGCTCTTAATCAGTCACTAGCCCCCGGACGGCCGACCTGCCTGCGCGATGCGATCGTTGGCAGAGGCGACCATCCACCGCAGCCGCCTTCGAGCTTACTGCGCGGCGGCGTTCAAAAGGCGTTGAGTGACGAACGTCTCCTGCGCACGCCGCAGAACGTCTCAGATAGACCATTCCCATCACGAGGGTGTCCGACCTTCGCCGGTCAGTACGTACTTCCAACAAGGGCCGCGATCGGCCATCACGTCAGGGACCGCACATGCCCGGCTTGCCGCCTTCCGATCTCGACTTCAAAGCGCAGGATCTCGAAGATGGTGATCGTGAAGCGCGCGGCCTCGATGATCCTGATCCCATTCCAGGCGCGGCCCCTCATGCCGCTGTCGTCGTTGCTCCCGCCATGGCGGTGGACGCCGCACCTGCCGTGGCTGGCGGCGGTATTCTGCATGCCGCTCCCAATTTCGATTTTGGCTTTCCTCTCGGAACCGCCACTGCCGAGATGGAAGAAAATTTCCGTGTCATTGTGAACAATAGCCCGACGATTCAAGGTCAAAGCCGAATAATTCGCCGCGACGATCTGGTGGCGGGGCTCGACTGCAGCGAGGGGTCTGGGCGAGACGTCGGTCTATTCGACAAGGACTGGAAGGCGGTGGTGATCTCCGAATCCATCATGGCCGCTGATCCGAACACCAGTGGAGCCGGCGCGGCGGTTCTGGCCCATGAACTGCAGCACGCCGTGAACTCACCCGTGAACACCCACAGGGTAAATCAGGCTCTGCGCGGCGTAGGAAACGACGCAAGCGACGACACGGCGTTTGTAGGCACCTATCTTGCCATCGCCCGACGCGATGAAGCTCTGGCCGAGATCGCGGCATGGGGTGCGTTCATTGATCTCGCCGAGAAAACACAGCCTAGACCTCTGACGGAAGCGAGTCTGGTCGCTTATGGCAAAGACTGTATGGAAAGCTACGTCGAGTATCGTCCCGACGGCACACTAGGACTGACACCGGAGCTTACCCGGCTGATGACCCCGGATCGTCGCATCGCGGTCACTGAGCACAACATCGCGGTGATGGGACGGCTGTTTTTCGACCCACCTATCGCCGCCCACGGGACAGGCGCGGGGGAAATGGACTATCCCCACCGTTGCGCTGTCCAAGCAATCGAGAAGTTGGAGCGCCACGGCAAGCACACGGTGAGCTTGGACTTCCAAAGGCTCGGGTTGACGCACGAGACGATCATCCAGGGATTGAGGGGAGAAGACGGGGCGGACAGTCAGCTTCATATCGTCAACCTCAATGCAGCACCCAGGCCGAGTCTGACCGGCGATGGCCCTGCGGTGGCCAGACCCGCCTCCCTGACACCCGGATTGCCCCTCGCCGACCCTCGATCCAACGGTCTATCCGGCGTGCCTCGATCCTTCCCGTCCGGATCTGCTGCAGATGATCCGGACCGTGCAACTGTCCTGCGTCCGCCGTCGGGGCTGGGACTAGGATCGGCCGCTGTCGCCTCCGCCGTCGCCCCGGAAAACACAGGTGGGGTCGCGGGAGCGAGGGATGCTACGAGCCGGGTGGCGGGTCCGCCTATATGGGGAGCATGGCTTGATCCGCCTGGTATGGGCGAACGCGCCACCTCATCCAGCGGTGATATCCGTCGAGCGTATGCAACCGGCGCCATGGACGCGGTCGGCGGGTACCGGGCAGCGATACCGGATCCATGGGGAGGAAGTGCTGTTGCCGCTCCGGCCGCCGTGGACTTTACCTTTCCCAGTCAGCGCGCCAATGACACGTCACCCGCTCGCATCACCAGTTCGGATAACGCTGCATCCGGCGCTTCTGTAGTGGCATCGCAGGAAGGGCGCCCGCACGTACCGGTGGCGCCACTGACTGCACCCCCAGCCCCTTCGGACGAAGCACGGCCAGCAAGCGACGTCTTTCTCGTCGACGGTGGCAACGTCAGATCGGGGAAACGGCGAATTGATACGGGGACGGACGACTCGTTCGATCGGGCCAAAATCGCTCGCTCGGATACCGCACTGAGTGCATCGGACGCAGCCTCCACTCAGGCGGCAGCCGTCTTGGACGCATCGCGTCGGCGCACCTATATGGCGCTGTACGGGCAGTGTCTCGAACGACTGGAGCCCCATGCCCCGACCGTGGGGCTCAATGAAAGCGAATGCGTTTCCTCGGCCGCATGCCTGGCGCTGGCGGCGGCCAAGAAAGGCATAAAACAGGTTGACTGGGTGGCACCGCATCCGCAGCGAGATCGACTTTACGCCGGCGAAGGCAGGCAGGGCGATCCGGCCGGGGTGTGGGTTGAGGCCGGTGTAGCCGAGGCTCGGAAAAAGTCCAGCGCGCAGGCGTTAACGGAGTTCATGAGCATGGAACCCGAGCAGGTGCGCGCTGTCGCGACTCAGGGGCCGCCTAGCCGCGCGCTTTAGGTTACTCCGACGTCCCTTGTCGAGACCGGCCACTTGGTTTCGGCTGTGCCCACTGGATCACGCGCGGCTTGCATGCACTGATTTACCCTTAGCTTAAGTCGTGCCAGCTATCGCCAGCCGAGAAGGAGCCGCGTACGTGGACAGCCTACTTAAACTCACCCTCACCCGAAGGGAATTGCTGAAAGCCGGCGCAGCATCGGCCGCCGCCGCCGCCGCACCCTCAGTGGCGTTCGCGCAGGCGCCCGACGAGCCGGGGCGGTCACCGGTGATGACGAAGGTCGCATTCGAGGTCAACGGCAAACCCGAGACGCTCGAACTCGACACGCGTACCAGCCTGCTGGATGCGCTTCGCGAGCATTTGCATCTGACCGGCACCAAGAAGGGTTGCGATCACGGGCAGTGCGGCGCATGCACGGTGATGGTCGATGGCCGGCGCATCAATGCCTGCCTGACCCTCGCGGTGATGCACGAGGGCGATCGCATCACCACCATCGAAGGCCTCGGCACCCCGGACAAACTGCATCCGATGCAAGCGGCCTTCATCAAGCACGATGGCTACCAGTGCGGCTATTGCACGCCCGGCCAGATCTGCTCGGCGGTGGCGATGCTGGGCGAAATCAACAGCGGGGTGCCAAGCCTGGTCAGCGAGAAACTGACCGCACGGCCAAAGCCGAGCGCCGAGGAGATCCGCGAGCGCATGAGCGGCAACATCTGCCGCTGCGGTGCGTACTCCAACATCGTCGACGCGATTACCGAGGTTGCCGGGAGGTCCGCATGAAGGCCTTCACCTATGAGCGCGCGTCCTCGCCCGCCGAAGCGGCCGCGGCGGCGGCGCGAACGCCGGGCGCACGATTCATCGCCGGTGGGACCAACCTGCTGGATCTGATGAAGCTGGAGGTCGAGACACCCGGCCATCTGATCGACGTCAATGCGCTCAAGCTCGATACGATCGAGTCGACCCCCGAAGGCGGCCTCAAGATCGGCGCGCTGGTGCGCAACACCGACCTGGCCGCCAATCCGCGCATTCGCCGCGACTATGCGCTGGTGTCGCGCGCGGTGGTGGCCGGCGCGTCCGGGCAGTTGCGCAACAAGGCCACGACCGGAGGCAATCTGCTGCAGCGCACGCGCTGCCCGTATTTCTACGATACGAACCAGCGTTGCAACAAGCGCAACCCAGGCAGCGGTTGCGCCGCGTTGGAAGGGGTCAGCCGGCAGCTGGCGGTGATAGGTGGCAGCAAGGACTGCATCGCGACCTATCCCGGCGACATGGCCGTCGCTATGCGCGCTCTGGACGCGACCGTGCAGACGGTGCAGGCCGACGGCAGCGAACGCAGCATCCCGCTTGCGCAGTTCTATCGCGCCCCCGCGGATGCACCCCATCTCGACACGGTGCTGGGCCACGGCGAGTTGATCACCTCGGTGACCTTGCCCAAGCCGATTGGCGGAACCCATATCTACCGCAAGGTGCGCGACCGCGCGTCGTATGCGTTCGCGCTGGTCTCTATCGCCGCGGTGGTCCAGAACGACGGCAGCGGGCGTGTCGCGGTCGGTGGCGTCGCGTATGCGCCATGGCGCAGCGACGCGGCCGACGCGCAACTCGCAAATGGCGCCAAGGCCGTGACCGGCGCGCTGTTCGCCGGCGCCAAGCCTACCGAGCAAAACCGCTTCAAGCTGCTGCTGGCCGAGCGCACGCTCGCCGCGGTGCTGGCCGAGGCGAAGGAGTGATGCCATGAAATTCGATACCCCCGCCACGACCAATCCCATCGATCAGCTCAAGGTGGTCGGCAAGCCGCTGGATCGCATCGATGGCCCGTTGAAGGTCACCGGTACCGCGACCTATGCCTACGAGCAGCACGAGGCTGTCCGCAATGCGGTGTACGGCCATGTGATCGGCGCCGGTATCGCCAAGGGCCGGATCATGTCGATGGAACTCGATGCAGCGCGCCGGGCGCCGGGCGTGTTGGCCATCGTGACCGCCGCCAACGCGGGCAAGTTGGCCAAGGGCGATTTCAACACCGCCAGACTGCTCGGCGGCCCGGCGATTCAGCATTACCACCAGGCGGTCGCGCTGGTGGTGGCCGAGACCTTCGAACAGGCGCGCGCCGCGGCTGGCCTGGTGCGCATTCGCTACGACCGCGCCGCCGGCGCGTTCGATTTGACGGCGGCCAAGCAATCGGCGGTGGTGTCCGAACGCGATCAGCCCGACATCGCCGTCGGCGATTTCGCCGGCGCGTTCGCCGCGGCGCCGGTGCAACTCGATGCCACCTACCACACGCCTGACCAGTCGCACGCGATGATGGAGCCGCACGCGTCGATCGCCGCCTGGGATGGCGACAAGCTCACGCTATGGACGTCCAACCAGATGATCGCGTGGGGCCGCGGCGATGTGGCCAAGACCCTGGGCATACCGAAGGAAAACGTTCGCCTGGTCTCGCCCTTTATCGGCGGAGGCTTCGGCGGAAAATTGTTCGTCCGCGCCGACGCGGTGCTCGCGGCGCTCGGCGCGCGCGCGGCGGGACGGCCGGTGAAGGTCGCGCTGCCCCGGCCCTTGATCGCGAACAACACCACCCATCGTCCCGCGACGATTCAGCGCATCCGCATCGGTGCGACAAAGGAAGGCAAGATCAGCGCCATCGGTCACGAAAGCTGGTCCGGCGATTTGCCCGGCGGCGGGATCGAGAACGCGGTGCAGCAGACCCGGCTGCTGTATGCCGGCGCCAATCGCATGATCCGGGCGCGCCTGGCCACGCTGGACCTGCCTGAAGCCAATGCGATGCGCGCGCCCGGCGAAGCGCCCGGATTGATGGCGCTGGAAATCGCCATGGACGAAATGGCGGAAAAGCTGGGCATGGATCCGGTCGAGTTCCGCATCCTCAACGACACCCAGGTCGATCCGGAGAAGCCGGAGCGTCCGTTCTCGCAGCGCGAACTGGTGCAATGCCTGCGCACCGGCGCCGAACGCTTCGGCTGGAGCAAGCGCAATCCCAAGCACGGCGCCGTGCGCGACGGGCGCTGGCTGGTGGGCATGGGCATGGCAGCGGGGTTCCGCAACAACTTGGTGATGAAGTCGGGCGCTCGCGTGCGCCTGACCGCCGATGGCAAGGTCACGGTGGAAACCGACATGACCGACATCGGCACGGGCAGCTACACCATCATCGGCCAGACCGCGGCCGAGGTGATGGGCGTGCCGCTGAACCAAGTCGTGGTGCGGCTGGGCGATTCGGATTTCCCGGTGTCGGCCGGCTCGGGCGGCCAATGGGGCGCCAACAGCTCCACCGCGGGCGTCTACGCCGCGTGCATGAAACTGCGCGGCATCGTCGCAGCGAAGCTCGGACTCGATGCGGACAAGGCGAGCTTCGCCGACGGCAAGGTCAGCGTGCAGGGCCGCAGCGTGGCGCTTGCGAAAGCGGCCGAGTCCGGTGAAGTGGTCGCCGAAGACAGCATCGAGTTCGGCGACCTGGCCAAGAAATTCCAGCAATCGACTTTCGCGGCCCATTTCGTCGAGGTCGGCGTGGATATCGCCACCGGTGAGTCGCGCATCCGCCGCATGCTGGCGGTGTGCGCGGCCGGCCGCATCCTCAACCCGAAGCAGGCCCGCAGCCAAGTGATCGGCGCCATGACCATGGGCATCGGCGGCGCGTTGTCGGAAGAACTGGCAGTGGACAAGCGCCTGGGCTTCTTCGTCAACCATGACCTCGCCGGTTACGAAGTGGCCGTGCATGCCGATGTACCGCACCAGGAGGTTATTTTCCTCGACGAGGCCGACGACAAGTCATCGCCGATGAAGGCTAAAGGTGTGGGCGAGCTCGGTCTTTGCGGCGTAAGTGCCGCTATCGCCAATGCCATCCATAATGCTACCGGCATCCGCGTGCGTGAGTATCCGATAACCTTGGACAAGGTGCTGGCCCACCTTCCCGTGATGGCGTAGTCGCACATGCGATAGCGGTTAGTCGTGCGCGCATACGATTTCCTCTCTCTTGCCAAACATGGCGAGTTAGCCCAAAGGGAGGACCAAGGGCAGCGCGTATCGGTGCGCAAACCCTCGTGGCCGGGGGGGGCGAAATTTTGTATCAGCTCGTCGGCGACGGCGCTTTCTTTTCCACGCCAGACACAAGCGCTCACGCTCGCAGCCAATTGCCAACAGATGCGGTGGGGAACGGTATCTGTTGGCTTGGCTGATTAATGTGATTGAAGCGTACCGTCCTCCAGCAGCTCGCGTGTACGTTGCAAGGTCGAGAGCAACGCGCTGTTGAAGCCCTTGTCGCTGTCCATCCACGCTTGCGCAGCCTGTTCCTCCGGTCCGTTGTTTTCCTTGCCGCGCAATCCCAGGTAGCAATAGAAGCGCAGTTGCAGGTTGCCCGCTTCGTCCTCGAACAACTCGTTGACGATGGCGCCTTCGCGCGGGCCGCCGGCTTGGAAGAAGGTGATCTTGTTTGCGTCGAAGGTGATGATCTCGGTGAGGTCATCGCCCAGGATCGTGGCTTCCCGGACGAGGTGCGTGGCGCTTTCTTCGACGACCTCGCAGCGGGTGCATTCGTTGGGCGGAAAAAAGAGCCGCGCGTCGCGGGCCTTGGCGACCAAGCCGGCCCAGGCTTGATCGCGGGTGAGCGGCTTCTGACCGACCGGATTGACCGGAACGGTGGCGGTGGAATAGATCATGGTGAAGTCCTCGATGTAGGGATGCGTGGTTGGTCGACGCGCTCAAATGGAAGCCGCGATTTCGGAAGCGAAGTCGCGGTAGGAACGCAGCGGGCGACCCAGCAGCGCGGTGAGGTGCTCGACGTCGCCAGCGTCCGGCGTCATCCCGTCGGTCAGGAACCGCTCGCTCATCAGGCGCATGTCGAAGGCCATCCAGTTCGGCATGAACTGGCGAAGGTTCTGCTCGAAGCCCGCGGTGTCGTCGCCGCCGTAGGCGATCGGGCGACCCAGCACGTCCGTCCAGAGGGCCGCCACGTCCGCGCCCGTCAGCGTGTCGGGGCCGACGAGATTGAAGCGGGCGAGGGGAAGCGGTTCGCTCGACCGCTCGCGGCGCAGCAGTTCGATGGCGGCGATCTCGCCGATGTCGCGTGCATCGATCATGGCCAGGCCTTTGCTGCCGATGGGCATGGGGTAGACGCCATGGCCGAGCACCACGTCCTTGATGGTGCGGTCGTTGTCCATGAAGTAGGCCGGCCGCAGGATGGTGGCGTTGAAGCCCATGCCCTCGATCATGCGCTCGACGCCGAACTTGCCCGCGAAGTGCGGCACGTTCAAATAGCGATCGCTGTGGATGACCGAGAGGTAGACGATCCGCTCGATCCCGGCCTCGCGGGCGACGTTGAGCGCGATCAAGGCCTGGGTGAACTCCTCGGGCACCACCGCGTTCAACAGGAACAAGGTGGAGACGCCCGAGAAGGCGGCGCGCAGCGAGTCGACATCCAGCAGGTCGCCCTGCACGGTGGCGACTCCGGCCGGCAGGGCCGCGGTGGCCGGATCGCGAACCAGGGCGCGCACATCGGCGCCGCGCTGGGTGAGCTGTTGGACGACGTGGCGGCCGATGTTGCCAGTGGCGCCGGTGATGAGGATGGTCATGGGATTGCTCCGGGTTGGGTTGGGTGGCCCTATGGTTGGTGATTCACCCATGGCCCGATAGCCCGTATATTTGGACCTCCTGTCTCGCTGGTGGAACACATGGACCTGCTGGCTCTGGCCGACTTCAACCTGGTGGCGCGGCATGGAGGTTTCGGCCGGGCGTCCCGCGCCGCCGACCGACCCAAGGCGACCCTGTCCCGTCGCGTGGCGGAGTTGGAGAGCAGCCTCAACCTGCGTCTGTTCGAGCGCGGTGGGCATCTGCTCAAACTGACCCAGGAGGGCCGAGCGCTGTACGAGCGAACGGAGGCCCTGCTGACCGAGCTTGCCGAGACGGCGACGTCGATCAGCTCGGGCGGCGACACGCCGCGTGGCCATCTGCGGATCAGTGCGCCCTTGCTGTTTTCTCAAACCGCGATGGGTGAGCTGGCCGCCAGGTTCGCCCTGATGTATCCGGAGGTAAGTCTCGAAGTGTCGACCGACGATCGCATGGTCGACATGGTGGAGGAAGGCTACGACCTGGTGATCCGGGTCAACCCCGATCCCCATGAAAGCCTCATCGGCCGCATCTTTCTGCACGATCGCCTGGTGGTGGTTGCGAGCCCCGGGCTCCGCATGCCGCAAGGCGATTCCATCGCGTCGGCTGTGATGCGCAGCAAGCGCCCAGCGAACACAGCGTGGGATCTGATCACGCCGACCGGCCTGGTACGCATCCATGCCAACCCCGTGCTGAGCTTGTCATCGCTGATCATGATCCGAAGCGCCGTGCGCACCGGCATCGGCGCCGCGCAATTGCCGTTATCGCTGGTGATGAGCGATCTGCAAGCCGGCACGCTGGTGCAGTGGGGCGAGGTCCAGGCTCCGGGCATCGAGCTGTGGGCGTTGTATCCATCCAGGCGCCTGCTCAGCGCTCGCGTGTCCGCTTTTCTTGAGTTTCTGAAGGCGTCCTTCCCTTCGGGAGCGCCCGAAGAACTGGCGGCGTATATCAAGGGGTGAATCAGTCGGGGTTGACAGCTTGCAATCCAAACGGCGCGTTAAGGATGTTCTTTAAATCGCTTTATGTGTTGCCCGTGGGGACGATGTCGAAGGCCGCGCGGCTTTGGATAGTGGCCAGTCTTTAACTGCAGTGGCGCAGCTGCCGACGGTACTGGTACGTCATCGGCAACCGGCCGCGCGGCTGGTTCCAGCAGCATCGCCCACGCGTAAGACACAAAACGCCGCCAGCAATAAGCTAATGCCACCGATCAGCAGCGCGTAGATCGGTGCATTGCCGAAGAACGTCTTCAGCAGGAAGCCAAGCGCGCTGGCGGCGAGCAATTGCGGGATGACGATAAACAGATTGAAGATGCCCATGTACACGCCCATCTTTCCCGCCGGCACGCTGTCGGACAGCATCGCGTAGGGCAGGGACAGGATCGACGCCCAGGCGAAGCCGACGCCGACCATCGACAGCAGCAACCAGTGCGGGTCGCGGATCAGCAGGAAGGACAGCAGGCCGCAGCCACCCAGGACGAGATTGATCAGATGGCTCAGGCGCAGGCCGAGCCGGCGCGTCATCCAGGGAATCAGCATCGCCGCGGGTACGGCGAAACCGTTGTAAGCGGCGAACAGCACGCCGGCCCAGTTCGCGCCGTCGTTGTAGGCGGCCGAGCGCGTGTCCGCCGCGGCGAAATGCACGCCGGTGACGGCCGCCGTCGTGTAAATCCACATGGCGAACAGCGCGAACCAGGAAAAACACTGCACGGGCACGAGCTGACGCATGATCGTGGGCATCGTCAGCAAGTCGGCGATGATCGCGGTGACCGGATTGCGCGCGCGACTGTAGCCGGCGATCAGTTGGATCGCGCCGTAGGCGAACAGGCCGGCGGCGAGCAGGTGCAGGCGTGGGTCGGTCCGACTCAGGTGGATGGTGAGGAACGCGACCAATCCGGCCGCGCACCAAAGCATGCCGTTGGATCGCACCTGCGCTGGCAGCGGCGGTGGCGGCGTTGTCGGCGCTGTGTCCTCGAACGCGGCGAGCGCGTCGGGCGGATACTCGCGCGTCGACAGCACGCTCCAGGCGAGCGTGCCGAACAGGACGGCGGCGCCGAGATAGAACGCCAGCTTCACCGTGTCCGGCATTTCTCCGGCGGCGGAGAGGTTGCTGACTCCGCATTGCGCGAGCAGCCAGGGCAGCAGGCTGGCGACGACGGCGCCCGCCGCGATGAACAGGGTCTGCATCGCGAAACCGGCCGGCCGCTGTGCCGACGGCAGCTGATCGCCTACGAACGAGCGCAACGGTCCCATCGAGACGTTGATCGCGGCGTCGAGGATCCACAGCAGCGCCGCAGCGCTCCACAGCGTCGGCGAATTCGGCATCGCGATCAGCGCCAATGCGGCGATGACGGCGCCAGCGAGCAAGTACGGCCGGCGTCGGCCGAGCCGACCCCAGGTGCGATCGGAGCAATAGCCGACGATCGGCTGCACGAGCAATCCGGTCAGCGGCGCCGCGATCCACAGCGCGGGAATATCGTCGATGCTGGCGCCGAGAGTATGGAAGATGCGGCTGACGTTCGCATTCTGCAGCGCGAGACCGAACTGCAGCCCCACGAAGCCGAAGCACATGTTCCAGATCTGCCAGAAGCCGATCGGCGGTCTGTTCGTCGTGGCGGACGTGGACATCCGGCGGCGGCGTCGCTCAGCGCCGCTTCGCCGCGGCGGGCGCGGGCCCGCCCGACTGGCGGATCATCAGTTCATACGGCACGCGCACGAGCGCGCCCGCCTGCGGATCGCGGATCGCGGCGAGCAGCTGTTCGGCGGCGATGCGCCCCATCTCGCGACACGGCTGTCGCACCGTCGTCAGGCTGGGCCAGATCTGGCGCGAGGCCGGCGTGTCGTCGAAACCGAACACGGACACGTCTTGCGGGACGCGCAGGCCGCGTTCGAACGCCTCGTGCATGACGCCGCAGGCGCTGTCGTCATTGGCGGCGAAGATCGCGGTGGGCGGATGCTTCAGATCGAGCAGCTGCCTCGTGCCGGCGACGCCGTCGTCGAAGGTAAAACCGCCATCGACAACCAGCTTGGCGTCGTACGCAATGCCCGCGCGGCGCAGGCCGTCGCGATAACCGGCCAGGCGCCAGGCGCGTCCGCCATGCAGCTGCGGGCCGGCGATGTGCGCGATGCGGCGATGACCGAGCTCAACCGCGTGCGCGATCATTTCCGCCGCCGCCTTGCGCTCGTCGAGGATCGTGCCGATGCGCGCGTGACTGAGCTTCGCCTTCGCGGAGATCGTGGCGTAGCGCACGCCCAGGGCGTCGAGACGCTGTAACAGCTTGACGTCGTCGGCGAACGGCGGCACCAGGATCAGGCCGTCCGGACGGTACTGGGCGATCGATTCCTCCACCGCGCGGACATGGTCGGCATTGGAATGCTCGAGCGGACGCAGCATGGCGCTGTAACGCTGGCGCTCGCAGGCGGCCAGCATGCCGACGATGATCTCCATGATGTAGCTCGATGCCGCGGCGGGATCGTCGTACACCAGCGAGATGAGATAGGAACGATTCCCCGCCAGGCTGCGCGCCGACGGATTCGGTCGGTAGTCGAGCGCCTGCGCCGCCGCCTCGACCTTCAGCCGCGTCTTCTCGCGCACGTTCGGCTCCTTGTTGAAGACGCGCGAGACGGTGGTCATGGAGACACCGGCGGCCTGGGCGACGTCTTCGATTCTGGCGCGCATCAATGCGTTTCCGAGGGGCGAGCGGGGCGAATCATGTTATCGCACACCGCGATGCCGGCGGGCGAGATCGCTGCGAGGAGCGCGCTTGCGCCAGTGTCCGGTCTGGCGACGAACGTCGCGCAGATCCGTTGCTGCGGTGCGGCATCCAGGCGCCGCACGCAGCCATGACGTGACGCTGTAAGAGCAAATTGGTAGCGCTTCCATTTCACGATTGACAGCGCTGCCATTCGGGCGTATCACTCGCTCCGCTCCATGCCGGCCGGCGACGATACCGCCACAAGCGCCGGGAGACGGGAGCGTCCGAACCGGAGGGAATAGGACATGGCGTACCGCTTGCACGCGCTGTATGGCGCGATTCTTGTTGTGCTCGTTTCATCAACCGACGCGCTGGCCGGACCCGCCGATCAGGCGCAAGCCGTGGATTCCGCACAACCGCAAACGCCCGCGGGAGCCGCGCCGCAGGCAAGCGCGGCCAAGACGCTCGACGCGGTGGTCGTCACCGGCACCAAGCGCGTCACGCCCTTGCAGAAGACGCCCGTGGCCATCAGCGCGATCAATGCCGAGACGCTCGGCAAGGAACGGGTGATGACCGTGCAGGACATCACCAAGCTGGTGCCGAGCATGCAGGCCACCCGTCAGGGCGACCACGATGTCATCACCGTGACCTTGCGCGGCATCGGCAACGACCAGGCCAAGACCGAATACGCGGATCCGGAAGTGGCGATCTTCGTCGACGGGGTCTACTCGCCGCGCGCCGAAGCCGCCGCCGGCCTGCTGCTGGACATCGAAAGCGCGGAAGTCCTGCGCGGCCCGCAGGGCACGCTGTGGGGCCGCAATTCGACCGTCGGCGCGGTCAACTTCCAGACCACGAAGCCCGAGATCGGCAGCTATTTCGGCAACGCGCAGTTGTCCATCGGCAACTACAACGCCATCGGCGCGCGCGCCGCGGTCAATCTGCCGATCAGCGACACCTTCGCGATGCGCGTGGCGTTCGTGCAGGAACAACACGACGGCTATGTCGATTATCAAAATCCGATCGGCCAACTGCCGTCGGTGGATGCGCAGCGGGCCGCCTACGCCGCCTCGGGCGGCGATGCGACCTTGTTCCAGCCCATCAACCCGAATCTGTTCGTCACCCGCGGCGACAAGTACAACGCACAGGATCAGTCGGCGGCGCGCGTCAGCGCGCTGTGGCAGCCGAACGAGGTGTTCAGCTGGAACTTGGCGCTCGAATACTTTCGCGACCGCGGCACGCCGAGCATGAACCTGATGCAGAAGCCCAGGGCGGGGCAAGACTTC